>NZ_CAWNZA010000021.1:0-14305 GCF_963878885.1 Pseudomonas sp. R9.37 | reverse complement strand
CCCCAAGCCCCCCCACCACTACCGACGTCAGTTTTTATACTCGGTATCAGTACGCTCCAACTGCCGAACCAACGCATTCCAATGCCGCGCCACACCCGGCCCGGCCCCGTTGCTGAACACCTTGGCCTGCTCTTCAACCTTGGCCACCACCTCCGCCGGCGGAAAGATCAACTGCGCATTCCCGCCCGCCTGCGCCGCCACCTGGATATTGCACGCACGCTCCAGCCCCTGCAGCTGCTGAAACGCATGCTCAACGCTCACCCCCGCCGTCAACAACCCATGGTTACGCAAAATCATCACACTCTTGTCCCCCAGGTCCGCCACCAACCGCTCACGCTCGTCCAGGTCCAGCGCCACGCCTTCATAGCCGTGGTACGCGATACGCCCGGAGAACGCGATAGAGTGCTGGGAAATCGGCAACAGCCCGTCCTTCTGCGCCGACACCGCAATACCGTCACGGGTATGCGTGTGCAGCACCGCTTGCAGGTCATGCCGCGCGCCGTGGATGGCGCTGTGAATCACATAACCTGCGTAATTGATGCCCAGGCCCGTAGGGTCGTCGACAATCGTGCCGTCAAGGTCAACCTTGACCAGGTTGGACGCGCTGATTTCATCGAACAACAAGCCAAAGGCATTGATCAGGAAATGCTCATCCGGACCCGGCACGCGGGCCGAGAAGTGCGTGTAGATGTGATCGGTCCACTTGTACAACGCCGCCAGCCGATAGGCCGCGGCCAGTTTGACGCGCACCTCCCACTCTTCGGGCGATACGCGCTGGCGGACGTTGCTGGAAACGCTGGATAGAGAGGTGACGCTACTCATGGCAAAACTTCCTGGATGGCCTTAAGGACTTCCAGGCAGCCTAGGGGATGCCGAAAAATAATAAAAAGCACATTTTAATCTAAGCTAATTATTATTTTTTTTTATAAAAACCACGTCCCTCGCTCAGGCGGCGTTGCGGATCTTGTGCAGCGAGTCCGCGACCAGCTTGCCGAATGCATCCACCGGCCCCTGCAGGTTGCCGAGAAAATGCGGATAGATCAGCCACAAATCCATCACCGGCTTGAAATCCTTGAGCGGCATGACCGCCAGTTGCTCACGGTGAGCGCTGCGCTCCAGCAAAGGCCGCGGCACCAGCCCCAAACCCAAACCGTCTGCCACCAGCCCCAATTGCAACTCGGTGCCGAAGGTTTCCAGGTTCACCCGCAATGCCAACCCCTGATCAGACAAGGTGCGCTGCAAGCCGGCCCGGAAACCGCAGCCATCCGGGTTCAGAATCCAGCCGTTATGGTACACATCGGCCAACTTGCACGGCTTCTTCGGCAACTGCGCCTTGGCACACACCACCACCAACTCCATTTTGCCGATGGACTCACCGACGATGTTGTCCGGGAAAATCTTGCCTGCCGGAAACAGCGCCACCGCCGCGTCCAGTTCACCGCGCTCGATCTTGCCGACCAGTTGGCTGCCCCAACCCGTGGCGACTTGCGTGCGCAAGTCGGCGTATTCGGTGCGCAGGTGCTTGAGCGCATCGAGCAGCACCACGTCGCCGATGGTCTGCGGCACGCCCAGGCGCAATACGCCGGTCGGCGGCGCATCGGTGGCCACCAGTTCGCGCAGGGCATCCATTTCGCGCAGGATCAGCCGGCATTGTTCATAAACGCGCGTACCGATCAGCGTAGGCTTGAGGGGCTTGGTGTTGCGGTCGAACAGCTCCACACCCAGCGCCTGCTCGAAGTTCTGCACGCGGCGGGTAATGGCCGGCTGGGTCAGTTGCAACGACTCGGCGGCATGGCTGATGGACTGGCAACGAATCACTTCGACAAAGGCATCGATATCGTCAATTTTCATTTGGGCCGCACATAGAGAACAGTCATTAAGATGTGTGCGAAGCATAGTTGCATGAACGCTGCATGGATAGTCCACGCTGTGATCGATAACGTCTAACGCTATGCAGAGCGGTTCTAAATTACCTAAAGCTATAAGCTAATCATTAAAAAATAGCATATTAAATATAAACATTATGCTTATATAAACCCATCAAACCCTCCCCGTTAAAGCAGCGATGGAAGTGCCATGACCCAGGCCCGACACCCCGAGAGACTCAGAGCCTTTATAGGCGCCCTGGCGGAATTGATCGACGGCAATCCACGCGAAGGCGACCTGCTGCACCGTGGCGGCAAGCTCTTGGCGCAACTGGTCAGCCACGATGACTGGCTGCCCGACGAATACGCCCAACCCGACCCCGCGCGTTACCAGCAATTTCTGCTGCATGCCGATTCGCGCCAGCGCTTTTGCATCGTCAGCTTTGTGTGGGGGCCGGGGCAAAGCACGCCGATTCATGACCACCGCGTGTGGGGCTTGATCGGCATGCTGCGCGGTTCGGAATTTTCCCAGGGCTTTGAACGCGCACCCGACGGCCGCCTCGTTGCCGAGGGCAAGCCGATTCAGTTGGTGCCGGGTCAGGTCGAGGCCGTGTCGCCCAAGGTCGGCGATATCCATCAGGTCAGCAATGCCCACAGCGACCAGGTGTCGATCAGCATTCATGTATACGGTGCCAATATCGGTGCGGTACGCCGCGCGGTGTATCAGCCCGACGGCAGCGAGAAACTGTTTATCTCCGGTTATTCCAACGCCTACCTCCCGAACATCTGGGATTTGTCCAAAGAAAAGAGCCCTGCCCTATGACCACCGTATCGAACCGCAGCTTCGCCCAGATCCGTCAGGCCCTGTTGGACCGTGAAGAAGTCGCCCTGGTCGATGTGCGCGAAGAAGCGCCGTTTGCCGAGTCGCACCCGCTGTTCGCTGCGAATATCCCGCTGTCCAAACTGGAGCTGGAGGTGTACGCGCGCATTCCACGGCGCAATACCCAGGTCACCGTCTACGACAACGGTGAAGGGCTGGCGCAACGCGCTGCCGAGCGCCTGGTTGCGCTGGGCTACACCCAGGTCAGCCTGCTTGAAGGGGGGTTGGACGGTTGGCGCAAGGCCGGCGGTGAGCTGTTTATCGACGTCAACGTGCCGAGCAAGGCGTTTGGCGAGCTGGTCGAGAGCGAGCGCCATACCCCGTCTCTGGCCGCCGAAGAAGTCCAGGCTCTGCTCGACAACCAAGCCGACGTGGTGGTGCTCGACGCGCGCCGCTTCGATGAATACCAGACCATGAGCATCCCCACCGGCATCAGCGTGCCCGGTGCCGAGCTGGTGCTGCGCGCGCGTGAACTGGCGCCGGACCCGTCCACCCGCATCATCGTCAACTGCGCCGGGCGCACGCGCAGCATTATTGGCACTCAATCGCTGATCAACTCTGGCATCGCCAACCCGGTGTCGGCGCTGCGTAACGGCACCATCGGCTGGACCCTGGCCGGGCAGAAACTCGCCCACGGCCAGTCGCGGCGCTTTGCGCCAACCCGCGAAGAACACCGCCAGATCGCCGCCCGGGACGCGCGCCGCGTGGCCGACAAAGCCCGCGTCGGCCGTGCGACTTTGGCTGATCTGCAACGCTGGCAGCAGGAACCGCACCGCACCACGTACCTGTTCGATGTGCGCACCCCGGAAGAATTCGAAGCCGGCCACTTGCCTGGCGCACGCTCTACTCCGGGCGGCCAGCTGGTGCAGGAAACCGATCACGTCGCCAGCGTGCGCGGTGCGCGCCTGGTGCTGGCGGATGATGACGGCGTGCGTGCCAACATGTCCGCCTCCTGGCTCGCGCAACTGGGCTGGGAGGTGCATGTGCTCGACGACCTGCAAACGGCGCACTTCAGCGAAACGGGTGCCTGGGTAGCACCCGTGCCGGCGCCGCAGCAAGCCGAGTTGATCAGCCCGCACACCCTGGCGGAGTGGCTCGCCCACGGCGACACGGCGGTGCTGGATTTCACCCCCAGCGTCAATTACGTCAAGCGCCACATCCCCGGTGCTCACTGGGTCTTGCGTGCGCAATTGCCCGAGGCGCTGGCCAAGGTACCGCCCGCCGAGCGTTATGTGCTGACCTGCGGCACCAGCCAACTGGCACGCCTGGCGGTGGCCGAAGTCGAAGCGCTGACCGGCAAGCCGGTGTTCCTGCTGCAAGGCGGCACCACGCACTGGATCGCCGAACAACTGCCGCTGGAAACGGGAGAAACGCACCTGGCCTCAGCGCGTATCGACCGCTACCGCCGACCGTACGAAGGCACCGACAGCCCCAAGGAAGCCATGCAGGCCTACCTGGATTGGGAGTTCGGCCTGGTCGACCAACTGGCCCGCGACGGCACCCATGGTTTCTACGTGATCTGATCCCCTTAACGCCTGCCCCGGACCGGGGCAGGCCGCACCGACCCCTTTCCAGGCGGAGGTAACCCACACCTTTTCGATCTGTCTGGAATCTATCGCTCATGACCTTTACCCCTGCGTTCAAACGCCTGTTGCTGGGCACCGCCCTCGCCTTCGGCCTGCTCACCACCGCCCAGGCCGCCGACCTGCAACCGCTGCGCGTGGCCAATCAAAAATCCACCATCAAGGCCCTGCTGGAAGCCTCGGGCGAAACCCAAAACGTTCCCTACACCCTCCAATGGTCGGAATTCCCCTCCGCCTCACCGTTGGGCGAAGCCCTGAATGCCGGCGCCGTGGATGTCGGTGCGCTCGGTGATGCGCCGTATGTGTTTGCTCTGGGCGCCGGCGCCTCGCTCAAAGTGGTCAGCATCATCCACGCCGAAGGGCGCAACACCACCGCCCTGGTGGTGCCCAAGGATTCACCGATCAAGACGGTGGCCGACCTCAAGGGCAAGAAAATCGTCACGGGCCGCGGCTCCATCGGCCACTACCTGGCGATCAAGGCCCTGGCCAGCGCCGGGCTGACCACCCAGGATGTGCAATTCATATTCCTGCTGCCCGCCGAATCGCGGTTGGTGCTCGATAACGGCACAGTCGACGCCTGGGCCACATGGGACCCGTACACCACGGTGGTCACCTCACAAAGCCAGGCCAGGGTGCTGGTCAGCGGCAACCCGTTGCTGAGCAACCACCTGTATTTTGCGGCCACCCAACAGGCCATCAGCGAAAAACGCGCGCAACTGGACGACTTCGTCGCCCGCGTCGATCGCGCTTATGCGTGGGCCAATGCGCACCCCAATGAATACGCTGCCGCCCAATCGAAAATCACCGGCCTGCCGTTGGCGGTGCACGTCGAGGTGGCCAAGGACACTCATCTGAGCCCCGTCGTGATCGACGACAGCGTGATCAGCGGCCTGCAAGCCACGGCCGACACCTATCAGAAGGAAGGCCTGCTGCCCAGGCACATCGACGTGTCGCAGGGTTTCGACAAGAGCTTTAACGCCGAGCGTTTTCCCACTTCCCAAGCATCGCGCTAAGCAAGGAGCTACACATGAGCAAGCCAGGTCAATTGCAGCCACGCCATTTGAAGCTGGGCGCCATGGTTCACGGCGTCGGTCACGGCTGGGGTGAATGGCGCCACCCGCAGGCGCAACCGAATGCCAGTACGAATTTTGGTTTCTACAAGCAGCAGACTGAATTGGCCGAAAGCGCCAAATTCGATTTCGTGTTCATCGCCGACAGCCTGCATATCCACGCCAAGTCCAGCCCGCATTACCTCAACCGCTTCGAGCCACTGACCATTCTCTCAGCCCTCGCCGCACTGACCACGAACATTGGCCTGGTGGCCACGGTGACGGTCAGCTACAGCGAGCCCTATCAGGTGGCACGCCAGTTTGCGTCCCTGGACCACATCAGCGGCGGCCGCGCCGGTTGGAACGTGGTCACCTCGTGGCTCAGCGGCACCGCCGACAACTTCGGCAAGGCCGAGCACCCACCGCATGCCGTGCGCTACCGCATCGCCAAGGAACACCTCAACGTGGTCAAGGGCCTGTGGGATTCCTGGGAAGACGACGCCTTTACCTACAACAAGCAAAGTGGCGAGTTTTTCACCCCGCACAAGCTGCACGCGCTGAACCACAAAGGCGAGTTTTTCTCGGTCAAAGGCCCGCTGAACATCGCGCGTTCGCGCCAGGGCCAACCGGCAATTTTCCAGGCCGGCACCTCGGAGGATGGGCGCAACTTTGCGGCGCAAAACGCCGATGCGATTTTCGTGCACGTCGAGCACATTGAAGAAGCCAAAGCCTACAGCGCCGACTTGAAGCGCCGCGCCAAGGGCTTTGGCCGCGACGCCCACAGCCTGTCGATCCTGCCGGGCATCCGCCCGATTGTCGGGCGTGACGCCGCCGAGGTGCAAAGCCGCTATCAGCAGGCCGTGGACCTGGTCACCGTGGAGGACGCCATTGTCGCCCTCGGCCGCCCGTTCAACGACCATGACTTCAGCCAATACCCGCTGGACGAACCCTTCCCGGAACTCGGCGACCTGGGCGCCAATAGCCAGAAAGGCGGCTCCGAGCGCATCAAGCAACTGGCCAAGGACGAAGGCTTGACCCTGCGCGAAGTGGCCCTGCGTTTCTCGCGGCCCAAACGCGATTTTGTCGGCACCCCGGAGCAAGTCGCCGATGCGATCCAGACCTGGTTCGAAACCGGCGCCAGCGATGGTTTCATCATCAACTCGGTGCTGCCGGATGGCTTGCAGTACTTCACTGAGCTGGTGGTGCCGGTGCTGCAACAGCGCGGCCTGTTCCGCACCGAGTACAGCGGCCACACGCTGCGCGACAACCTGGGCCTGGACGTGCCGGCCAACCGTTACAGCGTCGCCACCGAGGTCGAAGAACAACAGGAGGCGCTGGCATGAGCGAATCCCTCAACCATCAATTAGCTGAGCTGCATGCCGAACGTGTGGCCACCTGGGCGCCGGCGGCGTTGCAGGTCAATATCGACCAGCGCCAGCGCCTGGTGGATGAAGCGCAGCCCGACGCGTATGTGCAGGTGGGCGATGCGCTGGACCCGTTCACCTTGCTTAATGTGGAAGGCGGCGAACTGAACCTCGACCTGCTGCTGGCCGACGGGCCGGCGGTGTTGATTTTCTTCCGTTTTGCCGGCTGCCCGGCGTGCAACATCGCCCTGCCCTATTACGAGCGCCAGCTCTACCCGCGCCTGCGTGAATGGGGCGTGCCGCTGGTGGCGGTCAGCCCGCAAGTGCCACAGCGCCTGGTCGAGATCAAGACCCGCCATAGCCTCAAACTGCTGGTCGCCAGCGACCCGGACAACACCCTCGGGCGGCGCCTGGGCATTCTTTACAGCTTTGACGAAGCCTCGCGCAACGCGGCATTGGCCAAGGGCAGCAGCATCGGCGAAACCACCGGTACCGGCACGTGGGAATTGCCGCAGCCAACCGTGGTGGTGATTGCCCAGGACGGCACGGTGGCGTTTGTCGAGGTCAGCCCGGACTGGCTGGTGCGTACCGAGGCCGAGCCGGTGTTGCAGGTGGTGGAGCGCTTGTTGGGCCAACAGCCCGTGCGTATCGCTATCTGAAATCACACCGATTCAATGTGGGAGCTGGCTTGCCTGCGATAGCGGTGTTTCAGCCACCAACACTGTCAGCCTGGAATCGCTATCGCAGGCAAGCCAGCTCCCACAGGTATCGGCGTACACCTATCGAATCGAGTGAAGCAACCATGAGCCACTTTTCCCAACCTTCCTTACGCTCCGTGGAAGTCGCCAACTTCGAAGCCTTGCTCGAACGTCTCAGCGCCGAGCTGGCAAGCACCGCGCACCTGTACGACGCCAGCGGTGCTTTCCCCCACAACAATTTTAAGCTGCTGCATGACCACGGCCTGGTCGCCCTCACCGTGCCCAAGTCCTTGGGCGGCGGCGGTGCCAGCTTGCCCCAGGCGCGCAAGGCGATCAGCGCGATTGCCAAGGGCGAGCCCTCCACCGCGCTGATCCTGGTGATGCAGTACCTGCAACACACGCGCTTGCAAGACAGCAAAACCTGGCCCCAGCACTTGCGCGTGCAAGTGGCCGAAGACGCGGTGCGCAACGGCGCGCTGATCAACGCCCTGCGCGTCGAACCCGACCTCGGCACCCCGGCGCGGGGCGGCCTGCCGGCGACCACCGCCGTGCGCACCGCCGAGGGCTGGCGCGTCAGCGGGCGCAAGATTTACTCCACCGGCAGCCATGGTCTGAGCTGGTTCAGCGTATGGGCGCGCAGCGATGACGCCGACCCGTTGGTGGGTGCCTGGCTGGTGCGCAAGGACAGCCCCGGCATAAGCATCATCGACACCTGGGACCACTTGGGCATGCGCGCCACCTGCAGCCATGAAGTGGTGCTCGACAACGTGCTGGTGCCGCTGGACCACGCCGTCAGCGTGAGCCCCTGGAGTGCGCCGCAGCCAGAGCTGGATGGCGATGGTTTCCTGTGGATGTCAGTGTTGCTGTCTTCGGTGTATGACGCCGTGGCCCAGGCTGCACGGGACTGGCTGGTGAAATGGCTGGAGGAGCGCAAGCCATCCAATCTGGGCGCAGCGCTGTCGACCTTGCCGCGTTTTCAGGAAACCGTCGGCCATATCGACACGCTGCTGTTTGCCAACCGCAGCCTGCTGGATGCCGCCGCTGAAGGCCACACACCGGCCGCGAATGCCGCGCAGTTGAAGTACCTGGTGACCGGCAACGCGATCCGCGCCGTCGAGTTGGCCATCGAAGCCTCGGGCAACCCCGGCCTGTCACGCCACGGCCCGCTGCAACGCCATTACCGCGATGTGCTGTGCAGCCGCGTGCATACCCCACAAAACGACGCTGTGCTGCAAGGCGTCGGCAAAGCTGTGTTCGCCCAACGTGGCCCAAAATGAATAAGGAACGCTCATGAGTCAGGTGATTATTGCCAGCCAGCTGGACGAAGACTACAACGCGGTGATCCGCGAACGCCTCGCCTCGATTCATCCTGAAGCCCAGGTAATCGGCGTACCTGCTGGTGTGCCGAGTGACTTGCCGCCCCAGGCCAATATCCTCTTGCTGCGCCCGATCAACGTGCGCGGCTACACCGCGCCGGACACCCCGCCGCCGGGCTGGCCGTACGGCGCGCAGTGGGTGCATCTGGTCTCGTCGGGCATCGACTTCTACCCGCAGTGGCTGTTCAACGGCCCACCGGTGACCACCTCGCGCGGCAGCGCCGCCGACAACCTCGCCGAGTTTGCCCTGGCGGCGATCTTTGCCGCGTCCAAGCATTTGCCGGCTATCTGGGTGAAGGATGCTCACTGGAATTTCACGCCATTGCGCCCACTCAAGGGCACTACCCTGGGCATTCTCGGCTTTGGCGCAATTGGTAAAAGCCTCGCGCAAAAGGCGTTGGCGCTCGGCATCAACGTGGTTGCGTTGCGTCAAAGCCATGCCTCTTTTGACGTCGACGGCGTCGAAGCCGCTGGGGATATCCACGACCTGTTCGCCCGCGTCGACCATCTGGTGCTGGCGGCGCCGCTGACCGAGAGCACGCGGCATATCGTTAACCGCGATGTGCTCGGCAGTGCCAAGCCGGGGCTGCACCTGATCAACATCGCGCGCGGTGGTTTGCTCGATCAGGAGGCGTTGTTGGAGGCGTTGGACAACGGTCAGGTTGGCCTGGCATCGCTGGACGTGACCGAGCCGGAACCGCTGCCGGATGGGCACCCGTTGTACAGCCATCCGCGGGTAAGGTTGTCGCCGCACACCTCGGCGATTTCGACCAACAGCCAAGAGGAGATTGCCGATACGTTCCTGGCGAATCTGCAGCGGTATGTGGACGGTTCGGAGTTGGCCAACCTCGTCGATCTCTGAGCCAAACCTCAATCAAAATGTGGGAGCGGGCTTGCTCGCGAATGCGCTGGATCAGCTACAGATACGCTGACTGACACACCGCTTTCGCGAGCAAGCCCGCTCCCACAGGTGTGCGATGCTGTGTCAGTGGTTCAGCAACCACCCGCCAGGCGTTCACGCAAGAATTCCACCAGCGCCTGCACCGGCCTGGAGCTTTGCCGGTGCTGGGGGTACACCGCCGACAAGGTCAGCGCTTCAGGGGCGAAGTCTTCCAGAAGCGTGACCAGGCGCCCGTCCTTCAACGCGTCGGCCACGATAAACGTTGGCAGGTACGTGACGCCCAACCCGGCAATCGCCGTGTCGCGCAACAACTCGCCGTTGTTCACGCGCATGCGCCCGCTGACATTCACCGACTGCAGTTTGCCCTTGGTCTGGAAGCGCCATTGCACCTGGCGGCCGTGGCCGTAGGGCAGGCAATCGTGGTCGGCCAGGTCTTCGGGCTTGAGCGGCGTGCCGCGCCGGGCCAGGTACTCGGGGCTGGCGCAATACACCCGCTCGACACTGGCGATGCGCCGCGCGATCAAGGTCGAGTCTTCAAGGGTGCCGATGCGCAGCACCAGGTCGTAGCCTTCGCCGATCAGGTCAACAGGCCGGTCACTGAGATCGACTTCCACCGACACGTGCGGATAGCGCTGCAGAAATGACGGCAACAGGCAACCCAGGTGAGCCATGGCAAACGACAGCGGCGCACTCAGGCGCAGCGTGCCGCGCGGCTCGCTGTTCTGGCCGGCGATGCCCTGCTCCACTTGCTCGACGTCACTGAGCAATCGCAAGGCGGATTCGTAATAACTCTGGCCCAGCGGCGTGACGTCCAGGCGGCGCGTGGAACGGTTGAGCAGGCGCACGCCCAGGCGCTCTTCCAGCTGAATCAGGCGGCGGCTGACAAATTGCTTGGACAGGCCCAGTTGCTCGGCGGCGGCGGTAAAGCTGCCGGACTCCATGACCTGGCAGAACAGGCGCATGTCTTCGAAGGGGTTCATTGTCGCTTCTCGGTGGACATTTTGCTGATTTATAACCGGTCAGTCATGGCACCACAAATCAAATGTGGGAGCCGGGCTGGCCCGCGACAGCGCAGCGTCAGCCAACCGTGATGTCGACTGATGCTGCGCCGTCGCGGGCAAGCCCGGCTCCCACAGGGTTCAGCGGTGTGCTGTCTGCGGGGTTACTTGGCAGTAAACGCCGAGTAGCTGTTCATCAGGTTGCGGTAGTTGGGAATGCGTGGCGACAGCAGGTTGGCCAGGCCTTCCATGTCGTTGCGCCAGTCGATCTGCAGCTCGCAGGCCACCGCAAACCAGTTGACCAGGTGCGCACCCGCTGCGCTCATGCGCGCCCACGACGCACGTTGCACGGCCTCGTTGAACGTCCCGGAAGCGTCGGTCACCACAAACACCTCGAAGCCTTCAGCCAGCGCGGCCAGGGTCGGGAACGTCACGCAGACGTCGGTCACCACACCGGCGATGATCAATTGCTTGCGGCCGGTGGCCTTGACGGCCTTGACGAAATCTTCGTTGTCCCAGGCATTGATCTGACCAGGGCGCGGGATGTATGGCGCGTCCGGGAACAGCGCCTTAAGCTCCGGCACCAGCGGGCCATTGGGGCCGGTTTCAAAGCTGGTGGTGAGGATGGTCGGCAGCTTGAAGAACTTGGCCACATCCGCCAGCGCCAGCACGTTGTTCTTGAATTCGTTGGGCGAAAAATCCTGCACCAGCGAGATCAAGCCAGTCTGGTGGTCCACCAACAGCACCACGGCGTCGTCTTTGTTCAAGCGTTTGTAAGTCATGGGGTAGCTCCTTTGGGGGTTTTAGAAGGCAAAGCACGAGCAGCCAAACGCGCCCCAGAAACCCTGGAAGTCGCTGACCGGCACGCTGGAAAGGCGCGCTTTTTCATGGCCATGGGCATGCACGCCACACGGGCCGCTGCATTGATGGACCTGGGCTTGTGACGCTGAACCTGGGCGCCAGTGCCCCGGCACCTTGACCACCGGCGACCAGTCCGGCAGCACCGGCACGCGTGGCGGTGCGAAATCTTCGAAGTCGCCGGCGCCGTACACCACCTTGCCGCCGACCACGGTGAGCACCGACTCGATCCACTTGATGGCTTCTTCATCGACACTGAAAAAGTCTGCCGACAGCGCGGCAACGTCCGCCAACTGACCGACCTTGATCTGGCCCTTCTTGCCCTGCTCCGACGAGAACCAGGCACTGCCGTGGGTGAACAGCTCCAACGCGGTGAGGCGCGGCAGGCCTTCGGCGTGCAGTTCCAGGCCGCCGACGGTGCGGCCGCTGACCATCCAATACAACGAGGTCCAGGGGTTGTAGCTCGACACCCGTGTGGCATCGGTGCCCGCCCCGACCGGTACGCCCTCAGCCAACATGCGCTTGATCGGCGGCGTGGCTTCGGCCGCCTTGGCGCCGTAACGCTCGACAAAATATTCGCCCTGGAACGCCATGCGATCCTGAATCGCGATACCGCCGCCAAGAGCACGCACGCGCTCGATGTTGTGCGGGGTGATGGTTTCGGCGTGGTCGAAAAACCACGGCAGGCCATTGAACGGAATGTCGCGGTTGACCTTCTCAAACACGTCGAGCATGCGCGAGATGGATTCGTTGTAAGTGGCATGCAAGCGGAATGGCCAGCGCTGCTCGACCAGATGCCGAACCACCGGTTCCAGTTCCTGCTCCATGGTCAGCGGCAGGTCGGGGCGCGGTTCAAGGAAATCTTCGAAGTCCGCCGCCGAAAACACCAGCATCTCGCCGGCGCCGTTGTGGCGCAGGTAGTCATCACCCTGATGCAGGGTGACGCTGCCGGTCCAGTGCTTGAAGTCGCTGAGTTCTTCCTTGGGCTTCTGGGTGAACAGGTTGTAGGCGATGCGCACCGTCAGCTGTTCATCTTTGGCCAGTTGCTCGATCACCGCGTAGTCATCGGGATAATTCTGGAAGCCACCGCCGGCATCGATGGCGCTGGTGAGGCCCAGGCGATTGAGTTCACGCATGAACTGGCGGGTCGAGTTGACCTGATATTCCAGCGGCAATTTCGGCCCCTTGGCCAGGGTTGCATAGAGGATCATCGCGTTCGGCCGCGCCACCAGCATGCCGGTGGGGTTGCCGTTGCTGTCACGCACGATCTCGCCGCCCGGCGGGTTCGGCGTGTCTTTGGTATAGCCAGCCACCCGCAGGGCGGCGCGGTTGAGCAAGGCACGGTCGTACAGGTGCAGCACGAACACTGGCGTGTCCGGCGCGGCCTGGTTCAGCTCCTCCAGGGTCGGCATGCGTTTTTCGGCGAACTGGAATTCGTTCCAGCCACCGACCACCCGCACCCACTGCGGCGTAGGCGTGCGATCCGCCTGATCCTTGAGCATGCGCAGCGCATCGGCCAGGGACGGCACGCCTTCCCAGCGCAGTTCGAGGTTGTAGTTCAGCCCGCCACGGATCAGGTGCAGGTGCGAGTCGTTGAGGCCAGGGATGACGGTGCGGCCCTTAAGGTCGATGACCTGCGTGCCACTGCCACGCAACGCCATGGCTTGGGCGTCGGTGCCGACCGCGACGAAGCGGCCCTGGTGAATAGCAACGGCGGTGGCGCGCGGGTTTTCACGGTCCACGGTGTGGAACTGGCCATTGAACAGAATCAGATCGGCGTTCATAGGGTTTCCTTTACAGAGGCTTCAAGCCAGGGAGCGAACAGGCGGGTGGCGGCCGGCATCAGCAGGTAGACCACCAGCAGCACGATGGTCAGGGTGACCAGGAAGGTTGCGACCACGTAGTTGGAGAGGAACGGATGCAGGCGCAACACCGGGCCCCAGACGATCGGAATCAGCAGGGTCAGCGGCAGGATGACAAACAAGGTCACCACGGCTTGTTTCCAGCGCGGTGGTTTGGCGGCGCTGTCGGCCAGGGGGGCGAACCAGAACTCATTGACGGCACCGATTTCGGTGTTGTCGCCGTCGGCGAGCATGGGCGTGGCTTCGTTGATCAGGGCTTGGCGCTCGGGGGAGTCGAGCCAGCGTTCGAGGTCGTCGGTGGAGCGGTAGCGCAGGACGCAGGTGAACAGCGCCAGGCGGTTTTGTTTGCTGCGCACGACGTCGACGCCGAGGTGGCCTGGGCGTTCGCCGGCGATGCGCACGATGCGGCGTAGCCAGGCTTCGTAGTCGGCTTCGCGACCGGGTTTGATCAGGTGTTTGACGACCAGGGTGACGACTTCGTCGGGGCTGGTTTTGGGTGTTGGGTCCATGGTTTTGATTCCCCCCTGGAGAGTTGTGCGATAGGGGGAGTTTGGGGGGCAATGGGGGGGTTGGAATTGGATGTATGTGCTGTTTGACGTGGCGGCCTCTGGGGGCCGGTTTTTACGGAGTACATATCCGTTATTTGAGTAACGGCCGCGATGGGTTCCGCCCTTACGGCGGGTCACTTTGTAAAAGCCCCAAAGTAACCAAAGGGCTCTTGCCCCACCACTCGGCACCTCGCTCAGGCTCGGTGTGCCCTCACTCCGGCTTGAATCCGTGGGCCGCCGTGACGGGCCATCCATGGCCCAACACGGCTAACCCGGCGTCCTGCCGGGTTACCCACGGATTCAAGCCTGCGTTCGGCCAGCGT
>NZ_CAWNZA010000020.1:0-15033 GCF_963878885.1 Pseudomonas sp. R9.37 | reverse complement strand
GCCATGGATGGCCCGTCACGGCGGCCCACGGATTCAAGCCGGAGTGAGGGCACACCGAGCCTAAGCGAGGTGCCGAGTGGTGGGGCAAGAGCCCTTTGGTTACTTTGGGGCTTTTCCAAAGTGACCCACCGTAAGGGCGGCACCCATCCCAGCCATCACCCAATAACGGATATCCCCCCTCCCTCCGATCCCCCCAACACCCGAGCAAACACCCCATCCACAGGACTGCGCAACGCGTGCCCCGGATGGCAGTCGTGTTTGAAGCATCGGCCGGCGCCTGGTCGCAATGCTTCAGCCGCGATAACGCAGCGCTTCCACCAGCAACGCAAACGCCGGCGAGGCCTGGCGCCGGCTCGGGTAGTACAGGTGAAAGCCGGCAAACGGTGCGCACCAGTCATCCAACACCGCGATCAAGCGACCGTCCGCCAAATACGGCGCCACCAGGTCTTGCGGAATGTAGCTCAGCCCAAAGCCATCCACGGCCGCCTTGAGCAACTGGTACACACCATTGAAAGTCACCTGGCCGGACACGCGCACATTCAGGCTTTCCGAGGCTTTGCGAAACTCCCATGCATACAAGCCGCCATTGGTAGGCAGGCGCAGGTTGTTGCATGCGTGGCCCGTGAGGTCGCGCGGCGTCGTCGGCCGTGGTCGGTTGGCAAAGTACGCCGGCGAACCCACGACGCGCATGCGCATGTCCGGCCCGATGCGGGTGGCGATCATGCCGTCGGCCACATCTTCGCCCAGGCGCACCCCGGCGTCGAAACCCTGGGCGGCGATGTCGACAAAGCCGTAGTCGCAGCAGACTTCGACGGCGATGTCGGGGTATTGCGCCAGAAACGGTTTGAGCACCGGCCAGAGGATGTGCTCCAGCGCATGGTCCATGGCGTTGATGCGAATCGTGCCGGAAGGCGTGTCGCGCAAATGGCTCAGGCCTTCCAGACCAATCTGGATTTCATCGAAGTGCGGCCCGACAGTGTCGATCAGGTGCTGGCCTGCTTGTGTGGGCGACACGCTGCGCGTGGTGCGCGTGAGCAAGCGCAGCCCCAGACGGGCTTCGAGCGCCCGGATCGTATGGCTCAGCGCCGACTGTGACACCCCAAGTTTGGCCGCCGCCTTGGTAAAGCTGCGCGCACGCGCCACAGCCAGAAAGGCGAGCAGGTCATTGGCATTTTCCCTGAGCATTAGTGAGCCACTCTCATAAGTATATTCAGATTCTAGCGACTAATTATCTCAATGGCGTGCTGTTAGATTGAATCCAACCCTTGAATTCAGCCGTTAAACAGGTGAACCCGCATGCTCAAACGCACACTCGGCAACAGCTCGCTTGAAGTCTCGGCCCTGGGCCTGGGCTGCATGGGCATGAGTTTCGGCTACGGCGCCCCGGCCGACGCCCCGCAGATGATCGCGCTGCTGCGCGGTGCGGTGGAGCAAGGCGTGACCTTCTTCGATACAGCCGAAGTCTACGGCCCGTTCACCAACGAGGCGTTGCTGGGCGAAGCGCTCGCACCGTTGCGCGATCAGGTGGTGATCGCGACTAAATTCGGTTTTGCGCTCGACCCCTCCAGCAACGGGAAAGGGGCGGGCCTCAACAGCCGCCCCGAGCATATTCGCCTCGTAGCGGAAGCCTCGCTCAAACGCCTTAAAACCGATGTGATCGACCTGTTCTACCAACATCGGGTGGACCCCAACGTGCCCATCGAAGACGTGGCCGGTGCCGTGAAGGACTTGATCCAGGAAGGCAAGGTCAAGCATTTCGGGCTGTCGGAGGCGGGCGCGGCGACCATTCGCCGGGCTCACGCGGTGCAGCCGGTGACGGCCCTGCAAAGTGAATATTCGCTGTGGTGGCGCAAGCCTGAAACCGAGATCCTGCCATTGCTCGAAGAGCTGGGGATTGGCCTGGTGCCTTACAGCCCATTGGGCAAAGGGTTTCTGACCGGCAAATTCAACAGCCGAAGCACGTTTGACAGCAGTGATTTTCGCAGCAGCCTGCCACGTTTTACCCCGCAAGCCCTAAAGGCCAACCAGGCGCTGGTGGCGTTGTTGCGTGAGGTCGGGCAGCGCAAAAATGCCACGCCATCACAGATCGCCCTGGCCTGGTTGTTGGCGCAAAAGCCGTGGATTGTGCCGATTCCGGGCACCACCAAAGCCGCGCGTCTGAGCGAAAACCTGGGGGCGGTGCAACTGCAACTGAGTGCACAAGAGCTTCAGGACCTGGACGTGGCCGCGTCCAGCATTCAGGTGGAGGGCGAGCGCTATCCCGAAGCCCTGGAAAAGATGACCGGCCTATGAAAACCCTCGCCGCCGCAGCGCTGTCGCTGTCATTGCTTGCCCAAGAAACCCGCGCACAGGAGACCCCAATGCTCACCATCACCCCGAATGGCTCGCAACCTTCAGCCCAAGGCCCGGCCGACTGGTTCACCGGCACCGTGCGCGTCGACGCACCCTTCAAAGGCACCGACGCCGCGCGTGTCAGTGGCGCCACGGTGACCTTCGAACCGGGCGCACGCACCGCCTGGCATACCCATCCTTTGGGACAGACGTTGATCGTCACCGCCGGTGCCGGGCTGGTGCAGGAATGGGGGCAGCCGGTGCGTGCCATCCGCCCCGGCGACACCGTGTGGATCGCCCCCGGCGTCAAGCATTGGCATGGCGCGACGCCGACTACTGCAATGACCCATATCGCGATTGCCGAAGTACTGGATGGCAAGGTGGTGGATTGGCTGGAACAGGTCAGTGATGGGCAGTACGCGCCGGCGCTGTGAGGTTAAACCTGCTCTGCTTCACGCAACTGCACACTCATGTCATCACAACTGCTCGCCCAGTCGCTCAGCCACTGCGGCATCGGCGGCGATTGCTCGGCCAACCCCAGCTCCCGCACAACATCTGCCGGGGGCAGGGTGCCTTTGGCTGAGCGAAACAGCCCGCGCATCACCACCACGCCCACCACCCGGCCCTTGCTGACGAAACGGTGCTCCATCAGGCTCCACTTGTGGTCCCAGCCGAGCATTCGGGTGTGCACCTCGAAGACTTCGAACAACTTCAGTTCGCGGCGAAACTTGCCCCAGGTATCGCCCACGATCGGCAGCGCCTTGTTACGCAAGGCCACGCGAAATGCGCCGGTACGCAGTACAAAATCCATCCGCGCCACATCGGCCAGGGAGAAATACCGGCCATTGGTGACATGCCGGTTCAAATCCAGGTCCAGGGGCCACACGCGCATGCGCACCACAGTGGTCTCCAGACCATGGGCCGGTTTGCGCCAGGGGCGACGGGACAGCATGTAGAGCAATCGAAACCAGAGATTCATAAACGCGCCAGACAGTTGATCAGTGGCAGCACTGTACGGGCGAGGAATCGGCTAAGGTAGGTGCGCAAATGACTTATTACATGCGAAAAGCGCAAACAGGCTCCTTTATGCACATCACTTTACTCCTGGCCGATCAATGCTCCGCCGCCAGCGCCACCCTGGCGCTGGAGATGCTCAGCGCGGCCAACCTGTTTGCCGAGCGCGCGCCATTCGAGATCGTCGTCGCGTCCCTGGATGGCCAGGCCGTGGACGCCTGGGGCGGGCAGCGTTTACAGGTGATGTGCTCGGCTGCCCAGGTTCTTCAAACCGACCTGATTCTGATCCCCGGCTTCCTTTTTACCCTTAAAGAGGCCTTGCCGAGCTTTCCGGCCTACGGGCCCTGGTTGCGCCAACAGCACGCCCAAGGGGCAGTGCTGGCGTCGATGTGCACGGCGGCGTTTCTGCTGGCCGAGACCGGCATGTTGCAGGGCCTGCGCGCCACCACCCACTGGGCGTTTGCCGAGTTTTTCCGGCGCCGTTACGCCGACGTGGTGCTGGATGACACGCAGATCCTCTGCGAAGAAAACCGCGTGATCACCTGCGGTGGCGCCAGTGCCGCGATGGACCTGATGTTGCACCTGATCCGCCGTTTCGGTTCACCGGAGCTGGCGCATACCTGCGGCAAGTACCTGTTGATCGACAACGTGCGCACCGAACAGTCGGTGTACGCCATGTGGTCGTTGCCCAAGAGCCACGGCGACGGCGAGGTCCTGCGGGTGCAACATTGGCTGGAGCAACAGTTTGCCCAGCCGTTGGTCATCGATGACGTGGCCCGGCGCTTCGGTTTTGGCGTGCGTAATTTCAAGCGGCGGTTCAAGGAAGCGACGGGGTATACGCCTATCGCCTATGTGCAAACCCTGCGCCTGGAGCGCGCCAAGCAGATGCTGGAGTCAACGCGCATGACCCTCGAAAGCATCACCTACGCGGTAGGGTATGAAGACAGCAATTCGTTTCGCCGCCTGTTCCAGCAGCGCGTGGGGATGCTCCCGGCGGCGTATCGCAAGAAATTCCTCGCCACCGCCGGCTGATTCAGCGCCGCAGCTGCGCTTCACCTTCGATGCATGCCACCAGAAACTCCATCACCACCTTTACCGACGGCGAGCGACGCATATCCGGGTACACCGTCAGCCAGATATCACGGACCGGCCCGTCGCCGGGCGTCGGCAACCTGGCCAGCAGCGGATCGTGGTCGCCCACCAATGTTGGCAACACCACTGCGCCGACGTGCGCGCGTGCGGCCATCTGTTGAGTGATCAACTCGCTGGCCGCAAACACGATCGGGCGTTGGCCGCGCAGTTGGTGCAGCCATGCCTGTTGCGGCAAGTGATCACGGCTGCTGTCGTAGGCGATGAAGGTCCATTGGGCGGCAGGCAGCTGCGTGAACCCGGGCGCGCCATAAAGACCGAAGCGCACCACGCCGACCTTGCAGCGCACCAGCGCCTCTTCGTCGGGGCGCACCGTGCGCAGCGCGATATCGGCCTCGCCCTTGTCGAGCGCAGCCAGTTGAGTGGACGGTATCAGCACCAGATTCAGCTGCGGGTACTGGGCCCGCAACCGCGCTATGTGAGGCGCAATGCAGTGGTTGGCGATGGACGGCGGGCAGCTGACCCGCACCGTCCCGGCCAGTTCGATGGAAGCTACCCGCGACAGGCGCAGCACGTCGGTGGCCATCTCGCCCATGCCCGCGGCCAGCTCGGCCAGCGCCAGGCCTTGAGCCGTGAGCGGCCGGCTGCGTGGCAGGCGGTCTACCAGTTTTACGCCGAGGGCTTTTTCCAGCGCATCGACGCGGCGCCCGACGGTGGCGTGTTCCACCTGCAACTCGCGGGCGGCCGCCGACAGCGACTGGGTGCGGGCCAGAACGGTGAAGTAATACAGATCCTGCCAATCGAACATCGGGTTATTTCCGCACGGAGGCTGGGAGGTGTTGGGGAATATTCCTACCGAGCGTGCCCTTTTACCATGGCCGCTTCCCAGTGCACACGGAGTTGTTCCCCGATGAAAGCCATCACCCTGCAAGCCTACGGCGGTCCCGAAGTCGCCCAATTGCGCCACGACGTTGAAAAACCCCAGGCCACACCGGGGCATGTGCTGGTCAAGGTGGCCTGCGCCGGGATCAATTTCATGGACATTCATACCCGCCAGGGCAAATACGCACACTCTTCGACGTACCCGGTGCGCCTGCCGTGCACCTTGGGCATGGAAGGCGCCGGCGTGGTGGTTGAAGTCGGTCCGGGCGTCAGCCACCTGGCTGTGGGCGACCGCGTGGCCTGGTGCATCGCCTGGGGCGCGTATGCCGAGTATGCAAATGTGCCTGTCGAGAAAATTGCGCAGATCCCGAACGCAATCAGCTTCGATCAGGCCGCTGCGGCGATGTTTCAGGGCTGCACCGCGCACTACCTGATTGACGATGTGGCCCGTTTGCAGGCGGGCAGTACCTGCCTGGTTCATGCCGCGTCCGGCAGCATCGGCCAATTGCTGGCGCAGATGGCGCGTCGGTTGGGGGCAACGGTATTGACCACCGCCAGCACCGTCGACAAATGTGCGATCGCCTTGCAGCAGGGCGCCCATCAAGCCTGGACCTATGACCGATTTGCCGATCAGGTACGGCAAGCCACGGGCGGGCGAGGGGTGGATGTGGTGTTTGATTGCGTCGGCAAAAACACCTTGCGTGAGAGTTTTCGCGCCTGCCGTACGCGCGGTTTGATCGTCAACTACGGCAATGTCTCGGGCTCGCTGACAGACCTGGACCCGATGGAATTGGGGGAGGCGGGCTCGTTGTTCTTGACGCGCCCACGACTGGCTGACCACATGGCCGATGGCGCGACTGTGCAACGGCGTGCCAACGCCGTGTTCGCGGCAATGTTGGAAGGGACGCTGACAGTGGACATCGAAGGGCATTACAGCCTGGAGACGGTGCAGCAGGTCCATGCACGTATCGAGGCACGGCAGCAGATCGGCAAGGCGGTACTGTGGGTGGACCGCGACCTGCATTAACCGCAGGCGAAAAAAAACCGGCTGATCAGGCCGGTTTGGGGTGCCCCGCGAACAGTGCGGGGTTACGCGTTGTGCCCTTGCAGACGATCCGCACCGCCTTCAGCCAGACCGCGTTCCTGCAGACGATCCGCACCGCCTTCAGCCAGGCCACGTTCCTGCAGACGATCCGCACCGCCCTCAGCCAGGCCGCGTTCCTGCAGACGATCCGCACCGCCTTCAGCCAGGCCGCGTTCCTGCAAGCGATCCGCACCGCCTTCAGCCAGGCCGCGTTCCTGCAAGCGATCCGCACCGCCTTCAGCCAGGCCGCGTTCCTGCAAGCGATCCGCACCGCCTTCAGCCAGACCGCGTGCCTGCAGGCGATCCGCACCGCCTTCAGCAACACGACGGTCCAGCAGACGGTCAGAACCGCCTTCGGCTACGGAGTTACCTTGCAGGCGATCCGCGCCACCTTCAGCGACAACCGGGTGAGCAAAAGCGTTTGCAGCGAGTACCGAGAAAGCGAGGCTAAGCAAGAGTTGGCGTTTCATGGTGGTGTGCTCCGAGTGTTCTAGTTGGGTGCCGTTTGGCATGGGTTTGATGTTACGCGTTGGTTTTTTTAAGAGAACTTCATTGAGCTGATGGTGACTATCGATGCCAGCGATGACCCGTTTTGGGGCGGGTCATCGCGGTGACGATCAAGGCATCTGCGGCCTTTCCTGAGGGCGCAGGTCGAACACCAGCACCTCGGCATCCTCGCCGTGGCTCAGGTTGATCTGCCGTTCATCCCGCACGCGGGCACCGTCGCCTTCCTGCAAGCGCTGGCCGTTGACTTCAACGCTGCCGCGGGCCACATGGATATACACATGGCGATCCGGCGGCACGTCCAGCGTCGCGGCTTCGTCGCCGTCGAACAGCCCGGCATACACCCGCGCATCCTGGCGCACATTCAGCGAACCCTCGGCACCTTCCGGCGAGATGATCAATTGCAAGCGCCCACGTTTCTGCGCCTCGCTGAAGTGTTCCTGTTGATAGCGCGGCTCGGCGCCGACCACATTCGGCACGATCCAGATCTGCAGGAAGTGCACGCCCTGGCGTTGGCTATGGTTGAACTCACTGTGCGCCACCCCGCTGCCGGCGCTCATCAACTGCACATCGCCAGGGCGAATCACCGAGCCGGTGCCCAGGGTGTCCTTGTGTTCCAGGGCGCCTTCGAGCACGTAGGAGAAAATCTCCATGTCGCGGTGCGGGTGCTGGCCGAAGCCTTTGCCGGCGGCAACGCGGTCATCGTTGATTACCAGCAGGTCAGAAAAACCCTGCTCGGCCGGGTTCCAGTAATTGGCGAACGAGAAGGTGTGAAACGACTTCAACCAACCGTGATTGGCGGCGCCGCGGTCCGAAGCTTTGCGAAGGGTCAGCATGGTCTTGTCCTCAAGTGAGAGCGGGCTGCGTCATGCAGGGCTCTTGCGTTGAGAAGAAGGTTAATGGTTAGCGTGGAATTCATTAAGAAGATGAAAGCAGAATAACTGTCTCTATCAAGTTGACAGTAAAAGGCATGCCATAATGGCGCCTCGACTTCCTTCTCGATGGACTTTCTCTGCATGAAAACCGTGGCCATGGCGCTGTTTCCGGACTTTTTGCTGCTCGATATGGCCGGTCCACTCGAAGTGTTTTCCATCGCCAATCGCTACCTGCCGGCGAACGCTCACTATCAGATCCTGACCATTGGCACCGAACCTGGACTGCTGCGCGCCTCCAATGGTGTGCAGGTGCAGCCCGACCTGTTATTGGCGCAGGCTCACGACGCCTATGACCTGTTGCTGGTGCCGGGCGGCCCCGGTGCCTATAACGAGTGCCATCCTGCGCTGCTGCCTTGGCTCAAGGCCGCCGCACCCAGGGCGCGACGCTTTGGCTCGATCTGCACCGGTGCCTTTGTGCTGGGGCATGCCGGACTGCTCGACGGCCACCGCGTGACCACCCACTGGCATTACACCGAACGCCTGATCAAGGGCTTCCCCAAGGCTATCGTCGAGACCGATCGTATCTATTTGCAGGATGGCCGCTTGATCACCTCCGGCGGGGTGACCGCCGGTATCGACCTGGCGCTGTCGGTCGTCGCCCAGGACCATGGCAAACAGGTGGCGGTGGACGTGGCCAAGGTGTTGCTGGTGGTGATGAAACGCCAGGGCGGCCAGGCCCAGTTCAGCCCGATGACGGCGGCTGTGGCGCCGTTGGAAACGGCGATTACCCGTGTGCAGAACCAGGTGCTGGCGCAGTTGGACCAGCCCTTTACCATCGACTCAATGGCCGCGTTGGCGGGCATGAGCGCACGGCACTTCACGCGGCTGTTTGCCAAGGAGGTGCAGATGACGCCCATGGCGTTCCTGCAAGGCGCGCGCATCGACCGCGCCCGGCAGTTGCTGGAAACCACCGACCTGCCACTCAAGACCGTGGCGTTTCGCGCAGGGTTTGGCAGCGTGCGGCATATGCGTTTTCTGTTCAGTGAAAAGCTAGGCCTGAACCCTACGCAATACCGACAACAGTTCAGTTAACGACAGGATGTCTGTTTCGCGCACCTGATTGGCCGTGGCGCTCCCCGTGCCAGCATTGTCCTGTCATGGCGAGCTGGCAAGATAGCCACAGGCCCATGGAAAAGGATGCGCAAACGCCCAAGGCCGGGTGTTCCAGCGCTTTGACCCGCATGCACAACCCACACGCAGTCAGCTTTGGCCCCTACACCTTTCACCGCCAACAGCGCCTGGTCAGCAAGGCAGGCCTGCCGGTGCCGCTGGGTGGGCGTGCGCTGGATATCCTCGCGGTACTGCTGGAGACGCCCGGGCAATTTGTGCGCAAAGACACGCTGATTGCGCGGGTCTGGCCGCGCAGCGTGGTGGAAGAGAACAACCTGCGCGTGCACATCGCGGCCCTGCGCCGTGCGCTGGACGGGCAGCGCTATATCCTCAATGAACCCTTGCGTGGCTACTGCTTTGTTGCGCCGTCCAGCGCCGCATCGGCGCTGCCCTGGCACAATCTGGCCGTGCGACTCAGCCCGGTGCTGGGCCGTGATGAGCTGTTGGGCACATTGGTGCGGCGCTTGTACAGCCAACGCCTGATCATGCTCACCGGCTGCGCCGGCGTGGGCAAAAGCACCGTGGCCCTGGCCCTGGCTGAACGCGTGTTGCCGCGTTATCGCGACGGCGTGTGCTGGGTGGATCTGGCAGCGGTGCAGGGGCCAACCCACGTGCTGCCTCATCTGGCCGCAACGCTGAACCTGCAACCCTGTGGCAGCGCCAACGCACTGGCCGAGCAGTTGGCGCTGCGCCAGATGCTACTGGTACTCGACGGCGCCGATGTGTTGCTCGGCGCCTGCCGCCACCTGGTGCGCACGTTGCAGGCACACGCGCCGCAGGTGACGGTGGTGTTGACCAGTCGTGAAGCCTTGCAGGTGCCTGGCGAATGGGTGCAACACGTGCCCAGGCTGGCGCTGCCGATGCCCTCGGCCTGGCGCGGTGTCGAACAGGCGATGGCCGCTGCGGCGGTTCAGTTATTTGTCGCACGGGTGCGTGCCGGTCAGCAGGGCTTTGTGCTGCGTGCCCAGGATTTGGCACCACTGCGCGACATTTGCCGGCGCCTCGACGGTATTCCCCTGGCCCTGGAACTGGCGGCAGCCCAGGTCGATGCCCTGGGCATACGGGGTGTGCACGAGCAGTTGCAACAAGGCTTGCAGGTGTTGACGCGCGGCAGGCGCACGGCAGTGGAACGGCACCAATCCCTGATCGCGGCTCTGGACTGGTCGTATCAGCGCCTGAGCCTGCCGCAGCGTTGGCTGTTCCTGCAGTTGGCGCTGTTCAAAATGGCCGTGACCTTGCCGCGCTTGAGCGAGCTGGTGGCAGGCACCGAGCTGGAACACGCCGACCTGTCCTACCTGCTGTCGCGTCTGGCGGCCACCTCGATGCTGGCGTTGGAGCCGGGCCCCGGCCCTGCGCGTTACCGCCTGCTCAACAGCGTGCGCAGCTACGCCCTGGCGCTACTGCGCGACCCGGTGCAAGTCGCGCAGTTGCAAAAGGGGTATGGGCATTACCTGGGCTTCAGTTCAGGCCGGCCGTTTGTCCTGCAACTCGTCGAGCAGGCGGCGTACACAGACTAGGTCGTGGGTGGCAAAGCCTTCGTTGAATTGCGTGTAGAGGGCGTTCAACAGGTCGCGCGCCGCCTGCCGCCGTCCTTGGCTCTGCCATAGCCTTGCCAGCGACGTTGCGCTGCGTAACTCCCAGGCCAGCGCGCCTTGCTGATGCGCCAGGGCCAGCGCCTCCAGCAGCAGCGTTTCGCGCGCGTGAAGGTCAGGTAACGCCTCGGCTCGCACGCGCAGAATCTCGGCGCTGCACCAACCGGCCGCGCCACTTCTGGCGCGTTCAAACACTTCATCATCTACGTCGATGGCGTTGAACGTCACCAGCGTGTCCCGGACCAGGCCCAGCCCTTGCAAACCCGCCTGCGGCGCCGTGCCCGCGTAGTGCTGCGCCCAGGTATGAAACAGCTGCACCGAGTGTTTTTGTGCCTGTTGCAGCAACAGGTCGAGCAACGAGCGCGCCGCGGCGGTATCGCCGTTGTAGCGGGCGATTACCACGCCGGCCAGGGCCAGCGTGTAGCAGATCGAGGTGCCGTGGTTGATCTGCAGCGCCAGCTCCAGCGCCTGGTTGGCGGTACGCCAGGCACGCTCTGCAAAACCCCGTAGCCACAGGGTGCGCGCAAGCATTGTCAACGACGCCACACTCTGGTCGTATTGCACGCCAAAGCCATGGGTGAACCGATTGAGATGGCCGCTGTGGGCCATGCGCTGGATCACTTGTTCGGCGTTGTGCAGCGCCAGTGCCTGGTTGCCGGCAAAGTGCTGCGCCAACACCCGCAGGCGCTGGGCGCTGAGGTCCAGCAATGGCTCGGATTGTGGGCCGAGCTGATCGAAGTGCAGGCTCTGTGCCAACGCCTCACGGTAATTGCCGCTGCACAAATTGACCGCCATATGGCCCGACACCGCCCGTAGCTGGCCGGTGAGGTCGTTGCTCGCTTGTGCCAGGCGCAGCGCGCCGGCAAAGGCTTGAATGGTCTGTGGCGTGCTGCCCTGGGCGTGGTAGGAGAAACTGCCCAGCGCCAGCTGCAATTCCATCTGCAGGCGTTGGCTCGGCGCGGTTGACTGCGCCAGCCGCGTCAGGGCCTTGCCCACGTACAGCCCATGCTCGTGCAGCAGCGACAGTTCCTGCCACAACGGCATCGCACTCACCGTGAGGCGAATACCCAGCAGGTGCGCACCCATCTCGCCCAGGCACCAATCGAGGGCGGCGCGGATGTCTTCGCGCAGCGGGGCATAGCGGCTGATCCACGCCTGGGTCGCGATCAGTTCCCAGTCCTCCCGGGCCTGTTCCATCAGCGCCAGGCAGCGTGCCGCATGGCGCTCGCGGGTGGCCTCAAGCTCTGCGGCCACGCTGAGTTTTTCCAGCGCGTAGGTGCGGGTGATGTCGAGCAAGCGATAGACCACATCGTCATCGCCAGCCTCGACGTTGAGCAGCGACTTGGCCACCAACTGGGTGATCGAGCCCAGCACCTCGTTTGGCGCGATCCGCTCCCCGGCGATCACCGCCGCTGCGCTGGCCAGGCTGAACCCGCCACGAAACACGGCCAGGCGCCGCAGGCAAATCTGCTCGCAGGCCGTCAGCAGCTCGAAGCTCCAGTCCAGCGTGGCGCGCAGGGTTTGCTGACGGGGCAGGGCGCTGCGTCGGCCACGCACCAGCAGGCGAAAGTTGTCTTCCATCTGCACCAGCAGCCCCGGCAGACCGAAGCGCTGGATCTGCGCCGCCACCAACTCGATCGCCAGGGGAATGCCGTCCAGGCGCTGGCAGATATCAATGGCCAGCGGCAGTTGCGCTTCGCTGAGTTCAAAACGGTCTTGATGGGACATGGCGCGTTCGATCAGCAACTGCAACGCCGGGTAGCCGAGGGCCTGGGCACGGTTGCCGGTGGCGGGCGGGCAAGCCAGCGGCTCGAGGCGCTGCACGTATTCGCCCTCGGCCCGCAGCGCTTCGCGGCTGGTGGCCAGGATGTGCACGTGGGGCGCGTGGCGCAGCAGGGTTTCGCTGATCAGGGCGATGTCGTCGAGCAGGTGCTCGCAATTGTCGATCACCAGCAACAGCTGACGCGCGTGCAGGCTGCGGGCGAAGGTCAGCAGCGGCGCATGCGCTTGGGGCGTGAGGTCGAGCAGCGCGGCGAGGTTGGGCAGGATCATCGACGGCGCGCTCAGCGGTGCCAGGTCCAGCAGGCGAATGCCGTCGCGGTAATGCCCGATCAGCAATTCGGCCACGCGCAGCGCCACGGTGGTCTTGCCGATGCCGCCTGCGCCGGTCAGGGTGATAAAGCGTTGCTGCGGCAGTTGCTGCACCAATGCATCAATCAGCGCCTGGCGACCGATCATGCGCGTGCGCCGCAGTGGCAGGTTATGGCCCTGGCTGTGGGGCAGGCCGTCGGCAGGAATCGTCATCGGTTCGATGCTCAGTGGCGCAACAAAACTGTAGCCGCGCTGGGCCACGGTGACGATGTAGCGCTGCCCGGCCTGGCCATCGCCGAGTGCCTTGCGCAGCGCCGCCATGTGCACCCGCAGGTTGCCGTCTTCCACCACCGTTTTCGGCCAGACCCGCGCGATCAGTTCCTGCTTGCTCACCACATTGCCGGCCTGCTCCAGCAGGATCAGCAAAATTTCCACCGCACGCCGTCCCAGGCGCAACGGGCGACCGGCCTCCAGCACCAGGCGTTGGCGCGGGTGGATGCAGTAGGGGCCGAAATGCACGGCCTGGTCGCTGAGGTCACTCATGGTGGCCCATGTTCGGAAAAAAGGGTTCGGCCAGCATATTCCAGGTGCGTACAGACCACTAGGCCGCAATCACTTGCGGCTTGTGACGTAAGTGGTGGTTTCGCCAGGTCATCGGGTTGACGCCTTCGCTGCGCGTGAACATGTGGCAGAAGTGCGCCTGGTCGCAAAACCCGCATTCCAGGCTGATTTGCGTGAGGCTCAAGGAAGAGCCGGTGATCAGTTCCTTGGCTCGCTGGATACGCTGTTGGCGAATCCACTCCTGCGGCGACAGCCCGGTGGTGCACTTGAAGGCGCGGGAGAAGTGGCTGCGCGACAGCGCGCAAGCCTGCGCCAGGTCGGCAATTGCCAGGCTTTCGCCGAGGTTGGCAAGGATCAGTTGTTTGGCAATGCGCTCGCGTCGGGGGCATAGGCCGCCGGTCGCGGAGAAGCGCGGAGCACAGTACTCAAGTCGGGCCATGACAAATATCCGTAGTCGATGGGAGCGTTCCCGGTGAATGGATCCAGTGTAGACCGCTTCATTTTTGGCGCCGGACCGTCTGGCTGACGAGTTAATCGTTGTTAATTTCGCCAGGTCAGGGCGCGGAAAAGACAGCACAGGCGTGCAATCGCCGCATGGCGGTATCTGCTTATCTGGCGGCCTGAAAACCGTTTGGAAGCCGCCATGAACCGCAACGACTTGCGCCGCGTCGACATGAACCTGCTGGTGATTTTCGAAGCATTGATGTTCGAGAAGAACCTGACCCGGGTTGCCGAGAAGCTCTTTATGGGCCAGCCGGCGGTGAGTGCGGCGCTTGGGCGCTTGCGGGATTTGTTCGACGACCCGTTGCTGCTGCGCAATGGGCGGGGCATGGAGCCCACGCCACGGGCGCTGGCGATACTCAAGGAGTTGCAACCGGCCATGGACACCATTTCCGGCGCGGTCAGCCGCGCCAAGGATTTTGACCCTTCCACCAGCTGCGCGGTGTTCCGTATTGGTTTGTCGGATGATGCGGAGTTCGGGTTGTTTCCGCCGCTGCTCAGTCAACTGCGTGAGGAGGCGCCTGGGATTATCGTGGTGGTGCGTCGGGCCAACTACCTGCTGATGTCGGCGTTGTTGGCCAGCGGGGAGATTTCGGTGGGGGTGAGTTACACCACGGAATTGCCGGCGAATGCCAAGCGCAAGAAGCTGCGGGATATTCCATGCAAGGTGCTGCGTGGGGATGACGGGGAAGCGCCGCTGACCCTGGATGATTACTGCGAGCGGCCGCATGCGATGGTGTCGTTTTCGGGGGATTTGAGCGGCAATATCGACCTGGACCTGGCGCGGATCGGCCGGGCGCGCCGGGTGGTGTTGGCGGTCCCGCAATTCAGTGGGTTGCGGGCGTTGTTGGCGGGCACGCGGATTATTGCGACGGTGCCGGATTATGCGGCCTGTGCGTTGACTGAGGGGACGGTGTTACGGGCGCAGGATCCGCCGTTTGAGATTGAGGCGGCGGAGCTGTCGATGGTTTGGAGTGGGGTGCATGATAATGACCCGGCGGAGCGGTGGCTGCGGTCGCGTATCAGTGAGCATATGTCGCGGGCGGTTTAGGCGTGGCGGCCTCTGGGCCGACCAGGTTGGGGGTCGGGTTGGGTACATATCCGTTGCTGCGGTCACGGCCACTTAGGGTTCCGCTCTTACAGCGGGTCACTTTTGGCAAACGCCCCAAAAGTAACCAAAAGGTCTCTGCCCCACCACTCGGCACCTCGCTCGGGCTCGGTGTGCCCTCACTCCGGCTTGAATCCGTGGGCCGCCGCGACGGGCCATCCATGGCCCAACGCGGCTAACCCGGCGTCCTGCCGGGTTACCCACGGATTCAAGCCTGCGTTCGGCCAGCGT
>NZ_CAWNZA010000019.1:3748-27050 GCF_963878885.1 Pseudomonas sp. R9.37 | reverse complement strand
TTCTTGACGACCATAGAGCATTGGAACCACCTGATCCCATCCCGAACTCAGCAGTGAAACGATGCATCGCCGATGGTAGTGTGGGGTTTCCCCATGTGAGAGTAGGTCATCGTCAAGATTAAATTCCGAAACCCCTGTCTGCTAACGCAGACAGGGGTTTTGTCGTTTTGGAGGGCTGTTGCCGACTGAGAGAAATCCTCCCGAGCCGGCCACATCAGGTCCCCCTGCACCCAGCCCACAAAAAAGCCAGTGCCTGAAAGCAGACACTGGCTTGTCAGAAACGCTAACAGATCAGAATTGATAGCTTACCGTCGCACTGACATTACGCTCTTCGCCCAAATAGCAGAAGTTCAGGCTGGCACAGGACGCTACATAGGTCTCATTGGTCAGGTTGTTCGCGTTCAACCGTACATCTACGCCTTTGAGTCCGACCTTGCCCAAGTCATACCCTAAGGATGCGTCGAATAAGGTGTAGGCAGGTACCTTCATTGTGTTCTCCGCGTCTGCCCAACTGTAGCCGACGTACCGAACCCCGCCCCCAAGTCGCAAGCCGTCAAAGGCGCCGCTATCAAACGTGTAGTCCGCCCACACCGATGCCATATGGCGAGGTGCCTGCGTGGGGGAGTTGCCTTTGTTCTCAATCAAGTTGTCGGCTGAGCTCAGCGTACTGACCATCGATTTTGAATATTTAATATCGGTAAAGGTATAGCTGCCCAAGATCTTCAGGTTATCGGTCAGTTGCATATGTGCTTCCAACTCCAGTCCCTGCGAGCGAACCGCACCTACTGCGCGATAGAAGTTTTCTTGAGGAAGCTTTGTCGCCAGGTTCTCCTGGTCAATGCGAAACCAGGAAGCTGTAAACAGGTTATCCGTCCCCGGCGGCTGATACTTCAAGCCCGCTTCCCATTGCGTTCCATTGGTGGGTGCCAGCGGGTTGCCGGCGTTGTCTGAATAGGAGTTCGGGTTGAACGACTCTGAATAGCTGACATAGGGTGCCAAGCCGTTATCAAACAGATACAGCGCACCGGCTCGCCCAGTCAGTTTGGTACGTTTGTCAGAAATTTCCGTGCCCAGCGGTCGCCCCGCTTCAGCGATACGGTTCTCGTCGGACGTCTCTACCCAGTCCTGACGCAGCCCTAGAGAGAGCCGCCATTTATCCATCTCGATCAGGTCTTGTAGATAAACGCCAGTTTGCTCAAGGCGACGCAGATAGCTGGTCAGGCTGGTATTGCTGATAGCAGTGTTGCCATAGACCGGGTTGAATGCGTTGATTGGCTGCAGTGACCCGCTCGTCCAGTCCACCACCGTTTTACGTCGCTGATAATCAGCCCCCATCAGCACGGTATGGTGAGTGGTACCGGTAAAAAATTCCGCCTGCAGCATGTTGTCGATGATGAACGCATGCAGCTTCTCATCACCTCCCGAATAATAGCGATTCAACTCGTTACTGGTCGGTGTGGTCCAGCCATAGGCGTACACCTGATCCAATTGCACCTTGGAGTCGAGATAGCGCAAGTTCTGTCGCGCAGTAAACACGTCGTTGAATCGATGCTCGAACTGATAACCGAACGACTGCTGATCACGTTTGTAGCCATCTACTCCAGGTTCACCTTCGAAGAAGTGGCTGGAGATGCGCTGGCCATTACGCTGATGCAATGCGCCGTCTGCCGGCATACCGCCGTGATAGCCGCCATCAGGATCATGCTGCAGGTACGCCTGGAGTGTCAGCGAGGTGTCTTCGGTAAAGTCGATGCTGAGTGTCGGCGCCAAGGCAAAGCGCTTTTCTTTGGCGTGGTCGAACTGCGTATCAGACTTGTCCGCTAAACCGGTAAGCCGATAGGCGATGCGCTTGTCATCATCCAAGGGTCCACTGAAGTCAAAACCCATGCCCTGCTGACCGTGACTGCCTGCCGTTGCTTGAACCTGATGGTAGGGCTCCAACAATGGCTTCTTGCTGGTCAGCGCGACCAGGCCGCCGGGCGAGCTACGTCCATAGAGGACAGAGGAAGGCCCCTTCAGAATGTCCACGCGCTCGAGAAAATACGGATCAACCTGCATGGTGCTATAGGTGCCGCTATCCCCCATGGACTTCAAACCATCAAGGTAGATGTTGTCCACAGAACCATCATTAAAACCGCGCATTGCCACGTAGTCATAACGATGGGTCGCGCCATAGGGGTTGGTCAGTACACCAGAGGTGTAACGCAGGGCTTGTGCGACGGTTTGGGAGCCTTGGTCGTCCATCTGCTCGCGCGTCACCACAGAAACGGTTTGCGACGTCTCCAGCAATGCGGCGCTGGTCTTGGTTGCGATTTGGCTATGGGTCGCGTTGTAGCCTTCCATGCTGCCTAAGGCATTACCCAGGGCGAAGCCTTTGATATCCGTGGTGGGCAGCGTCAAGGTGCTGCTCTGCGTCTGGGTCTCCAGCACAAAGCTGACACCCTCTTGCGATACCGCCTGCAAGCCAGAGCCGGTGAGTAGATGATTTAACCCCTGCTCGGCTGAATACTCGCCGTGCAGCCCGGCTGATTGCCGGCCTTGGGTTTGCCCAGGCGTGCTGGAGAGGGTAATGCCTGCCTGACGGGCGAATTGATTGAGCACCTCGCCCAGGGCGCCGGCAGGCAGGTCGTAGCGCTGGTTAACCTGCTCGATGTTTGCTTGCCCAGCCATGCCGGCGATTGGAACCGCGCCCATGCCCATCGCGGTTGACAGCAATGCCGCACGGATGGATTTAGCCAAAAGGGGGTAGGAAGAGCACGGTGAGTTGCCGGGAAAACGCGCTGTCATGATCAAGATCCGTGGAGGCCGGTGAGGGCTGATTGAAGGGCTTACTGTCTAAGCCGGTCTCACGGAAAAAAACCGCCAAAAAAATTTCATATAAAGCATAAAAAATCAGGCTGAACGTTCCAGGCTTACCCACCAACGCGTGCGGTAGCGCACTTCAACAGGCAGCGTCTGTGCAACGATCGCCAACAATTTATCCGTGTCCTCCAGCCGGAAAACCCCTGACAACCGCAAGTCGCTGGCTTCTGCCGAACAACCCAGATAACCAGGGCGATAGCGCCCCACCTCCGACAGGAAGGCAGCCAGGCGCATGTTCCGTGTCACGATCAGCCCATCGACCCAGGCGCCCATGTCCATATCCAGCGGCGGTGCCAGCGTGGCATGTGTGTGATGTACGAGGTAGCTCTCTCCTGCGTGGACTTGAGTCGACAGTCCGTCTGCCGAGTGTGGTGAGTGAATGGCCACGTTGCCACTGACCACACTCAAGCGGGTGCAATCGCTGTCTTGGCGCACGGCAAAGCGCCCGTCGATACCTTCGAACAAGCCGTGCCGAGTTTGAACCAGCAGTGGCGCCGAAGAAGGCGCGCCGCACGTCACCAGGATTTCCCCGCGAACCAGCGTGATCAGACGCTGCTGCGCGTTGAAGTCCAGGTCCACGGCGCTGTCGGTGTTGAGTTGCAAACGAGCGCCATCCGGCAATTGCACGCTGCGCCGTTCCCCGGTGGCGGTCGCAAGGTCGGACGTCCAGCGCTGCCAGCCGGTGAGGTCGCGGCTTAACCAGGCTGCGGAGCCCACCAATATGACGCCAGACAACATCTTCAGTGCCTGCCGCCGGCCCACGCCTTGCGAAACGTTTTCCAAGGCGACGCGCGCGCCGGGGATCGCGGCCATCTGGCTGCTCAATTCCTGCTGCAGTGCCTGTACCCGCTGCCAGGCCAATTCATGGTCGTCATGCGCTTCGCGCCAGCGCACACATTGTGCATGCAAGCGCACGTTGGCCCGGTTATTACGCAGGCGCAGTGCCCAAGCGATGGCCTGCTTGACCACCTGAGGATCTGGTCCGGAGCGCGCGGCATTATCCATCGTAGTCACGCCCATAACGCAGTACGTAACAGTGATACAGCGCCTGCGCGACATACCGCTCCACTGTTCGCAACGACACCCCCATCTGCAGCGCGATCTGCTTGTGCGCCAACCCATCACACTGAGCCAATAGAAACGCCTTACGTACTTTCGGCTTCAATCCGTCCAGCAGGCGGGCGATTTCCTCCAGCAGTTCCAGCACCAATATCCGCGTTTCTGCGCTGGGGACCAACGCCTCAGGGAGATGGGCGATGGACTCGAGGTAGGCGCGCTGGATGTCTTCACGCCGCCAATGATCAATCACCAGGCCGCTGGCAATGCTTCGCAGAAAGGCACGAGGGGCTTTGAGTTCCAGGCGTTCGGTTTTTTGCAGCAAGCGCACAAACGTGTCCTGAGCCAGGTCCGCTGCATCCGCCGCATTGCCCAGGCGGCTGCGCAGCCACCGGTTGAGCCAGCTGTGATGGGTGCTGTAAAGCGTCTGCACAACACGTTCACAAGGGATGTACTCAGTAGTCGGCATTCACACAGGCTCGGCCAAACGTCACAAATGATAATTAGTCGCATTGTCTGGGAGGCTGAAAAATTTTGCAACGCCGACGCCTACCGATCTACCGTCGGTCGGTTTCCGACGCAAAATCAGGATGCTTCTCACAAATTTCTAAGATTTAGCCTGGCCTGGCCGAAAGCCTGACGAGCCATGCGTGCACCGAAATAGAGCGGTCGCAGAGTCCGCCTATCCCGTTACATGGAATGTTCCACTCGGCACGCTCATCCCCCTTTGGCAAAAGAAGTCGATGAAATGAATCTTAAGTTCAGTCATAAAATTCTGCTGGCCGCATCAGGCGTCGTGGTTCTCGCGTTCGCGTTATTCACGCTTTACAACGACTACCTGCAGCGCAGCACTATCAAGCAAAACCTGGAGTCGTCTATCCAGCAATCAGGCGAACTCACGGCCAGCAGTGTGCAGAACTGGCTCAGTGGCCGCATTCTGGTACTCGAAAGCCTGGCGCAAAACGTTGCCCATCAGGGCAGCCAGGCCGATCTTCCTGGCTTGGTTGATCAGCCTGCGTTCACCTCGAACTTCCAGTTCACCTACGTCGGGCAAACCAACGGGGTGTTCACCCAGCGTCCTGATGCGAAGATGCCTGACGATTACGACCCGCGTCAGCGCCCTTGGTACAAGCAGGCGGTGGCTGCCGATAAAACCATGCTGACTCCGCCTTACATGGCCGCAGTCGGCGGGCAGATCGTAACCATTGCTCTGCCCGTCAAAAAGAACGGTGAGCTGTTGGGTGTGGTCGGCGGTGACCTGAGCCTGCAAACCCTGGTGAAGATCATCAACTCGGTAGACTTCGGTGGGATCGGCCATGCGTTCCTGGTCAGCGCCGATGGCCAGGTTATCGTCAGTCCTGACCAGGACCAGGTGATGAAAAACCTCAAGGACATCTACCCAGGTACCAACCTGCGTATCGAAAAGGTCAGCCAGGACGTTGTTCTCAATGGCCAGGACCGCATTCTTTCGTTCACGCCAATCAGCGGTTTGCCCGGTGCAGATTGGTACATCGGTCTGTCGATCGACAAAGACAAAGCCTACGCGCCACTTGGCAAGTTCCGTACTTCGGCATTGATCGCCATGTTGATTGCCGTCGTCGCCATTGCCGTGCTGTTGAGCCTGTTGATCCAAGTACTGCTGCGCCCGCTGACCACCATGGGTGTGGCCATGCAGGACATTGCCCAGGGTGAGGGCGATTTGACTCGCCGCCTGGACGTGACCAGCAAGGACGAGTTCGGCGAGGTGGGCAGCGCTTTCAACCAGTTCGTCGAGCGTATCCATGCCTCTATTTCCGAGGTGTCTTCGGCAACGCGTCAAGTGCATGACCTGTCCCAACGCGTGATGGCGTCGTCCAACGCCTCGATCATCGGCTCGGACGAGCAAAGCGCGCGCACCAACAGCGTGGCCGCGGCGATCAACGAGCTGGGTGCCGCTACCCAGGAAATCGCGCGTAACGCAGCTGATGCTTCGCAGCACGCCAGTGGTGCCAGTGAACAAGCAGACGACGGGCGCAAGGTGGTGGAGAAAACCATCCTGGCGATGTCGGAACTGTCGCAGAAGATCAGCCTGTCCTGCACTCAGATCGAAACCCTGAACGCCAGCACCGACAACATTGGCCACATCCTTGATGTGATCAAAGGCATCTCCCAGCAAACCAACTTGTTGGCGCTCAATGCCGCGATCGAGGCCGCGCGTGCCGGGGAAGCCGGGCGTGGGTTTGCCGTGGTTGCCGATGAAGTGCGTAACCTCGCTCACCGTACCCAGGAGTCCGCCGAAGAGATCCATAAGATGATCACGTCGCTGCAAGTGGGCTCGCGTGAGGCCGTGACCACCATGAACGCCAGTCAGACCTCCAGCGAGGAGAGCGTTGAAGTGGCCAACCAGGCCGGCGAGCGCCTGGTCAGCGTGACGCAGCGAATCGTCGAGATCGATGGCATGAACCAGTCGGTCGCGGCGGCTACCGAGGAGCAGACCGCTGTGGTTGAAACCCTCAATGTCGACATCAACCAGATCAACCTGCTGAATCAGCAGGGTGTGGCCAACCTCAACGAAACGCTGAAGGACTGCGATGCGCTGTCTCAGCAAGCGAGCCGCCTGAAGCAACTGGTCGACAGCTTCAAAATCTGACCGGGCTCATGCAGGAGCGAGGCGTCTCGCTCCTGCTGATCAGCTGAACATCTGGCGTACATTCTCCAGGGCCGTGTCGGCGAAGGTCTGCACAAACTGTTCAAACGCCGCCTGGGTGGTATCGACCGGCTCACCCATAAGCGTCCAGGTTGCCCGCGAACATCCTGTGCCAAGCGCTTCCACCTGCATGGCAGCCCACAGCCGGGCGACGCCCAAGGTGTTGTAGAGTGTGGTCCAGGTCATGTACATGGCGTCGTCGTCGCGGCTGTTGAGTTGCTCTACGACGCAATGGCCATCGTGGAAATGTTTGGTGCGCAAGGCGCCTATGCCTGTGCCCGTCATTTCGATGTGCGAGAGAGCCGGAACGAAGGCATCAAAGCCTGCAAAATTGCCCACCACTCGCCACAGATCAGCGGCCTCGCACGCGACGTCAACAGACGCCACCACCGGTGTGCCGTTCGGGTTGCGAATTAATGTATCGGGTTGCAGCAGATTCATGGAAATGTCCTGAACGGTCAGAGAAAGCCGATGGCCTTGAGGTGGTCGCAGCCTCTGCGCAACAGCGCCGGGTCTTTGTGCGGGTACTGCTCGCCCATCGCCTCCACACCCTGGCGTGCGTTCTCGTGACAAATCATCGTGATGTCGCTGATGTCTTCTGCGAGGTTATCCAGGTAGAAGCCCAACACGCCAAACAGCGCATTATCAGGGCCTACCGTTCGCAGCTCGGTCTGCCACTGCGCAACGCTCACTCGCTCGAAGCAGTGGCCCGCCTGACTGAATGCATCAAGGTAGCGATCCCAGCTCAAAGGCTGTGGGTTGTGCAGGTTGAATACGTTTCGGCTTGCAACGAAGCGGCCGCAGTGAAACGCAACAAAACGGGCAAAGAAGTCCACCGGCATCAGGTCGAAGTTCACCTGCAGGCGGGGCGCCAGGCCCAGTTGCAACGAACCCTTGAGCATCATCATCAGGCGGTTGTTGTGCGGCTTGCAGACGCCGTTGCGGCTATTGAAAGCGATGTTTCCCGGGCGATAGATGTTCACCCATGCGCCTTGCTCGACTGCACGCCGCAGCAAGCGTTCGGCGACCCACTTGGAGAGGTTGTAGCCATTCTTGAGGTAGAGCGGCAACGTGGTTGCAGCCGGCGTTTCAAGGATGTTTCCCTGGGCGTCGACACTGCTGCAGGCCGACAGGGTCGAGATGAAATTGAAGACTTTCTTGCAGTGGGTTTCACACAGGCGCAGGCACTCACGTATCGGTTCGACGTTGTCCTGGGCCAGTGAGGCGTAATCCATCACATGATTGACCCGCGCGGCGTTGTGCACCAAGACCCCGTGGTTTCGGGCGAGGTGCTCATAAACATCGCTAGCCAAACCCAGCCGGGGCAAGCCCATATCGGCGGCGTATACCTGCACCCGCCTCAGGTCCAGATGTTGCAGCCGGTACTCGCGCAATGCCTGGGTAAACCGCGTCATCGCCGACTGCCCCGGCTGTTCACGCACCAGGCATGCCACCTCTTGGGCACCGCCAGCCAACAAGGCTTCGACGAGGTGCACGCCGACAAAACTGTTGGCGCCCGTGACAATCACCTTGCGCGGGTCGCCAGCGCGGTCCTCATGCAGCGTTTCTATATTCAGCGTTTGCGACGCATCCTTTTCCACCTGGCCTGACGGTGCATGCGGCAGTGCCCCATCTTCCATCAGTACGCAGAGCGTACGAATTGTCGGGGCTTCAAAGAAACTGCTCAGTGAAAGGCTGCGGCCAAACGCTTTGCGCAGACGCAGCAGCAGGGTAGACAGCAGAATGGAATGGCCGCCCAGGTTGAAAAACCCATCGTCGATGGAAATGTCGCCATCCGGCACCGCCAACAACTCGCTCCACAGCGCCACCAGCCGCATTTGCAGAGGCGTTTGTGCGGCATTGCAGTCGTTGCGGGGAGTGGCGTGTTTCGGTATCGCCAGCAAGGCCTGACGGTCGATCTTGCCGTGGTGAGTGCGTGGCAGAGTGGGTAATTCTGTCCACACCTCGGGCTGCATGTAGGTCGCCAGCCATTGCCGCGCATGGTGCTTGAGGCCTGCCATGCTGGCGCCTGGTTCAGGTTGGGCGGCAAAGCTCAGGATCCTGCGGTCAGGATCAATCAGCACAGCCACTTGGCGAAACAGCCGACTGCTGCGCAGGCATTGCTCAATCTCCTGGGGCTCGACCCGAAAGCCGCGGATCTTCACCTGATCATCCCGCCGACCGCCCAGTTCGATACCGTCGGCCGTCCATTTCGCCCGGTCGCCACTGCGGTATGCCCTCACTGATCGGCCGTCCGGCTGTGTCAGCTCAACAAACGGGCTGTCGACCCCCTGCGGCGCGCTCACATACCCAAGGCCCAGGCCAGGGCCGACGATATACAGATCGCCCATCACCTGTTCATCCACCGGGTGCAGGTCGTCGTCGAGGATCAGCACCTGGCTGTTGGCAATGGGGCGCCCAAGATTGCGTGTGCTGTCACCGGGCTGGAAGGTTCGGTGGGTGACCAGTACCGTCGTCTCGGTAGGGCCGTAGAAATTGTGCAGGTGGCATTGGCTCGCCAGGCACTCGATCACATGCGGCTCGCAGGCATCACCGCCGGTCATCAAGTGAGTCAAACCCAAGGGCTGATCCACCGGCAGAATGCTCAGCAGCGCCGGCGGCAGAAACGCGTGGCTGATGCCCTGTTGGCGAATCAGCTCGACCAGTTGCTGAGGATCGTGCCGTTGGCCCTCGTTCGGGACGACCAACTCGGCGCCGGCTATCAGGGCGGGGAAGATGTCGATCAGTGATGAGTCAAAACTCAGCGGCGAAAACTGCAGCACGCGGCTGTGCTCGTCCAACGACATACAGGCGCCTAGCCAGGCGGTGAAATGCGCAAGGTTGCGTTGGCTGAGCAACACGCCTTTCGGTTGGCCGGTGGTGCCTGAGGTGAAAAGCGCCACGCAGGGTGCCTCGCTGCTGGGACGATGCTGCATCAGCGGGCGTGTGATGTCGGCACAGGTCGGGTCGACAGTGCTGACATTCAGGGTAACGAAATTGTCGCGCAAAGGGTGCTGACCCTCTACCACCAACACCCTGGCGTTGCTGCTTTGCAGCATGGCGCGCTGGCGTTGCGGCGGATGATCGGGTGCCAGTGGCAGGTACGCCGCGCCGCAACCCAGCACCGCCAGAATGCTGGCATACAGATCAACGGATTTTTCCAGGCACACGCCGATCACCGCTGGCGTCTGCGCGTGCTGCAGCAGGGGACTCAGGCTTTGCTGGATCGACACGGCGCGATCCAGTAATTGACGGTAGGTCAGCACGCTGCCCGCGATGTTCAGCGCCGGTCGTTCAGCAAAGGAATGAAGACTGGCCTGTAGCCGCTCGATCATTGGCACCTGTGCAGCCTGTAACAGTGCCGGTTGCGAAGTACGGTTGAATCGATGCAGGAACGCCAACCCTTCAAGCCCATGAAGGCTTTGCTCAGGCCAGGCATTAGCGACGGTTGTCGCCGAAAAAAACGTAGGGTCTCGCGAGAATTGACTGACCAGCGAGGCTACCCATTCCACCAGCGCATTCGTCGCATGGCGGCGCAATCGCTCGCCGTTGCCGCTGGGTTCTTCGGGGATGTCGCATATCGCCAGTACGCGGCGGGTTTGGTCATAGCAGCGCAATTGCACCGCAGGAAGCCCATGTTCAGACACCGGGCCAATGCCCAGTCGCAGGCTGATCCGCTGGGTATTATCGGCAGGCACGCGCAGCGGTTGGCTGCCGTCTTCAATCATGACGTCGAGGGACTCCGTCACTGTGACGTGTCCGTATTGCTCCAGCGTTTGCCTGATCGCTTCCAAGGCTTTGCTGGTGCCGCTCCATCCCATGTTCAAGCGCCTCATGGCTGCCTCCCCGATTCGGGTAAATAGGTGCTCAGGGCCAGGGCGACGCTCGGGGTGTTCAGCACACCGCTGTGGTGCAGAAAGCCCATGATATTGCCGAGCAGCGGGTGCTGGCGGGTGATGGGAAAGTGCAGCGCTGCGACTTCGTCTTGTAGCGCACGGCGAACGTCGGCGCTGACGTCCAGGTGTTCGATCAACTGCAGATCGAAAGCTTTCTGCAGGTCGTTGGTCAGGTAATGCGTCAAGAAGGCCGGCAGGGTGGCCGCGATGCTGTCGCGGTCGGCCGGGGTTGCCGACTGCCAGTAGATACGCACCAGGTGGGTCCAGAACTGTGCATGGCGGCCTTCATCGAACAAGTGGTCGGCCATCAAGCCGCGTATGGACGGTTTGACGCTGTCATCCTTGGCAAACGCCGCGACGTCATGGGTGATGGTGTTTTCGGCGATGGCCACGCCAATCAACTCCACGGCGTCACGCAGGTGCGGCGGCGCCAATGCCTGCGCGGCGGGCAAGGCATGGCTCAGCTCGATTTGGCCGGGCAAGTCGAGCGGTTGCAGGCCCGTCATGTTCACGGTTTGTTGCAGGAAATCCAGCGCGACCAGCGCGTGGTAATCCTCATCGACCACGACAGTCATTGCGTCGTAGCGACAGGCGAGGGGGAAGGACAGCGAGGAGCGATTCTTGGCAATGCTGCGAGCGGTCTTGTCGACGATCTCGGTTTCGAAGATCACCACGTCATTGAGGAATTTGTAGAAGCTTTGCACCAGCACGAAGTCGCGCCACTGCGAGCAATGCTCAAGGAAGGTCGCGCTCAGCACCAGGGGCTGGCGGCTCGCGGGGTAGATGAGTCTGTCGTCGTTTTCCAGCATGCGCCGCGGACGTGTGCGCAGGGTTGCACGGCGTTCCCAGTCGTCGGCGAAGGAGCGATAGTCGGCGGCGTTCATGGCTGCGTCTCTTGCAGCGAGGCGCGCACGTCGTCCCAGAAGCGGAGGCGGCTGTGCACGGCGCCCAGAGCGATCTCATCGGCCTGGCGTTGGCGAGTCGGGTCTGTACCGATCAGGCGCTGGAGTAGCGCCTCTGCGGCGGGCCCGTGCCCTTGCGTGTCCAGTTCGATGTGACGGTTCAAGTAGTAGCAGAAGGTCGGCGCCTGGCGGCCCTTGAATACATCGCCGCGCAGAATGCACGCGAACATGGAGGGAATGACACTCTCGCGTCCATGCAGGAAGGCGGACGCTACGCCATGGGTGGGCGCGTTCAAGGCGATCTGCAACGTGCTTTCGACAAAGCGGGCTACGCCTGGCGGCGCATCGACCTGATGCAAGGCTGTGCTGGCTTCGGTCCCTTGACGCTGCAGCTCAATGAAGCGCCGGACGACGCGGGTGTCAGCGCCTACTTCGGCCATCGCTTGCAGGTACAGGTCGAAGTGGCTGCAATGGCCCTGTGCGGGATGTTCATCGGACTCTTCGCCGAGCACGATTTCATTGATGAGGCGCGTCGCTTGCGAGTCGAGGGGCGGCAGCCAGGGTAACTGCGTGCAGCTCAGGTCCTGCTGCAAGCGTTTGGTCAGGCTCATAAAATCCCAAACGGCAAATACATGGTGTTGCATGAAACGCTGTAACTTGGTCAGTGAAGTTATTTCTTTAAATAACGGATGGCGGCACAGCTGCAGTTTCTTTTGTTCAAGTAAGTGTTGATGCATGGTTGATGCCTATAAGTTATTGCGCTGCTCTGAAAACAGGATGGGATTTACAACTGGACGTGCAGGCGTGGCGCATAGCCAGGCCCCGCGCGCAGCGAGAACGAGACTAAGCTGCGCAGCAAAATAAAATGGTTGTTGTATTAGGTCGCGATAGTAAGCTGATTAAACGGTGGGGCGAGATGATGAAAGTATTAGATATTTTTTCGAGATACAGTGTGTTGTAAGTAACTTGCTTGAATCGAAGTGGGACGTTTCTTTAAGTTAGCCAGGCATCAATAAATATGCGATGTATACCGTGGGGGCCCTTCCGCACAGAAAGGGGCCTTCACCGTATAAGGATCTACAACGAGCGCGGTAAAACTTACTGCGTGTCGGGTGTTGCGGCGGCTTCAAGACCGCTGAGGTAGGTAGAGATGACCTCCATGCCGCGCATCAGGTGGTTGCGCAACGTCAGGATGCTCTCGTCGGTTTTCTTCTGGGCCACCAGGCTCAGCAGTTCACGGTGATCTTCCTGGGACGTCTCGCCCAGCCCCATCGCTTCGAGGTTGAAGCGCAGAAAGCGTTCTTCCTCATTCAAGCCGTGTTCAACCAACTTGAGCAAACGCTGGTTGGGTGCCTTGCTATAAAGCGCCATGTGAAACAGACGATTGAGACGGCCGATCTCGGCGTAGTCTTTCTCCTGCTCCAGCGCTTTGATCAAGGCGTCGGCTTGGGCAATGTCGGCGTCGGTGAGCAACGGGATCGACAGGCGCAGCGCTTCGGATTCCAGCAGCATGCGCAGGGCATAGGTTTCAGCCGAATTGTCTTCGATCAACGGTGCAACCACGGCGCCCTTGTGGGTCACCACATGCAGCAAAGACTGGGCTTCCAGCTGGCGCAAAGCTTCGCGCACGGGCATGCGGCTGACACCGAACAGGCTGGCGAGCTCTTGCTGGCGCATCGCGGTGCCACAGGGCAATCGACCGTCGAGAATGGCATTGCGCAAGGTTTCTTCAATAACGGCGCGAGCAAGGTGGGCGGGAATAGGCCCGCTGATTTTGATGCTGCTTAAAGGGTTCGGCTTCTGCGTCACGGTTACGCTATCCTCCTTATTGTTGAATGGAGTGTGTTTAATTGGATCCAATGCACACTAAAGATGGCCCACACGCTTGTCAAACAGCCAAAGTTTCCGTTTGTAAGGGCTTACAAGCTGTACTTTGTGCATCCCACAGCGGCGGGTCATGAACTTCGCCCACGCATGAATGATTGCACTGTGCCATTGTTTTTTGTGGGTTGAGGCTTCACCATCCTTTGAAATTCCGTCTCTCTCCACGGACTGAACGCCTTGGCGGTAAGTTTTATTCCCTCTCGAATCCTCAGCTGGCTATTTTCAGCGATTCTGTTGGCTGGCTTGATGCTCGGCGGGCTGCATGCCGATTGGGATTTCTCTCAGATCAGCCGCAAAGCCACCGCCTTGTACGGGCCGCTGGGTGAGGGCCAGCAGCGAATTGACGCCTGGCAGCGGTTGCTGGCGACCCAAAAGCAAGTCGACGAGCAGGAGCAGCTCAAGGTCGTCAATCTGTTCTTCAACAAACAAATGACGTACGTGGAAGACATCGACCTGTGGCACGTGGTCGATTATTGGGAGACGCCCATCGAAGCCCTGTGGAAAGGTGCCGGAGATTGTGAAGACTACGCAATCGCCAAGTATTTCAGCCTGCGTCACCTGGGCGTTTCCAGCGACAAATTGCGCATTACCTACGTCAAGGCCTTGCGGCAGAATCGCGCACACATGGTGCTGACTTATTATTCGACCCCCAACGCCATCCCGCTGGTGCTCGATAGCCTGATGGACGAGATCCTGCCGGCCACTCGCCGTACCGACCTGATTCCCGTGTATTCCTTCAACGCCGAGGGTTTGTACCTGCCCGGCGCCAAGGGCAACACAAAAGTCGGTGATACCAAACGCTTGTCGCGCTGGCAGGATGTGTTGAGAAAAATGCGTGCCGAAGGCTTCCCGGCCGAGCCTGCCAACTAGGAGTAACTGATCGGATGTCTCTGTTCAAACAACTATTGATCGCAATCTGTCTGTTCCTCGTGGTCGCCTTCAGTGGCAGCTTCATGGTCAGCCTGGAAAGCTCGCGCACCCAATACGTCAACCAGCTTCGCTCCCACGCGCAGGATGCGGCGACGGCACTGGCATTGTCGCTGACGCCCAATATCGACGACCCGGCCATGGTCGAACTGCTGGTCAGCTCAATCTTCGACAGCGGCTATTACGCGAGCATCCGCGTGGTGGACCTGGCCACGGATAAAACCATCGTCGAGCGCAGCGGCATTCCCGACAACAACGGTGTGCCCAACTGGTTCGTGAAATTGATCGGCCTGGAGCCGGCGGGTGGCGATGCGCTGGTCAATCGCGGCTGGGAGCAGGCGGCGCGCGTGGAGGTGGTCAGTCACCCGATGTTCGCCCTGGCCAAACTCTGGCAGAGCGCCCTGGGCAGCCTCGGCTGGCTGTTGCTGTGCGGCGCGGTCAGTGCGGTGCTTGGCGCGTTATTGCTGCGCCGGCAGTTGAAGCCATTGGACTACATGGTCAAGCAGTCCCACGCCATTGCCCGCCGCGAGTTCCTCAGCTTGCCCGACCTGCCGCGCACGCCGGAACTGCGCCGCGTGGTGCAGGCCATGAACCAGATGGTGGAAAAGCTCAAGGCGCTGTTCCAGGAGCAGGCCGAGCGCAGCGAAAAACTGCGCATCGAGTCCTATCAAGACAACCTCACCGGCCTCGCCAACCGGCGTTATTTCGAAATGCAGCTCAACGCCCGCGTGAGTCACCCGGAAGAGACCAGCTCCGGCTATCTGCTGCTGCTGCGGGTCAAGGACCTCGCCGGTCTCAACCAGCGCCTCGGTGGCCAGCGTACCGACCAATTGCTGCAAGCGGTCGGCGAACAGCTGCTACGCGAGTGCGAGCCGTACCCGGAAACCCACAACCTCGTCACCCGTATCCGCGGCGGTGAGTTTGCGGTACTGGCGCCGGGGCTGGTGCGTGAAGAAGCGCTGCAACTGGCGCAGAACCTTGAGACCACGTTGCTCAGCCTGCAGGCCACTGGCGCCAGTGATGTCACGCCGGTTGCCTATATCGGCCTGGCACCGTTTAACCATGGCGATTCGCCTCAAGCCCTGTTGACCCTGGCTGACCAAGCCCTGGCCCAGGCCGAAGGGCAGGGCGACACCACCTGGGTGTGCCTCGACCATAGCGCCGCCGCCAGCGTCGGCGACGATCACCATGCGTGGCACACACTGCTCGACCAGGCCCTGACCCAGCAGCGTTTCCAGCTGTACTTCCAACCGGTCGTCGCCAGCCAGGACCCGCAGCTGGTCTTGCACTACAAAGTGCTGTCGCGCTTGCAGGATGAAGACGGCCACACGATACCTGCCGGACGTTTCCTGCCGTGGCTCGAGCGCTTCGGCTGGACGGCGCGCCTGGACCGCTTGATGCTTGAGCAGGTACTCAAGCAAATGGCCGGCCACAGCCATAGCTTGGCGCTGAACCTGTCTGCCGCGACCTTGCAGGATGCTCAGGCGCTGAATCGGATTTTTGAGCTGCTGCGCCAGCACAGCAACCTGGGCCCGCGCCTGACCCTGGAAATCGGTGAAGAGCAATTGCCGGAGCAGGCGCTGCTGGAGCAGTTGACCCAGCGCCTGCGCGAGCTGGGCTTCTCTCTGAGCCTGCAGCGCTTTGGTGGGCGTTTCAGCATGATCGGCAACCTTGCACGGCTGGGCCTGGCGTACCTGAAAATCGACGGCAGCTACATCCGCGCCATCGATCAGGAAAGCGACAAACGCCTGTTTATCGAGGCGATCCAGCGTGCGGCCCACAGCATCGACTTGCCATTGATTGCCGAGCGTGTGGAAACTGAGGGTGAGCTGAAGGTGATTCGCGAGATGGGGATTTTCGGTGTGCAGGGCCAGCTGTTCGGTGAACCGGCGCCCTGGAAATAATCCAAACCTAACGGGGCACTCGCTTGTGTGGGAGCTGGCTTGCCTGCGATAGCATCACTTCGGTCCGCCTGATACACCGAGGTGCCTGCATCGCAGGCAAGCCAGCTCCTACAAAAGCCTGCCCCGATTTAGATTCGGTGTGCCTAACTAAATCAGATCAAACCAGTCTCTTCATCATTGATCAGGTGGCTCAACCCGCCCAACGCTTCCCGCGCGTGGGTACGGTCCATCAGCTTGGCCTGCGCCGCCGGCGGCAGGTCTGTCACGCTGATCACGCCCTTGCGCGTCAGCACCTGAATCAAGTCGTCCAGCACCCGAATCATCTCCAGGTCGCTTTGCTTGAGCTGCGCCAGGCTGGTTTCCACCACTTCGTTGGCGTACCAGGCCTGGATCTCATGGTGATCGGCCGGCAGGGTTTCAGTTGATTCGGCAAAGGCGGCGGCCTCCACGCGACTCAGTGCACCCTGTGCATCACGTTGCACGTAAAACATAAGAAACCCTCGAAAATGAGCCACACGCGTTCACCAGCATAGGTCAATGGTGTGTTTATGAGCGCGAGTATGCGATGCAACCGCCCGTGAGGGCCAGCAACGCATCAGCCAAATAAATCGGCCGCCCGAGTGGGCGGCCGGTTCATCGCGTCTTAGGCGGTGTGATCGATCTTGATGGTCGGGTCGGCACCACTGATCAGCGAGTTGATGCTGGTGTGAGACCAATCGTTGCCTTCCAGCTTGATCGTCACATCGGCATTGGCCACGCCGCCCGCTGCGTTGAGCTTGCCTTCACTGCTGATTTGCAGGGTCGACACGCCGTCTACCGTGATGATCTTGAGGTAGTTGTCGATGGTGCTGTCTGTCTCACCCTTCAACAGATCCTTGAGATCGATCCGGTCACCTTCCGAGGCTTTAAAGTCCTTGATCACATCGTTGCCCAGGTCACCCGCTTTCCACACGAAGGTGTCGGCACCCGAACCACCGATCAGGATGTCGTTGCCCGGACCACCGATCAAGGTGTCGTCACCGGTGCCGCCCAGCAAGATGTCATTGCCTTTGCCGCCGTCCAGGTAGTCATTGCCGCCCTGGCCGAACAGGATGTCATCACCCGCGCCGCCCAGCAGCGTGTCGTTGCCGTCCTTGGCGCCGGACACATCGAAGTCCGCGTAATGCTCGGTGACGTACTGGTGCACGTTCGAGGTGGTCACTGCCGTGACCGCCACGCCGGTCTTCTGTGCAACAAAGGCCTGCAGTGCGTTGTAACCCTCACCGGTAATACCGCTGAAGCTCACCAGGTCGCCGAAGATGATGTCGTTGCCGTCGCCACCGCTGATGGTGTCGTTACCCGGCAGCGTTGCTTCGGTGTGGCCGAGAATTGCGTTGGCCAGGTCTTTCGGGTCGATGTTGCTTTGCGGCTTGCCATCGCTGTCGTAAGGCTTCAGGTCGCTGAGGGTAACGTCGCTGTTGATGCCGATGGCTTCCACTTGCGACAACCCGCCCAGCAAGGCAAAGGCGCTTTTGGCGTTGCTCAGCGTCGCCGAGTCGGTGCTGCTGCCGGTACCGCTCAGGTTGGACAGCTCGTAGGTGCCGTCACCTTGGGCGTGCAGGGTGCCCAGGTTGTTAACCACCCAGCGCGAGCCATTCCAGGTTTGCAACTGGGCCGCACCCGAGGAGTCGACGCTGAAGTAGTGGGTGTTATCCAGGTATTTGCTGAACGTCGTGCCCAGTGTGTAGTTGGACGTGGTCACCAAGTCGTCGAGCTTCACGTTGTAAATCGTCGGGTTGGTCTGCTCGCCGCTCTGGTAATAGGTCGGCTTGCCGTCGGTGATGAAGTAGGTCAAGTTGGTGGCACCGCTGTTGCCGGTAGCCAGGCCGCTCTGGAAGAAGTTGGCCGTGGTCTTGAACACGTCTTCATAGTTGGTACCGCCGCCCGACGCCATCGAGTCCAGCACTGCCTTGAGCAGGGTCAGGGCGTTTGGATCGTTGAGGTTGATGGCGACCGACTTGTTCACCTGGGTATCGAAATCCGCCAGGAAGATATTCACAGTCCCCGACGTGTTGGCGCCCAGGCTGTCTTTGAGCGAGTTGAACACCGAGGTCAACGAAGCCTTTGCCGCGTTGATCGACGCGGTGCTCATGCTGCCGGAACTGTCCACCATAAACGCGATGTTGTAGTTCTTGCCCTGCACCACGTTCAGGCCGCCGATATCGGCCACGACGATGTCGTTGCCATCGGTGCCGGTAATCGCGTCACTGCCCGAGGTGCCCGTGATCGCGCTGTAGGTGGCCGGGTACACCGTCACCGGCAATTGCGCGGTGGTGATGGCCGAACCGCCGAGGCTTTCGGTGGACGTCGAGGTGACGGTCAGGCTGAACTGGCCGCTGTAGTAGGTCGGCGGCTTGATGGTCAGGGTGCTCAGGTCCCAGCCGGTGACGTTGACTTCGCCCACGGTTTTGGTCGCGGTGAAGGTGTGCCCGGACGCGTCGGCTAGCACCGAGCCTGCCGGTACGCCACTGATCTTCACGCTCAGGGTTTCCGAACCGTCGGTATCGGTCAGCGCGGTGGTGACCTTGGACAGCTTCACGGTGCCGTTTTCCTGGCCTTCGTTGAGCTTGTAGCCCACGTAGTAACCGTCACCGTTGCTGCCATGCAGGTCGGACACGGTCACGCCGGCGTTGGTCAGGTCAGTGATGCCGGTGTACAACGCCGCGCCGCTGGTGCTCAGGTCCGTGGCCGCTGCGCCGTTGATCGACAGGTTGACGTCATAGCTGCCCGGACCGGACTGGTTGGCGTGGTAAATCTCGATGCTGTAGTAGCCGCTGACGGTCGGGGTGATCGAGCCGCTGAACTTGCCACTGTTGGTGCCCCATTGCGCGCTGGCCACGTCTTTGCCGCCGACGTTGATCACCAGGCTGTCATCGCCGGTGCCGCTGAAGGTGTAGGACTTGCCGGCTTCCATGTACATCAGGCCGGAGATCTTCGAGCCTGCACCCGCCGCCACATTGGCGGTGGATTCGACGTTGGTCACAATCCCGCTGCTGTTGGGCGTGCCGGCGTTATCAATGGCGTTTTTCAGGTCGGCTGGGGCCGCGCCGTTGCCGTTGGTGCCGATGCCGGCGATGCTGTTCCAGCTTTGTTTGAGCAAGCCCACCGAATTGACGTTGTTGTCAGCCACATTCAGGGTCGGTGCGTCGGCGACCGGTGTGATATCGACTTTCACCGTGGCGCTGGTGCCCAGGTCCTTGCCGTCGGTAGGCTGGAACTTGAACTGCGCGTAATCGGCCTGCTTGTTGCCAATACCGGTGCCGCCATAACCGTCGGTGCCGGACTCGTTGGCGTTGGGCATAAAGCGCAACTGGCCGCCGTCGATCTGCGCCTTGGTGAAGGTCTGGCCGGCGGTCACGTTGGTCCAGGTGGCGCCATCTGCCGCCAGGTATTGCAGCTTGCCGGCCACCGGCAGGTCGGTGATCTTCACGCCAAGGCTGGCTTGTGGCGAGTCCACATCGGTCACGCCGAAGTTGGCCCAGGTCAGCGCCAGCGGCGTGTCTTCGGTGCCGGTCACGGCGCTGCCGGTTGCCACTGGCGCATCGTTGACCGCCACTACGTTGACCGTGGCGGTAGCGACGTTGGAGTAATTGCCGCCATCGGTCACGGTTACGGTGATGGTCCGCGGCGTGGTGCTCGGGTCGTGGCTGTTGTTGGTGAACGTGATGTTCTTGATCTGCTGCATGTAGTCAGCCAGCGACGCCGTACCGGTCAGGGTCAGCGTGATCTTGCCGGTGGCAGGGTCTGTGGTCGGGGTCACAGTGATGCCGGTAACGCCTGTGTAGTTCAGCGAATCGCCCTGCTGAGTGTTGGTCAAGACCACCGTGGCGCCGGTCAGTTGAGTACTGTCCGGATCGGTAATCTTGATGTCAGTGTCAGCAATCGACACGCCCGTGCCGCCTTCGGTGAACGAGGTCTTGTAGTCGGCACCGGTGGCGCCGCTGGAGTTGTTGGCATCCAGGTCGATGACCGGCGGCGCGTCGTTGTCGATGATGTTGGTGCTGACGCTGCCATTGCCGACCACCAGGTTTTCGAAGTTGCCGCCGGTGGTTTTATCGATGGTGATGACGATCGTTTCTGTCGGCTCGGTGATCTTGTCGTCGATCGTGCCGATGGTGAACGGCACGCTGCTGGCGCCAGCCGGGATCTTCACGGTGTACACGCCGGTGAAATCCGAGCCATCGGTGGCGGTGCCGCTGTACTTGAGCGTCACGGTCACATCGGTTTGCGCCGGGTTGCTCAGGGTCAGGGTGTAGTTCGCCGTGCCGCCTTCAGTCACCGACGCGTCGCCGGTAATGCTGATGGTGGTGTTGTTGATCACATCCGTCACCTTGGTGGTCACGGTGCTGCCGTCGACGATCAGATGCTCGTACTTGTCGCCGCCGCTGACCACGCCGGTGATCTTGGCAGTCACGTCGTTGGCGCCCACGTACGCATCGTTAGGCGCAGTGGTGGTCGCGGTGTTGCTGGACTGGCCGTTGCCGATGGTAATGGTCGAGCCGTTATTCAACTTCACCACCAAGTCGGAGCCGACGTTGGTTACGGCGTTGCCGTTCTTGTCGACCAGGGACGCGGTGTAAGTGATCAGGCCGCCTTCGCTGACCGAACCGTTGGCTTTGAGCGACACGGTCACGTCATCGATGGTGTCGTTGACGACGGTGGTTGCGCCGCCCGGGGTGATGGTGACGCCCTCGAAATTACCGCCGGTAGTGCCGGTGATCTTCACGGTCTGGGTGCTTTTGTCGATGAACACGTCATCGCCTGGCGCATTGACGGTCACCTGGCCGACCAGGGAATCCTTGGCGATCTTGATCGTGGCGCCGTTATCCAGGGTGACCACCATGTCGCTACCGGCCTTGTTGCTCAAGGTGGCGGTGTAGGTGATGGTGCCGCCTTCGTTGACCGCACTTGGCGCGCTCAGGGTGACGGTCGTCAGGTCGGTGGTGCCCGGTGTGTCGTATACGGTGGTGCTCACCGGATCCTTGACCGGCACCAGGTTCTCGAACTGCTCCCCACCGGTTACGCCCTTGATGGCCGCAGTCACCGTCTGGTTGCCGGCGTACACATCGTTAGGCGCGACAACGGTGGCCGTGCTGGAACTCTGGCCGTCGGCAATGCTGATGGTTTTGCCGTTATCCAGCTCGACCACCACAGTCTTGCCGACGTTATTGACGACATGACCGTCTTTGTCGACCAGGGTGGCGGTGTAGACGATGTTGCCTTTCTCGCCGACGCTGCCGGTGGCGGTCAGGAGGATTCTCACCGTATCAATGGTGTCGTTGACCACGGTGGTGGCGCCGCCCGGCGTCACGCTGAGGTTTTCGAAATTGCCGCCGGTAGTGCCGGCGATCTTGACGGTCTGGGTGCTCTTGTCGATGAACACGTCATCGCCTGGCGCATTGACGGTCACCTGGCCCACCAGGGAATCCTTGGCAATCTTGATCGTCGAGCCGTTATCCAGGGTGATCACCATGTCGCTGCCAGCCTTGTTGCTCAAGGTGGCGGTGTAGGTGATGGTGCCGCCTTCGTTGACCGCACTTGGCGCACTCAGGGTGACGGTGGTGGTGTCGATCGAGTCGGTGATGCTCGTCACTGCAGCGGTCGGATTCGCCGCCAGGTTCTCAAAATTACCGCCGGTTGCCTTGGTGATCGTCGTGCTGACAGTCGACGCGTTGTTGTAAACGTCGTTCGGCGGCGTTTGGAACACGACCGTGCCCGAAGACTTGCCGGCTTCGATGTTGATCGTCTGGCCGTTGCTCAGCGTGACCGCCACAGCGGTTTGCGCCGGGTTGGTCAGCGTGGCGGTGTAAGTAATGGTGCCGCCTTCAACGACCGAAGGGGTCGCCGTCAGGGTGACAGTGGTGGTGTCGATCGAGTCGGTGATCGTGGTAGTTGCTGGCGCTGGGTTGGTCGCCAGGTTTTCGAAGTTGCCACCGGTAGCGTTGGTGATCGTCGTGTTGACGGTCGAACCGTTGTTGTAGACGTCGTTGGCCGGGGTGTGGAACACCACCGAGCCCGAGGACTTGCCGGCTTCGATGTTGATCGTCTGGCCGTTGCTCAGCGTGACCGCCACAGCGGTTTGCGCTGGGTTGGTCAGCGTAGCGGTGTAAATAATGTTGCCGCCTTCAACGACTGAAGGGGTTGCCGTCAGGGTGACGGTAGTGGTGTCTATCGAGTCGGTGATGGTAGTGGTTGCTGGCGCTGGGTTGGTTGCCAGGTTTTCGAAGTTACCGCCAGTGGCGTTGGTGATCGTCGTGTTGACGGTCGAACCGTTGTTGTAGACGTCGTTGGCCGGGGTTTCGAAAACCACACTTCCGCTGGACTTGCCCGCTTCGATATTGATCGTCTGGCCGTTGCTCAAGGTAACCGTCACAGCAGTTTGTGCTGGATTGGTCAGCGTGGCGGTATAGGTGATGTTGCCGCCTTCAACGACCGATGGGTCCGCCGTCAGGGTGACGGTGGTGGTGTCGATCGAGTCGGTGATCGTAGTGGTGGCTGGCGCTGGGTTGGTTGCGAGGTTCTCGAAATTACCGCCAGTGGCGTTGGTGATCGTCGTGTTAACGGTCGAACCGTTGTTGTAAACGTCGTTAGCTGGAGTTTCGAAAACTACAGTTCCGCTGGACTTGCCCGCTTCGATATTGATCGTCTGGCCGTTGCTCAAAGTGACGGTCACGGCGGTTTGCGCCGGATTGGTCAGCGTCGCGGTATAGGTGATGTTGCCGCCTTCAACGACCGATGGATCCGCCGTCAGGGTAACGGTAGTGGTGTCGATCGAATCAGTGATCGTGGTGACGGCTGGGGCAGTACCTGGAACCAAGTTCTCAAAGTTACCGCCAGTTGCACTGGTAATAGTTGTGCTGACGGTCGAACCATTGTTGTAGACGTCGTTAGCTGGGGTTTCGAAAACCACCGAGCCGGCAGATTTACCCGCTTCGATAACGATGGTCTGGCCATTGCTCAGCGTCACGGTGACCGGAGTTTGCGCCGGGTTGGTCAGCGTCGCGGTGTAGGTGATGTTACCGCCTTCAACGACCGATGGATCCGCCGTCAGGGTAACGGTAGTGGTGTCGATCGAATCAGTGATCGTGGTGACGGCTGGGGCAGTACCTGGAACCAAGTTCTCAAAGTTACCGCCAGTTGCACTGG
>NZ_CAWNZA010000019.1:1491-3739 GCF_963878885.1 Pseudomonas sp. R9.37 | reverse complement strand
ACCGCCTTCAACGACCGATGGATCCGCCGTCAGGGTAACGGTAGTGGTGTCGATCGAATCAGTGATCGTGGTGACGGCTGGGGCAGTACCTGGAACCAAGTTCTCAAAGTTACCGCCAGTTGCACTGGTAATAGTTGTGCTGACGGTCGAACCATTGTTGTAGACGTCGTTAGCCGGCGTTTCAAACACCACCGAGCCGGCAGATTTACCGGCTTCAATGACGATCGTCTGACCGTTGCTCAACGTGACCGTCACAGCAGTTTGCGCTGGGTTGGTCAGCGTAGCGGTGTAAGTGATGTTGCCGCCTTCAACGACCGATGGATCCGCTGTCAGAGTGACAGTGGTGGTATCGATCGAATCAGTGATCGTGGTGACGGCTGGGGCGGTACCTGGAACCAAGTTCTCAAAGTTACCGCCAGTTGCACCGGTAATAGTGGTGCTGACAGTCGAACCATTGTTGTAAACGTCGTTAGCTGGGGTTTCGAAAACCACCGAGCCCGCAGATTTACCCGCTTCGATAACGATGGTCTGGCCATTGCTCAACGTCACGGTAACCGGAGTTTGCGCCGGGTTGGTCAACGTGGCGGTGTAAGTGATATTGCCGCCCTCAACAACCGAGTTATCGGCAGTCAGGGTAACGGTAGTGGTATCAATCGAGTCGGTGATGGTGGTGGTCGCTGGCGCTGGGTTGGTTGCCAGGTTTTCGAAGTTACCGCCAGTGGCGTTGGTGATCGTCGTGTTGACGGTCGAACCGTTGTTATAGACGTCGTTAGCTGGGGTTTCGAAAACCACCGAACCGGCAGATTTACCGGCTTCGATGACGATGGTCTGGCCATTCGAAAGCGTCACAGTCACCGCAGTTTGCGCCGGGTTAGTCAGCGTAGCGGTGTAAGTAATGTTGCCGCCTTCAACGACCGATGGATCCGCTGTCAGAGTGACAGTGGTGGTATCGATCGAGTCGGTGATCGTGGTGGTGGCTGGCGCTGGGTTGGTCGCCAGGTTCTCGAAGTTGCCGCCAGTGGCGTTGGTGATCGTCGTATTGACGGTCGAACCGTTGTTGTAGACGTCGTTGGCCGGCGTTTCGAAAACTACAGTTCCGCTGGACTTGCCCGCTTCGATGTTGATCGTCTGACCGTTGCTCAAGGTAACCGTCACAGCAGTTTGTGCTGGATTGGTCAGCGTGGCGGTGTAAGTGATGTTGCCGCCCTCAACAACCGAGTTATCGGCAGTCAGGGTAACGGTAGTGGTATCAATCGAGTCGGTGATGGTGGTGGTCGCTGGCGCTGGGTTGGTTGCCAGGTTTTCGAAGTTACCGCCAGTGGCGTTGGTGATCGTCGTGTTGACGGTCGAACCGTTGTTATAGACGTCGTTAGCTGGGGTTTCGAAAACCACCGAACCGGCAGATTTACCGGCTTCGATGACGATGGTCTGGCCATTCGAAAGCGTCACAGTCACCGCAGTTTGCGCCGGGTTAGTCAGCGTAGCGGTGTAAGTGATGTTGCCGCCTTCAACGACCGATGGATCTGCCGTCAGGGTGACGGTGGTGGTGTCGATCGAATCAGTGATCGTGGTGACGGCTGGGGCAGTACCTGGAACCAAGTTCTCAAAGTTACCGCCAGTTGCACTGGTAATAGTGGTGCTGACGGTCGAACCATTGTTGTAAACGTCGTTAGCTGGCGTTTCAAACACCACCGAGCCCGCAGATTTACCGGCTTCGATGACGATGGTCTGGCCATTGCTCAGCGTCACGGTGACCGGAGTTTGCGCCGGGTTGGTCAGCGTGGCGGTGTAAGTGATGTTTCCACCTTCAACGACCGATGGATCCGCCGTCAGAGTAACGGTGGTGGTGTCGATCGAATCGGTAATCGTGGTGGTCGCTGGCGTAGGGTTGGTCGCCAGATTCTCGAAGTTGCCACCGGTGGCGTTGGTGATCGTCGTGTTGACGGTCGAACCGTTGTTGTAGACGTCGTTGGCCGGAGTTTCGAAAACTACCGAGCCCGCAGATTTACCCGCTTCGATGACGATGGTCTGACCATTCGAAAGCGTCACAGTCACCGCAGTTTGCGCCGGGTTAGTCAGCGTAGCGGTGTAAGTGATGTTGCCGCCTTCAACGACCGAAGGATCCGCCGTCAGAGTAACGGTGGTGGTGTCGATCGAATCGGTAATCGTGGTGGTCGCTGGCGTAGGGTTGGTCGCCAGATTCTCGAAGTTGCCACCGGTGGCGTTGGTGATCGTCGTGTTGACGGTC
>NZ_CAWNZA010000019.1:0-1483 GCF_963878885.1 Pseudomonas sp. R9.37 | reverse complement strand
GGATCCGCCGTCAGAGTAACGGTGGTGGTGTCGATCGAATCGGTAATCGTGGTGGTCGCTGGCGTAGGGTTGGTCGCCAGATTCTCGAAGTTGCCACCGGTGGCGTTGGTGATCGTCGTGTTGACGGTCGAACCGTTGTTGTAGACGTCGTTGGCCGGAGTTTCGAAAACTACCGAGCCCGCAGATTTACCCGCTTCGATGACGATGGTCTGACCATTCGAAAGCGTCACAGTCACCGCAGTTTGCGCCGGGTTAGTCAGCGTAGCGGTGTAAGTGATGTTGCCGCCTTCAACGACCGAAGGATCCGCCGTCAGAGTGACAGTGGTGGTATCGATCGAGTCGGTGATAGTGGTAGTCGCTGGCGCTGGGTTGGTTGCCAGGTTTTCGAAATTACCGCCGGTAGCGTTGGTGATCGTCGTGTTGACGGTCGAACCGTTGTTGTAGACATCGTTGGCCGGGGTTTCGAAAACCACACTTCCGCTGGACTTGCCCGCTTCGATGTTGATCGTCTGACCGTTGCTCAAGGTAACCGTCACAGCGGTTTGCGCGGGGTTGGTCAGCGTAGCGGTGTAAGTGATATTGCCGCCTTCAACGACTGACGGGTCCGCCGTCAACGTGACGGTAGTGGTGTCTATCGAGTCGGTGATGGTAGTGGTCGCTGGCGCTGGGTTGGTTGCCAGGTTTTCGAAGTTACCGCCAGTAGCGCTGGTGATCGTCGTGTTGACGGTGGAACCGTTGTTGTAGACGTCGTTGGCCGGGGTTTCGAAAACTACAGTTCCGCTGGACTTGCCCGCTTCGATGTTGATCGTCTGACCGTTGCTCAAGGTAACCGTCACAGCGGTTTGCGCTGGGTTGGTCAGCGTCGCGGTATAGGTGATGTTGCCGCCTTCAACGACCGATGGGTCCGCCGTCAGGGTGACGGTGGTGGTGTCGATCGAGTCGGTGATCGTAGTGGTGGCTGGCGCTGGGTTGGTTGCGAGGTTCTCGAAATTACCGCCAGTGGCGTTGGTGATCGTCGTGTTAACGGTCGAACCGTTGTTGTAAACGTCGTTAGCTGGAGTTTCGAAAACTACAGTTCCGCTGGACTTGCCCGCTTCGATATTGATCGTCTGGCCGTTGCTCAAAGTGACGGTCACGGCGGTTTGCGCTGGGTTGGTCAGCGTGGCGGTGTAAGTGATGTTGCCGCCTTCAACGACCGATGGATCTGCCGTCAGGGTGACGGTAGTGGTGTCGATCGAATCAGTGATCGTGGTGACGGCTGGGGCAGTATCTGGAACCAAGTTCTCAAAGTTACCGCCAGTTGCACTGGTAATAGTTGTGCTGACGGTCGAACCATTGTTGTAAACGTCGTTAGCTGGCGTTTCAAACACCACCGAGCCCGCAGATTTACCCGCTTCGATAACGATGGTCTGGCCATTGCTCAGCGTCACGGTTACCGGAGTTTGCGCCGGGTTGGTCAGCGTGGCGGTGTAAGTGATGTTGC
>NZ_CAWNZA010000018.1:0-28903 GCF_963878885.1 Pseudomonas sp. R9.37 | reverse complement strand
GCCGGAGTGAGGGCATGCCGAGCCTAGGCGAGGCACCGAGTGGTGGGGCAAAGACCTTTTGGTTACTTTTGGCTGGGCCGGCATTCCGGGCGTTTGCCAAAAGTGACCCGCTGTAAGAGCGGAACCCCAAGCCGCCGTTACCCCAGCAACGGATATGTACTCCCCCCCCACCAGCCCGTAAAGAACCCGTATAAATTCCAACTTCCCCATAACGATTACGTCGTCCCTATTGAGCAACTAACCCCCCACGCTCTACCGTCACGTCCTACCCCCAAAACCCGTAGGAAGTCATCGTGGAAAGTTCAACTTTAGGCATGGTCGTCCTGTCAATGATTGCGCTCTTCGGCACCGCCGCGTTTTGCTTCGAGCACCTCGCCACCCGCGGCGAAAAGAAAAAGAAAGCCAAATAAGCTGATCACTGAAATCAGCAGAACCCCAGTTCTTCAAGGGATACCCCGGCACCGGGCTATCCCTTGTTTTCGTTCGTCCAGCCAAAACCCATCTATATACCGTCTTAATACCGCCCCCTGTAATCAGTGCCCGGGCTTGATACCCAAGCGCATAACCTCCCCCGCTTCTTCAACAAGGGGAGTTACACCGTGCTCACACTGACCTTCATTTATGTCGCCAGCGGCTTATGTGCCGTGGGCCTGTTCGCTTACCTGGGCTACGCCCTCATCCGCGCTGAAAAGTTCTAGGGAGTCCGCCATGTACGACGTGATGTTTATCGGCCTCTCCCTGATGTTTTTTGTTGCGACTGCCATGGCCATCGTCGCCATGGGCAAGCTTTGAACGGAGCCACGACATGCTAAGCACTCTGCTGGAATTTGCGCTGGTCCTGGGGTTGATGACCGGGCTTGCCGTGCTGATGGGCAAGTGGCTGACCCGGGTGTTTACCGGGACCGGCCACGCCCTGCCGGAACGTTTTACCTATCGCCTGCTGGGCATCAACCCGCTGGAGACCATGGGCTGGGCCCGCTATGGCTCAGCGCTGCTGCTGTCGAACGCGGCGATGATGCTGCTCGGCTATATCGTCCTGCGCTTGCAGGCGCTAATGCCGATCAACCCGCTGGGGCTGGCCGCGCAAACCCCGGACCTGGCGTTCAACACCGCCGCGTCCTTTATTACCAACACCAACTGGCAGGCGTACTCGGGTGAAACCAGCCTGTCGAACTTCAGCCAGATGGCCGTCATCACCTTTCTGATGTTTGTCGGCGCCACGTCCGGCGTGGTCGCGGCCGCAGGGTTTATTCGCGGATTGAGCCGCTCAAGCTCGGCCGACATTGGCAACTTCTGGGTCGACTTCACTCGCACCCTGTACCGGGTGATGCTGCCGCTGTGCGTGGCCATGGCGCTGGTGTATGTGTGGCAAGGCATGCCACAAACCTTCGCCTCACAAGCCTTGGCGACCACCCTGGAAGGCGCGCAGCAACAGCTGATCGTCGGCGCGGTCGCCAGCTTTGAATCGATCAAGCACATCGGCACCAACGGCGGCGGCTTCTTCAGCATGAATGCCGCGCACCCGTTCGAGAACCCGACGCCGCTGACCAACATCCTGCACATCCTCAGCATGCTGCTGATCCCGTCGGCACTGACCTACACCTTTGGCAGCATGCTGCTGCAACGCCGTCAGGGCTGGGTGTTTTTCGGCACCTTCCTGGTGATGTTCATCGGCTTCCTCGCGCTGGTGTACGGCGCCGAGCAAACCGGCAACCCGTTGCTGACCCAGGCCGGCGCCAACCAGACGCTGTCGATCGAGCAAAGCGGCGGCAACATGGAAGGCAAGGAGCTGCGTTTCGGCATCGCCGACAGCAGCCTGTTTATCGCCACCACCACCGCGGCCACCACGGGTTCGGTCAATGCCATGCACGACTCGCTGACGCCCATGGGCGGCTTCGTGCCGTTGGCGCAGATGATGCTCAACTGTGTGTTCGGCGGCGACGGCGTGGGCTTTATCAACCTGATCCAGTACGCGCTGCTCACGGTGTTTCTGGTGGGCATGATGATTGGCCGCAGCCCGGAATTTCTCGGCAAGAAAATCGAGGCCCGCGAGATGAAACTGGTGATGCTCTCGGTGCTCGCGCACCCCATCAGCATTCTTGGTTTCACCGCCCTCGCCGCCCTGTGGCCGGACACCATGGCCAGCCTCAACAACCTCGGCCCGCACGGGTTCAGCGAGGTGCTCTACGCCTACACCTCGGGCACCGCCAACAACGGTTCGGCGTTTGCCGGGCTGAACGCCAACACACCCTTTTTCAATACCACCATTGGGCTTGCGATGTTGATCGGGCGCTTCTTCACCATGCTGCCGATGCTTGCCGTGGCCGGTTCGCTGGCGATGAAAAAGACCGTGCCGGCCGGCGCCGGGACCATCCCCACCGCGACCCCGCTGTTCATGCTGCTGGTGGTGTTCGTGGTGTTGGTGGTCGGTGGCCTGACCTTCTTGCCGGCGCTCGCGCTCGGCCCGCTGGTGGAGCAACTGCAGTTGCTGTCCGGCCAGACGTACAACTAAGGACATGTTGATGACGACTCAATCGATATTCAAAGGGCTGCTGCGTCCGGTGCTGGTGTCGGCAGTGTTCTTCATGCTGCTGACCGGCCTGGCGTACCCCGCTTTCACCACCGTGGCAGCGCAACTGTTGTTCCCGTATCAGGCCAGTGGCTCGCTGATTGAACGCGACGGCCTGGTGATCGGCTCAGCGTTGATCGGCCAAAACTTCACCAAGCCTGAGTACTTCCAGGGCCGCCCGAGCATGACCCTCGGCGCCGACCCGCAAGACCCGAGTAAAAGCGTGTCGCAGCCCTACAACGCCGGTTCCAGTGGCGCGAGCAACCTGGGCCCGACCAGCCAGAAACTGCTGGACCAGGTCGCCGCACGCGCCAAGGCCTATCGCCAGGACAACGGCCTGCCCGCCGACGCCCCGGTGCCGGTGGACGCGGTCACGGCTTCCGCCTCGGGCCTCGACCCGCATATCTCGGTGGCCAACGCCCGGCTGCAACTGGCACGGGTAGCGCGCTTGCGCCATATCCCCGAGGCCGACCTGCTGCAACTGCTCAACGACCACACCGCCGCACGCACCCTCGGCCTGCTCGGCGAGCCTCGGGTGAATGTGCTGCAACTCAACTTGGCGCTGGATGCACATCAGCCCTCTATTGCGGTCAGTGAGTAAGAGATTGCCCTCATGAAAAATGCTCGTTTACCTCTGTTTGATCGACGCATCGTGCTCACTGCCGGCGTCGACGCGTTGAAGAAATTGCTGCCTCAGGCGCAATGGAAAAACCCGGTGATGTTTGTGGTGTACCTGGGCAGCATTCTCACCACCCTGCTGTGGTTCCAGTCCCTGGGCGGCAAGGGTGAAGCGCCCAGCGGTTTCATCCTCAGCATCACCTTGTGGCTGTGGTTCACCGTGCTGTTCGCCAACTTCGCCGAAGCCTTGGCCGAAGGCCGCAGCCGCGCCCAGGCCGCCAGCCTGCGCGGCATGAAACGCCAGACCCTGGCCAAGTTGTTGCAACAACCGCGCCACGGCGCCGCCTGGCTACCGCTGGAAGCCGGCCTGCTGCGCAAAGACAACGTGGTGCTGATCGAAGCCGGCGACCTGGTGCCGCTGGACGGCGTGGTGATCGAAGGCGTGGCCTCGGTGGATGAAAGCGCGATCACCGGCGAATCGGCACCGGTGATTCGCGAGGCCGGTGGCGACTTTTCCTCGGTCACCGGCGGCACGCGGGTGCTGTCGGATTGGCTGGTGGTGCGCATCAGCGTCAACCCCGGCGAATCGTTCCTGGACCGCATGATCTCGATGGTTGAATCGGCCAAGCGCCAGAAGACGCCCAACGAAGTTGCGCTGACGATTTTGTTGGAAGGCCTGACCCTGTTGTTCCTGCTGGTGATCGCCACGCTGAGCCCCTATTCGATCTTCGCCGTGGCCATGAGCGGCAGCGGCAGTGTGATCAGCGCCACGGTGCTGGTGGCCTTGCTGGTGTGCCTGATCCCCACCACCATCGGCGGCCTGCTTTCGGCCATCGGCGTGGCGGGCATGAGCCGGATGATGTCGGCGAACGTCATCGCCACCTCGGGACGGGCGGTCGAAGCCGCAGGCGATGTCGACGTGTTGCTGCTGGACAAGACCGGCACCATCACCCTGGGCAACCGCCAGGCCAGCAGCTTCTTGCCGGCGCCGGGTGTGAAGGAAGCCGAGCTGGCGGACGCTGCGCAACTGGCGTCCCTGGCCGACGAAACCCCGGAAGGCCGCAGCATCGTGGTGCTGGCCAAGCAGAAATTCGACATCCGCGCGCGCGACATCAACGCCCTGGGCGCAAGCTTTGTGCACTTCACGGCGCAAACGCGCATGAGCGGTGTGGACTTGCCCGAAGGCCGTGCGATTCGCAAGGGCGCGGCGGATGCGATTCGCAGCCATATCGAAGCGCTGGGCGGGAGTTTCCCGGCAGCATTGCAGGCCAAGGTCGATGAAGTGTCGCGACGCGGCAGCACGCCGTTGGTGGTGTGCGACGGCGCCAAGGCGCTGGGCGTGGTGGAGCTTAAAGACGTGGTCAAAGGCGGCATCAAGGAGCGCTTCGCCGAGCTGCGGCGCATGGGCATCAAGACCGTGATGATCACCGGCGACAACCGCCTGACCGCCGCCGCGATTGCGGTGGAAGCCGGCGTGGATGACTTCCTCGCCGAGGCGCGCCCGGAAGACAAGCTGCAATTGATCCGCGACTACCAGGCCCAGGGCAAGCTCGTGGCCATGACCGGCGACGGCACCAACGACGCGCCGGCACTGGCCCAGGCCGACGTGGCGGTGGCGATGAACAGCGGCACCCAGGCCGCCAAAGAGGCCGGCAACATGGTCGACCTCGACAGCAACCCGACCAAGCTGATCGAAGTGGTCGAGGTGGGCAAACAGATGCTGATGACCCGCGGCGCCCTCACCACCTTCAGCGTGGCGAATGACGTGGCGAAGTACTTCGCAATCATCCCGGCGGCGTTTGTCGCCACCTACCCGCAGCTCGGCGCGTTGAACGTGATGCACCTGAGCAGCCCCAACTCGGCGATTCTCAGCGCGGTGATTTTTAACGCGTTGATCATTGTGGCGCTGATTCCCTTGGCCTTGCGCGGGGTGACTTACCGGGCGATTGGTGCGGCGGCGCTGCTTAACCGCAACTTGCTGATCTACGGGCTGGGCGGTGTGCTGGTGCCGTTTGCCGGGATCAAGTTGATCGACATGCTGCTTAGCGGATTGGGTCTCGTGTAGCACCGCCAAACCAATGTGGGAGCGGGCTTGCTCGCGAAAGCGGAGGGTCAGTCAGTGCATGTGTGACTGACCCACCGCATTCGCGAGCAAGCCCGCTCCCACAGGTAACAGCACTGTATTCACCAGGAAGAATATGCCCGCATTAAACGACGACCGCCCCGACCCCGACGCCTTATTGGCCCGGGTACAGCTGGAAGAACAGGCCGCCTTGCGCGGCAAATTGCGTATCTACTTCGGCTCCAATGCCGGCGTGGGCAAAACCTGCGCGATGCTCGCGGCGGCGCAACGCGAAGTTGCGCTGGGCCGCGACCTGCTCGCTGGCGTGATAGAAACCCACGGTCGCGCGGAGACCGCCCAGTGGCTCCAAGGCTTGGAACAATTGCCCCGCGCCGCCCTGTTGCACCGCGAGTTCGCGCTCAGCGAATTCGACCTCGACGCCGCCCTGCGTCGGCACCCCGCCGTGGTACTGGTGGACGAATTGGCCCACAGCAACGTGCCCGGTTCGCGCCACCCCAAACGCTGGCAAGACATTGAAGAATTGCTCAGCGCCGGTATCGACGTGTGGACCACGCTGAACGTCCAGCACCTGGAAAGCCTGAATGATTTGGTCAGCGGCATCATCGGCATTCGCGTGCGCGAAACCGTGCCGGATCACGTGTTCGATAACGCCCACGAAGTGGTGGTGATCGACCTGCCGCCCGACGATCTGCTGCAACGCCTCAAGGACGGCAAGGTGTACCTGGGCCCGCAGGCCGAGCGCGCGTCGCGGCATTTTTTCCGCAAGGGCAACCTGCTGGCGTTGCGCGAACTGGCGCTGCGGCGCACGGCGGATCGGGTCGACACACAAATGCGCGTGTACCGCCGCGAGCGTTCGATCAGTACCGTGTGGCCGGCCCGCGAGCGCCTGCTGGTCGGCGTGGCGGGCGATGCCGGCGACGAGCGCCTGGTGCGCGAAGCTGCGCGGCTGGCGCAAAAACTCGAAGCCGACTGGATCGTGGTGCACGTGGCCGCGCATCAAGGGCGTGGCGCCAGGCGCTACCTGACGGCGATGAAAACCCTGGCGCTGGCGGCCGAATTCGGTGCCGACACCGCCACACTGCCGGGCATGGACGTGGCCGAGGCGCTGGCCGCCTGCGCCCGCGAGCACAACGCGAATCGCCTGGTGCTGGGCCATCATCCACGCCGGGCCTGGCGGTTCTGGCATCAATCGGTCAGCGACCGGATCAGCCGGCACCACCCGCAGATCGATCAGATCGTGATTGCCCACGGGCTGCTGCCGGGCAAGCCGTCGGTCGTCGAAAAAACCGTGCCGGCGGCGGGCACCCGGCTGGCGTATCTGTGGGCAACCCTGGCGTGTTTTGCCGCCACTGCGGTCGCCGCCCTGCTGCTGCAGGTGTTTGACCTGGCCAACGTGGTCATGCTGTTTTTGCTGACGGTGGTGCTGGTGGCCCTGCGGTTTGGACGCGGCCCCGGCGTGTGGGCGGCGATGCTCGCGGTGCTGTGCTTTGACTTCTTTTTTGTGCAGCCGCGTTACTCGTTCACCGTCAATGACACCCAGTATTTCTTCACCTTTGCGCTGATGCTCGGCATCGCCCTGATCACCGGGCAACTCACCGCGCGCTTGCGCCACGAAGCCCGCACCGCCGCCGCCCGCGAGCGACGCGCCACCTCCCTCGCGCGGCTGGCCCGCGACCTGTCGGCCGCGTTGACGGTGGAGCAAATCAGCGAAGTGGCCCTGCGCACGTTCAGTGGCGTGTTTGAAGCGCGGGTCGGCCTGGCGCTGCCGGACGCCGCCGATGGCGTGCACAGCGTCAGCGCGAGCGGGCTGCCGATTGACGACAGCATCGCCCAATGGACTTACGACCACGGCCAGGCGGCCGGCCATGGCACCGACACGTTGTCGGCGGCCAACGGCTGCTATTTGCCGCTCAAGGCCCCGATGCGCGTGCGCGGTGTGCTGGTGCTGGAACTGGCCCAGAGCGAACGCCTGAGCGATCCGCAGGAACGCCGCCTGCTGGAAGCCTGCATGAGCCAACTGGCAATTGCACTGGAACGCGTGCACTTCGTCGAAGTGGCGCAAAGCACGCTGGTGCAGATGGAAGGCGAGAAAATGCGCAACACCTTGCTCGCGGCCATTTCCCACGACCTGCGCACGCCCCTGACCACACTGATCGGCGCCGCCGACACCGCCCTGCCCCACGCCCCACCGGGGCCGTTGACCGAGTTGCTCAATGGCATTCATGAACAGGCCACCTCGATGCAGCGCCTGATCGAAAACCTGCTGGACATGGCCCGCATGCAGGAACGCGGCGTGCGCCTGAACCGGCAATGGCATTCGCTGGAAGAAGTCGTCGGCAGCGCGTTGCGCCAGCTGCGTGAGCCGCTGGCGCACCACCGCGTGCTCACCGCGCTGGACCCGCACTTGCCACTGGTGGAAATCGACGCACTGTTGATCGAGCGGGTGCTGGTCAACCTGCTCGACAACGCTGCCAAGTACACGCCGCCGGGCACGCTGATCACCGTTGCAGCCTGCTCGACCGCAGGCAGCATCGTGCTGCACGTCAGCGACAACGGCCCAGGCAAAGCGCCAGCCAATCTGTTCGAACCCTTCGCGCGCGGCCAGCAGGAGTCGTCCGTCGCCGGCATCGGCCTGGGCCTGGCGCTGGCCAAACGCATTGTCGAAGCCCATGGCGGGCGCATCGAAGCCAACCCCGGTCAGGTGGGCGGCATGCACTTCACTATCACGTTACCGGCGGGCACCCCGCCGCTTATGGAAACCCTATGAGCACTGCACGCATTTTGATTGTGGAAGACGAGGCCAACATCCGCCGCTTCGTCGGGATCGCCCTGCAAGACGAAGGGTTTCAGGTGTTCGAGGCCGACAGCGTCAAACGCGCGCTGATCCATGCCGCCAGCCGCCAGCCGGACCTGGTGATCGTCGACCTCGGCCTGCCGGATGGAGACGGCAAACAGCTGATCAGCGAATTGCGCGGCTGGCTGGCGGTGCCGATTCTGGTGCTGTCGGCACGTGATCGCGAGGAAGAAAAAGTCGCCGCCCTGGACGCCGGTGCCGATGACTACCTGACCAAGCCCTTTGGCGTGCCCGAGCTGCTCGCACGCATCCGCGCACAGCTGCGCCGGCACGGGCAAACGGGTACCGCGGCGGCCACCAGCAAAGTGGCGTTTGGCGACATTGCCGTGGACCTGTCGACACATGAAGTGTGGCGCCAGGGGCAACCGGTGCACCTCACGCCCATCGAATACCGCCTGCTCTGTGCAATGCTTCGCGGCCAAAGCCGGGTGTTGACGCATCGGCAATTATTGCTGGAAGTGTGGGGCCTGGATTACATCGACCGTCCCCATTATTTGCGCGTGCACATGGCGCATTTGCGGCAAAAACTGGAGGCGGACCCGGCGCAGCCGCAGCACTTTATTACCGAGTTGCAGGTGGGGTATCGGTTGATGGGTTTGTAAACAGACGCTCAGCGGCAAAGTCCACAAACACGCGAATCTTTGGCGAGAGGTGCCGGCTGGAGGGCCACAGCGCCCAGAATTGGCCCTGGTCATCGCAGTGCCCGTCCAACACGGTGTCCAGCTGTGCCTGGGCCAGCGCCTCACGGGCCAGGAAGTCCGGCACATAGGCAATGCCATGGCCATCGACGGCGGCCCTGAGCATGGCTTCCATGTTGTTCAAGGTCAGCGCCGTGGGCAGGCGCAACTGGGTCATCGCGGGGTTGGCGGACAAGGTCCAATCCATGATTTTGCCGGTGGTCGCAAACCGATAACGCAGGCACTGGTGGTGTTCAAGATCACTGAGGGTTTGGGGTCGGCCATTGGCCTGCAGGTACTTGGGCGACGCACACAGCACAAAGCGAAAAGGCCCAAGCTTGCGCGCCATCAGTGTCGAATCGGCCAACCCGCCGCTGCGGATCACGACGTCGAACCCCTCCTCGATCACATCCACCAGGTGGTCGTTGAAGTCCAGTTCCAGCTCGATCTCCGGGTAGGCTTTTCTGAAGGCGAGCATGTGCGGAAAGAGGAAGCGATAGCCGATGGTAGGCAGGCTCACGCGCAGCTTGCCGCGCGGTGCCTGCATGGCATGCGAAAGCATCGCGCGGGCGTCGTGCAGGTCATCGAGGATTTTGCGGCTGCGCTCGTAGAACATCTGCCCTTCAGCCGTGAGGCTGACCTTGCGGGTACTGCGGTGCAGCAGCCGCACATTAAGCTCGGCCTCAAGCCTGGCGACATTTTTGCCCACCGCCGAAGCGGAAATCCCCAGCGTACGCGCAGCGCCTACAAAGCTCAGGGCTTCGGCGGTTTTCACGAATGCGATCACACCGCTGAGATTGTCCGTCACGTCATTGCATCCTTTTAGTCCGCTTTGAGCGGAATGTAGACCTGTTTATCCGCGATTACATCCTGATTAGAGTCTTTATCTTTATAGACCGACGGGAACGCCCATGAACGCAACCACTGAATCCGCGCCTGGCAGCTATGCCATTCTGGCGGCGATTTGCCTCGCGGCGCTGGTATTACCCATGAGTTTCACCGGCGGCGCCGTGGCCACGCCGTTTATCGGTGAGGCATTTGCGGCCCATCCTGCGCAATTGGCCTGGATTACCAACGCGTTCATGCTCAGTTTCGGCAGCCTGTTGATGGCCGCTGGCACCCTGGCCGACCGCTATGGGCGCAAGCGGTTGTTTTTGTCGGGCATGTTGCTGTTTACCCTGGTGTCACTGCTGCTGGCCGTGGCCCCGGGCATTGTGTGGCTGGATATATTGCGCGGCGTGCAAGGGGTTGCGGCAGCCACTGCGCTGGCCAGCGGCTGCGCGGCACTGGCGCAGGAGTTTGACGGGCATGCGCGCACCCGAGCCTTCAGCCTGCTGGGCAGTACGTTTGGCGCGGGGTTGGCATTCGGCCCCCTGGTGTCGGGGCTGCTGATTGAACAGTGGGGTTGGCGCGCGGTATTCCTCACCACGGCGTTGCTGGCGGGCCTGTCGCTGTTGTTCGCCGCCCCCAAAATGCGCGAGAGCCGCGACCCGCAGGCGCTGCGCCTGGACCTGGCCGGCGTACTGACGTTTTCGGCCATGCTGGTGACCTTGACGACGGCGGTCATCCTGGCCCCCGAACACGGTTGGGCCTCATCGACGATCCATGCCCTGCTCGCGTCAGCAGCCGTGTTTTTGCTGGTGTTCATCCTCGTGGAACATCGCGCCAGCCAACCGATGCTGGCGCTGGAGTTGTTTCGTTTTCCCCGCTTTATCGGCGTGCAGTTGCTGCCGATCGGCACCTGTTACTGCTACATCGTGTTGATCGTGCTACTGCCGCTGCGGTTTATCGGTGTGGAGGGTGCCAGCGCGTTTGACGCGGGGTTGATGATGCTGGCGTTGTCGGCGCCGATGCTGGTGGTGCCGATTATCGCGGCAAGCCTCACGCGCTGGCTGTCGGCGGGACTGCTGTGCGCTATCGGCCTGCTGATTGCGGCGGCAGGCCTGTACGGGTTGAGCCTGGTCAACGTCGGCCACCCCGTGCAGACCGTCGCCGCGATGCTGGTTATCGGCATCGGCACCGGGTTGCCCTGGGGGTTGATGGACGGCCTGGCGATCAGCGTGGTGCCCAAAGAACGCGCGGGGATGGCGGCAGGGATTTTCAATACCACCCGCGTCGTCAGTGAAGGTGTGGCGCTGGCAATCACCCTGGCGGTATTGAGTGCGTTGGTCGCGCGTCATCTGCAAGCCGGCACGGCGCAGGACGTGTCGGTGATTGCCCAGCAGTTGGTCATGGGCGATGCCCGACACGCCAGTGCGACCCTGCCACTGGCGGGGCTGCGCACGGCCTACCTCGCAGGCTTCAACACCTTGCTGCAAGGGTTGGCGGGGCTCACTCTGCTCACGGCGGCGGTGGTGTCCGCGTTTCTGAGCCGACGCGAGGTCGCGCCGATCCCCACGGCACCCGCCGTTGAATCGCCGAGCTGAATCGCAGGCAAAAAAAAGCCCGCTCAATGAGCGGGCTTCCTGTGGTGACCTGGCGTTCAGCGTTCCAGATGACCGAATATGGCGCAGCGGACGGGACTCGAACCCGCGACCCCCGGCGTGACAGGCCGGTATTCTAACCGACTGAACTACCGCTGCGCGTAACACGTTGAAGCGAATGGTGGGTGATGACGGGATCGAACCGCCGACCCTCTGCTTGTAAGGCAGATGCTCTCCCAGCTGAGCTAATCACCCTTCACTTTCGGTGTGGGCGGCATCATACACCAAAAATCTGCAATGTCTTGATTTAAATGCACTTTATTTGAAATATTTTCATAGGCGCAGCGCACGCCCCCGGAAAACCGGGCCTCTGGCCCGCAAACGCGAGTCTATTGCGCTCACCGGGCGCTTCGTACCGTACATTGGCGCGATCCACGACCGCAACGAAACCTACTCGGTGTACGCCAGCTACACCGACCTCTTCATGCCCCAGGAAAGCTACAACCGCGACCGCGAAACAAATTGCGCCAGAACTACGAGCTGAGTCTCAAGGCAGATTTCTTCGACGGACGCCTGAACGCCAGCGCGGCCTATTTTGAAATCCACGAAAACAATCGCTCAGTGTCCGACGACGATTACAACAACCAGACGCCGACCCCAACCCGCTATGCCTTCAAAGGCACCAAGGCGGTGACCAAGGGTATGAACTGGAAATGACCAGCGAACTGGCGCCGGGCTGGCAGGACATCTACAACAGCCCCTACGGCAACTATGAAGCGTTTTCCCAGGACGCTTACTGGTTGGCGAACCTGATGACGCGCTACCAGATCACCAAAGACATTTCGGCGACGCTGAACGTCAATCACAGCTTCGACAAGTCCTACTGCACCAACATCGATTTCTATAACTGCGCCGGGTATGGCGAACCACGCAATGTCATGGTTACCACGCGCTGGGATTGCTAACCGGCCAATAAAAAACGCCGCCGATCATCGGAAATGATCGGCGGCGTTTTTTGAGGTTTCGCACACCCCAGACAGCAAAAAGCCCGCTCAATGAGCGGGCTTCCTGTGGTGACCTGGCGTTCAGCGTTCCAGGTGACCGAATATGGCGCAGCGGACGGGACTCGAACCCGCGACCCCCGGCGTGACAGGCCGGTATTCTAACCGACTGAACTACCGCTGCGCGTAACACATGAAGCGAATGGTGGGTGATGACGGGATCGAACCGCCGACCCTCTGCTTGTAAGGCAGATGCTCTCCCAGCTGAGCTAATCACCCTTCGTTTCGGTGTGGCGCGCATTCTACGGAGCGACCCTAGGTCTGGCAAGCACTTTCTTAAATCTTTTTTTTCAGCCCTTCCAATGGCTTAGGCAGGGTTGGCCTCGGGCGCTATCAAGAGAATAATGCCCCCCTTTGTATAAAGGAGAGACTCACCCCATGTGGTTCAAGAACCTGCTTATCTATCGCCTGACCCAAGATCTGCCTGTTGATGCCGAGGCGTTGGAAGCGGCCATGGCCACCAAACTGGCGCGCCCTTGTGCAAGCCAGGAGTTGACCACTTACGGTTTCGTCGCCCCTTTTGGTAAAGGTGAAGACGCTCCCCTGGTTCACGTCAGCGGTGACTTCCTGCTGGTCGCCGCGCGCAAGGAAGAACGCATCCTGCCGGGTAGCGTGGTGCGCGACGCAGTCAAAGAGAAAGTCGAAGAGATCGAAGCCGAGCAAATGCGCAAGGTCTATAAAAAGGAACGCGACCAGATCAAGGATGAAATCATCCAGGCCTTCCTGCCGCGCGCCTTTATCCGTCGCTCGTCGACCTTCGCCGCCATTGCGCCGAAACAGGGCCTGATCCTGGTCAACTCGGCAAGCCCCAAGCGCGCCGAAGACCTGCTGTCGACCCTGCGTGAAGTGATCGGCACCCTGCCGGTTCGCCCGCTCACGGTAAAAACCGCGCCAACCGCGATCATGACCGATTGGGTCACCACGCAAAAACCGGCCGATGACTTCTTCGTCCTCGACGAATGCGAACTGCGCGACACCCATGAAGACGGCGGCATTGTGCGCTGCAAGCGCCAGGACCTGACCGGTGAAGAAATCCAGCTGCACTTGACCACGGGCAAAGTCGTGACCCAACTGTCACTGGCCTGGCAGGACAAGTTGTCCTTCATGCTCGACGACAAAATGACCGTCAAGCGCCTGAAGTTCGAAGACCTGCTGCAAGACCAGGCCGAACAGGACGGCGGCGACGAAGCCCTGGGCCAACTGGACGCCAGCTTTACCCTGATGATGCTGACGTTCGGCGAATTTCTGCCGGCGCTGGTTGAGGCACTGGGCGGCGAAGAAACCCCACAGGGCATCTAAGTCGACTCAAGGTCAAAAATGTGGGAGCGGGCTTGCTCGCGAATGCGGTGGGTCAGTCACTGGATAGGTTGACTGATTCACAACATTCGCGAGCAAGCCCGCTCCCACATTTGATTGGGTTTCCAAGCAGACATCCGCGTTACCGAACTTAACTAATAACAAGGACATCCCCATGCGCGCACTCGCCGCCTTGAGCCGTTTCGTCGGCAATACCTTCGCCTACTGGGTGTTGATTTTCGCGGTGCTCGCCTTCCTTGAGCCCGGCTGGTTCATTGGCCTGAAAGGCGCCATTGTGCCGCTGCTGGGCCTGGTGATGTTTGGCATGGGGCTGACCTTGAAACTTGAAGACTTCGCCGAGGTTGCCCGCCATCCGTGGCGCGTGGCCCTGGGCGTGGTCGCGCACTTTGTGATCATGCCGGGCATGGCGTGGTTGCTGTGCCAGGCCTTCCACCTGCCGCCGGAAATTGCCGTCGGCGTGATCCTTGTCGGGTGCTGCCCAAGCGGCACCTCGTCCAACGTGATGACCTGGCTTGCCCGTGGTGACCTGGCGCTGTCGGTGGCGATTGCCGCCGTTACCACCCTTCTCGCCCCGCTGCTCACGCCGGCACTGATCTGGCTGCTGGCGTCGGCCTGGCTGCCGGTGTCGTTCATGGAGTTGTTCTGGTCGATCCTGCAAGTGGTACTGCTGCCGATTGTGCTCGGCGTGATCGCGCAACGTGTGCTCGGCGAGCGCGTGCGCCATGCGGTGCAAGTGCTGCCGCTGGTGTCGGTGGTGAGCATCGTGATCATCGTTGCGGCCGTGGTGGCGGCGAGTCAGGCCAAGATCGCCGAATCGGGCCTGTTGATCATGGCCGTGGTGATGCTGCACAACAGCTTCGGCTACTTACTGGGTTACTTCACCGGCCGGTTGTTCAAACTGCCACTGGCCCAGCGCAAGTCGCTGGCGCTGGAAGTCGGCATGCAGAACTCCGGACTGGGCGCCGCGTTGGCCAGTGCGCATTTTTCGCCATTGGCGGCGGTACCCAGCGCGCTGTTCAGCGTCTGGCACAATATTTCCGGGGCGTTGCTGTCGACCTACTTCCGCCGCATGAGCGAAAAGGAAGACCGCCGGGTATTGGAAAACACGCCAAAAACTTGATCGCCTGATCGATATTCGGCACTCTACCGAGCTTCGCGGGGACGACCCCGCGACGCTGTCGAGCGCTATTCCAGGGGACGACCCCACTTTTAGAAGAGAGGTCATCATGTCCTGGATCATCCTGTTTTTTGCCGGGCTGTTTGAAGTGGGCTGGGCGGTCGGTTTGAAGTACACCGATGGTTTCAGCAAGCCATTGCCCACCGCCCTGACGATTGCCGCCATGGCCATCAGCCTCGGCCTGCTGGGCCTTGCCATGAAAGAACTGCCGCTGGGCACCGCCTATGCCATCTGGACCGGTGTCGGCGCGGTGGGCACGGTGATCGCCGGGATCATCCTGTTTGGCGAGTCCATGGCGTTGTTCCGGTTGGCCAGTGTGGCGTTGATTATCTGCGGGCTGATTGGCCTTAAGATCAGCGCCTAATTCACTGTCGCTATCGCAGGCAAGCCAGCTCCCACAGTAAACCGCGTTCGCTTGAACAACTCGGTCAACGGTGGGAGCGGGCTTGCTCGCGAAGAAGCCCGAACAGTCAGTAAAAAACTACCTGACACTCCCCCGCAATGCCCCCACCCGTTCCTGCAACTGCGCAGGCGTCGCCGCCTCGACCGTCACCGGCTCACCCGCCACCAGCACCACCCGCGACCAGATCCGGTGAAAGAACCCCTTGTTCGGATCGCGACTGAAAAAACTCCCCCACAAGCCCTGCAACGCCATTGGAATCACCGGCACCGGCGTTTCTTCCAGAATGCGCGTCACGCCCCCGCGGAACTCATTCATCTCACCGTCCCCGGTGAGCTTGCCTTCCGGAAAAATGCACACCAACTCGCCTTCCTTCAAGTACTGGGCAATTCGCGCGAAGGCCTTTTCGTAGATCTGGATATCCTCGTGACGCCCGGCAATCGGAATCGCCCCCGCAGTGCGGAAGATAAAATTGAGCACCGGCAAACGGTAGATTTTGTAGTACATGACAAAGCGAATCGGCCGACGCACTGCGCCGCCGATCAACAGCGCATCGACAAACGACACGTGGTTGCACACCAGCAACGCCGCGCCCTCGTCCGGAATCAGCTCAAGGTTGCGGTGCTCCACGCGGTACATGGAATGGCTGAGCAGCCAGATCATGAAACGCATGGTGAACTCGGGGACGATCCTGAAGATGTAGGTGTTGACCGCGATATTGAGCAGCGACACCACCAGGAACAATTCGGGAATCGACAGCTTGGCCACGCTCAGCAGCAGGATCGACACGATGGCCGACACCACCATGAACAGCGCATTGAGAATGTTGTTGGCCGCGATCACCCGCGCACGCTCGTTTTCAGCGGTGCGCGACTGGATCAGCGCATACAGCGGCACGATATAGAAACCGCCGAACACGCCCAGCCCGAGGATATCGAACAATACCCACCAGGCATGGACGTAGCCAAGTACGCCGAGCCAGTCATGTTCCTGAGCAGTCTGCGGGAAGCCGCCGGAGTGCCACCACAGCAGCAGCCCGAACACTGTCAGGCCAAATGAGCCAAAGGGCACCAGGCCGATTTCCACCTTACGCCCGGAGAGCTTTTCACAGAGCATCGAGCCCAGGGCGATACCGACCGAGAACACCGTGAGGATCAAGGTCACTACAGTTTCATCGCCGTACAACCACTCCTTGGCGTAGGCCGGGATTTGCGTCAGGTAAATCGCGCCGACAAACCAGAACCACGAGTTGCCGACAATCGAACGCGACACCGCCGGGGTCTGCCCCAGGCCCAGGCGCAAGGTGGCCCACGATTCGCTGAATATGTTCCAGTTCAGGCGCAACCCTGGGGTAGACGCCGCCGCGCGCGGAATGCTGCGGCTGGCCAAATAACCCAGCACTGCCACACCGACAATTGCCACGGCCACGATCGGTGCGTAATGGGTCGAAGACATCATGATCCCGGCGCCAATGGTGCCGGCCAGGATCGCCAGAAACGTGCCCATTTCCACCAGGCCGTTACCGCCTACCAATTCATCGTCGCGCAGGGCCTGGGGCATGATCGAATACTTCACCGGCCCGAACAGCGCCGAATGCGTGCCCATGGCAAACAGCGCCAGCAGCATCAACTCCAGGTGGTTGAACAGGAACCCGGTGGCGCCGACGCTCATGATCACGATCTCACCGATCTTGATCGCGCGGATCAGTGCGTCCTTGTTGAATTTCTCGCCGAATTGCCCCGCCAGCGCCGAGAACAGGAAGAACGGCAGGATAAACAACAATGCGCACAGGTTGACCCAGATCGAGCGGTCACCGTCGATGGTGAGCTTGTAGAGAATGGCCAGGATCAGCGATTGCTTGAAGATGTTGTCGTTGAAGGCGCCCAGCAACTGGGTGATGAAAAACGGCAGGAAACGCCGTGTGCGCAGCAAGGTAAATTGTGAGGGGTGGCTCATCGTCCGTGTTCCTGCGTGGCCTGGTAGGCTTGATTGCCGGTTTTTATAAAAAGACAGGCCACGACTTTACCTAATCCCGCTCACTTATTCCCTAGTCCTGCAATGCAGGGCGATACAAAAAGCTCACCTTTGTAGGCGCCCTGCACAGTGCGCGTGGCAACGATCAGCCACATCAGCGCCAACGCCACCACCAGCACGCACCCGAACACACTGAAGAACCCCAGGTGCAGCAGGCTCGCAAGCTTCAGTGTGGCCAAGGCATAAACCCCCAGCGGGAACGTAAAACCCCACCAGCCCAGGTTGAACGGAATGCCGGCGCGCAGGTAACGCAGGGTGATCAACACGGCGATCAGCACCCACCACAGGCCAAAGCCCCACAGGGTAATGCCGGCCACCAGGCCGAGGCCGTTGGCCATCTCCCCTACGCCTGGCAAACCGTTGGCCGCGAAGATCGCCGGTGCGTCGCCGCCCAGCAACAACATACCCAATGCACCGGTGCCGATAGGGCCGAGGGCCAGCCAGCTGGACGCGGCCATGTTGGCGTGAGGCAGTTTGTGCAAGGCCATGCGCAGCATCAGGATGGTCAGGATGCTGAAGGCTACCGGCAGGGAAAACGCCCACAGCACATAGCTGGTCACCAGCATCACCAGTTGCGAGTGAGCGTCGGCCAGGTGCGGCGCCAGCAGGCCACCGCTGGCGGCAGCGACTTCAGCGGCAACCACCGGCAACAGCCACACGGCGGTCATCTGGTCGATGCTGTGCTGCTGACGCGTGAACATCATGAATGGGATCAGCACGCCGCAGGCCAGGGCCATCGCCACGTCCAGCCACCATAAGGCTTCGGCCAACGGCACCACATCGGCGCCCCAGCGCGGCAGCCCAAACAACAGCAAACCATTAATAATCGTCGCCAGGCCCATGGGGATGGTGCCAAAGAACATCGAGACGGTGGAGTGCCCGAAAATCCGCCGCGCCTCGTGGAAAAACATCAGCCAACGGGCCGCGTACAACACGCTGAACAGCACGAACAGGCCGACGGTGAACATCCACAGCCCTTCGGCAATGGTGTGCAGGCCGGGCAAGTGGGCCGGCACTTGGGCCAGCGCAAGGGCCAGCACGCCGGTGCCCATGGTGGCGGCAAACCAGTTGGGCGTGAACTGGCGAATCACTTCCCGTGGACGGGCCAGGTGACTGAAGGGTTTGTAGGTAATGGCAGTTGAGCAGGTCATGATGGCAATCCTCTTCCTCGCATGAGGTTGAGACCATCATAGAACCGGATTGAATATCTATATAACGGGTAATATCTCTATCTGTTATCTACTTTGCCAATATAGGCACATCGCCTAAACTGTAGCCCTGGCCCGCGCCGCCCCTTGCACCATCAAGCCTGCCAGCGCGCCGAGCGCCAACACGATGAGCACTGCGCCATAACCATCGGTGGTGGCGATCAGGCCAAACACGCGGCTCAGGTTGCCCGCCAGCAGTGACGGCACGCAGAACGCCAGGTAGCTCAGCACATAAAAAGCCGACATCAACCCGGCCCGCTCATGGGGCAACGCCAAGCTGACGATGCTGCGCACACTGCCCATGAACCCACCGCCGAAGCCAAAGCCTGCGATCACACTGGCAACAAAGAACAGCCACAGGCTGGCGCTCTGCACCGCGACCAGTAACAACGCCACGCCCACCGCCAGCAGGACCGCCGACAGACGCATGACCTTGTGTGCCGGGTGATCGCGCAGGCTGTAAATCATCACCGCACCGCTCAAGGTCACGACTGCGACCAGGCCGCCGCCGATCAAATGCGAGGTCGAGCCCGTCGCCGCCCGCACCAGCGAAGGCGCCAGCGATGAAAAGAACCCGCCCAGCGCCCACACCGCCACATTCAGCGGCATCGCCAGCCACAGTGCCCGGCGCGCCTGCGCAGGCACATGCAGGGTGGGCGCCAACGACCTCAAGGCACCCGGTATGCGGCTGACGGTTTCAGGCATGCGCCACACGTAAAGCGCCTGCAGCACCATCAGGCCCAGCAGCGTGAAGTAGATCAATTGGGTCGGGCGTGGCGCGTATTCCACCAGCAAGCCACTGCCCAAGGCGCCGCTGGCCATGCCCAACAGCGGCGCGAGGCTATTGAGCATCGGCCCGCGCAGGCGGTCGGTGTCCAGCAGCGTTGCCGCCAACACTGCAGTTGCCGTGCCGGTGGCGAAACCTTGCAGCGCTCGAGCGGCAATCAGGCAGGCGGTGCTGTCAGCATTGATAAACAGCAGCATCGCCACAATATTCAGCAGCAACGCGGCGAAAATCACCGGCTTGCGCCCCACGTGGTCCGACAGCGAACCGACGGTCAACAGCGCCGCCAGCAAGCTCACGGCGTACACGCCGAAGATCACCGTGAGCATTGCTGCGGAGAAATGCAGGTTGTCCTGATACACCTGATACAACGGCGTCGGCGCGCTGGACGCAGCCAGGAAGGTCAACATCGTGATGACCAGGAACGCCAGGCTGGAACGTTGAGAAATAACGCTAGACATGTGCACACTCCGCTAAAGCTAATATTTTGCTTTTGCAGAGTGTGCTACCCGCAAGCGCTTAAAGCAAATTCTTTGTGTTAAGGTTTTACGCATGGCGATTAAAGAAGGCCTTCGCCCGGGGGGCCGCAGTGCCCGGGTTCAAGAATCAGTGCATAACGCCGCGCGCGAACTGCTGGAAGCCCATGAGCGTTCCAGCGTCACCGTGCCGATGATCGCTGCGCGCGCGGGCGTCACGCCGTCGACCATCTACCGCCGCTGGGGCGACTTGTCTGCGCTGCTCGCCGACGTGGCGCTGGAACGCCTGCGCCCAGACAGTGAACCCGCCAACACCGGCAGCCTGCGCGGCGATTTGCGTGCGTGGGGCGAGCAATACCTGGACGAAATGAGTTCCGAGCTTGGGCGCAACATGATGCGCGACGTGCAGTGCAGCCATCCCCGGGACTACTGCAGCAACATCCTGATGGGCCAGATGCAGGTCATTCTCGACCGCTACCAGAGCACCCACGACGCACTGCCGAGCCTGGACCGGTTGCTCAACTTGATCGCCGCGCCCACGGTTTACCGCAGCCTGTTTGCCAGTGCGCCGCTACCGGTTGAAGAACTGCATGAACTGATCGAGCTGGCACTGAAAGACTAAGGGCCCAGCGCCTACAGAAAAGCAGAGCTCGGCAGCCTGACAGCCCCCCTGATCTTGAGCGCTGACTCGATTAAATTGTGGGAGCGGGCTTGCTCGCGAAGGCGGTGGGTCAGTCAGCTCATGTGTAGCTGACACAGCGTATTCGCGGGCAAGCCCGTTCCCACATTTGGATCTCTGTGTATCAGGTTGATGTGGGGTTGTGCTGCTTTCGCTTCTACCACTCAGGTCGGCTACCAGGCCGCCGTGCTCTGCTTTTGATCTGATAGGCCCCGTCAACCACACTGGCCGAACGCAGGCAAGCCAGCGCCCACAGGGCTTTTCTGCACGCCATAAAAAAGGCCTCATAAAGAGGCCTTTTTTATTGCAACTGACTGCTTACGTTCGCATCCCGCGCCCGCTCACCAGCAACCGCGCGCAGCCAACATACAGCACCACGGTAGCCACCAGCATGAAGGTGATCGCCACGCTGATCTTGATATCCGACACGCCCAGGATGCCGTAGCGGAAGGCATTGACCATGTGCAGCACCGGGTTGGCCAGCGACACGGTCTGCCAAAACGGCGGCAGCAAGGTGATGGAGTAGAACACCCCGCCCAAGTACGTCAGCGGCGTCAGCACGAAGGTCGGGATGATCGAAATATCATCGAAATTGCGTGCAAACACCGCGTTGATAAAGCCCAGCAGCGAAAAGATCGTCGCCGTCAGCACCACCACCAAAATGGTGACGCCCAGGTGATGCACTTGCAGATGAGTGAAGAACAGCGACAGCAAGGTCACGATCACGCCCACCATCAAGCCCCGCAGCACGCCGCCGAGGGTGTAGCCGATCAGGATGGTGTGCGGCGACACCGGCGACACCATCAACTCTTCGATGGAACGCTGGAACTTGCTGCCGAAAAAGCTGGAGACCACGTTGCCGTAGGAGTTGGTGATCACCGACATCATGATCAGGCCCGGCACGATGTACTCCATGTAGGTGAAGCCACCCATGTCGCCGATCTGGCGGCCGATCAGGTTACCGAAGATCACGAAGTACAAGACCATGGTGATCGCCGGCGGCAGCAGCGTCTGCGGCCAGATCCGGGTAAAGCGCTTCACTTCGCGGTAGACGATGGTCTGCAGCGCGACAATGTTGGGTTGCAGTTCGGAACTCATACCGCCACCTTCGCCAGATTTTTCTCCACCAGGGACACGAACAACTCCTCAAGGCGATTGGTTTTATTACGCAGGCTCAGCACTTCGATGTTCTGGGCGGCCAATTGGGTGAACAGCGCGGTGATGCCCATGGCCTTGTCCACCTGGACTTCCAGGGTATGACCATCGACCAGTCGGCTTGGGTAGCCAAGCAGCTGCGGCGCCACCGACAGGTTGTTTTTCAGGTCGAGCAGGAAGGTTTCCACATGCAGCTGGCCCAGCAGGTTACGCATGCTGGTGTTCTCGACGATGGTGCCGTGGTCGATGATGCCGATGTTGCGGCACAGCTGCTCAGCCTCTTCCAGGTAATGGGTGGTGAGGATGATGGTGATGCCCTTCTCGTTCAGCTCGGTGAGGAAGGTCCACATCGAGCGACGCAACTCAATGTCCACACCTGCGGTGGGTTCGTCGAGGATCAGCAGGCGCGGTTCGTGCACCAGCGCGCGGGCGATCATCAGGCGGCGCTTCATGCCGCCGGACAGCGAACGCGAAGGCACGTCGCGCTTGTCCCACAGGCCCAGCTGGGTCAGGTACTGCTCGGCGCGCTCTTTGGCGATTTTCGCCGGGATGCCGTAGTAGCCAGCCTGGGTCACGACGATGTCGAAGGTCTTTTCAAACTGGTTGAAGTTGAATTCCTGGGGCACCACGCCGATGGAACGCTTGAGCGCCGCCGGGGATTTGTCCAGGTCATGACCAAAGATATTCACCGTGCCGCTGGTCTTGTTGACCAATGTCGAGAGGATACCGATGGTGGTGGATTTGCCGGCGCCGTTAGGGCCGAGCAAGGCGAAGAAGTCACCCTCGGCAACATCCAGATCGATACCACTCAGGGCCTGGAAACCGTTGCCGTAGGTTTTGGTTAGCTGCCGGATGGACAGAGCGGAACTCATATCGGAATACGCACCAAAGAAGGGAATAGAAACAATAGATGAGGGCGCAGCCCAGGTAGTTCAACGGCGGCGCATGACAGGCATGGTGCTTGCCCGCGCCGCACAAGTACAGTCACCCGTATTAATAGTGGGTATTAAGTCAACGCGGTCATGACCGCTTTGCGGTACGCCGGCCGTTGCTGCAGACGGTGATACCAGGCCTCTAGATGGGGCATAGAAGGCCGTTCGATAGGCATTTCGAACCAGGCATAGATAAAGCTGCCGAGTGGGATATCACCCATGCCGATTTCGTTGCCCGACAGGTAAGGTTGCTCTGCCAGGGCTTTATCCACGGTGCCTAATGCGTCGATACAGGCCTGGCGCCCGGCATTGATGCTGTCCCAGTTCTGTTTTTCAGCCGGGGTGCGCAGGATGCCCCAGAACACCGCCTTGAACGGTTCGGCGAGGGTTGAGGTGGTCCAGTCCATCCACTTTTCGGCATTCGCCCGGGCTTGCAGGTCGCTTGGGTACCAGCTCGACGCCTGCTTGGCGCAGAGATAACGCACGATAGTGTTGGACTCCCACAGCACGAAGTCGCCATCTTCGATCATCGGCACCCGGCCATTGGGGTTCAGCGCGCGGTATTGGGGTGTATCGACCACACCAAATGCCCCGCCCGCATCAATTGCTTCATAGTCCAGGCCGAGTTCCTCGGCGCACCACAGTGCTTTCCTGACGTTTGATGAATTTTTACGACCCCAGATTTTCAGCATGACCGCGCCTTATCGTTGATGAACATGGCTTGATGAACGCAGCAGCATACGCCGGTTCAGGCGCGGCTTAAATCGCTCTGCATGTCCCCCAGCAGGGTCGGCATGTCCTCGGCAAACAGGTGCGGGTAACACTGCTGAATATGCGCGAAGAAAAAAACCTCCGGCACGTCGGAAAACTGCCCATGGTCCCGCACGTACTCCATCGAGCGCCGGCCCTGGCGGTTGAAGGCATGAAACACGCTGTCGTTGATCCCATCGAATTCCAGCGGCGGTACATCAAACACCTCGCACAGCTGCTGGTTGAACGCCGGCGTGGCCTTGACCCAACGGCCACGCAGGTACAACTCGGTGTAGCCGTGCATGGCGAACACATCGCTTTTGAGCAGGGCGATCAGGCGCGGTGTCGAGAGGTGATTGCGCACATCCGCCAGGCCGATGCGTGCCGGGATGCCGCAGTGGCGGGCACACGCGGCCAGCAGGGTGGCCTTGGGCACGCAGTAGCTCTCACCGGCGGCGAGGGCGAAGCTGGCGCTCAAAGTGCCTGGGTCGCGGCTGAAGGTGTAAGGGTTGTAGCGAATCGCCTCACGCACGGCGTAATAAAGACTGACTGCCTGGTCACGTAAATCCGCGCTCGGGCCGCGATGTTTTTCGGCGAACTCCACCACCGCAGGGTGGTCACTATCGATGAAGCGGCTGGGACTCAGGTACGTATCCATGCGCGTTATCTCCGAAGGAAGCCTTGAGTCTAACGACTGGTTTGGCGCAGAGATAACGACGATTCGGCCAAATGTCGGCGCCTGGTGGTCGGTGCTTCGCGTACAACTCGTTACACCCTGATCACCGCGCTTTTTCGGATGCCGACTAAGCTCCATGGTGGTTTCGCCCCTGGTTTCACGGAGGATTGAATATGCTGTTGTTGTGGATACTGGTTCTGGTGGTCGGCATTGCCTACCTGGCACACCGCCGCACTGCGCCCCTGCCCGCCCTGGGCGTGGTCGCCGTTTACCTGCTGGCGATGGGCGCCTGGAGCCACGCACCGGGTTGGCTGCTGCTGGTCTTCTGGGTGTTGATCGCGGCCGTGGCCCTGCCCTTGCTGCTGCCCGACCTGCGCCGCCAATATTTCACCAAGCCGCTGTTCAGCTGGTTCCAGAAAGTCCTGCCGCCGATGTCCCAGACCGAGCGCGACGCGATTGACGCCGGCACCGTGTGGTGGGATGGCGAACTGTTCAGCGGCCGCCCTGATTGGGACAAGTTGCTGGCCTACCCCAAAGCGCAACTGACCGAAGAAGAACAGGCCTTCATCGACGGCCCCACCGAAGAACTCTGCGCGATGGTCAGCGACTGGGAAATCGGCCAGGCCATGGACTTGCCGCCCGCCGCCTGGGAGCACATCAAGACCCACGGCTTCTTCGCCCTGATCATTCCCAAGGAATATGGCGGCAAGGGCTTCTCCGCCTATGCCCACTCGCAGGTCGCGATGAAGCTCGCGACCCGCAGCGGCGACCTGGCGTCCACCGTGATGGTGCCCAACTCCCTCGGCCCGGCCGAGCTGCTGCTGCATTACGGCACCGACGAGCAACGCAACCACTACCTGCCGCGCCTGGCGCGTGGCGATGACATCCCATGCTTTGCGCTGACAGGCCCACTGGCAGGCTCCGACGCCGGCGCCATGCCCGACACCGGCGTGATCTGCAAAGGTGAATGGGAAGGCAAGGAAACCCTTGGCCTGCGCCTGAACTGGGAGAAACGCTACATCACCCTCGGCCCGGTCGCGACCCTGCTGGGGCTGGCATTCAAGGCGCATGACCCGGACCACCTGCTGGGCGACAAGGAAGACTTGGGCATCAGCCTGGCGCTGATCCCGACCGATACCCCCGGAGTGGAAATCGGCCGTCGTCACTTGCCGCTGGGCGCTGCGTTCATGAACGGCCCCAACTCCGGCAAAGACGTGTTCATCCCCCTGGAGTTCCTCATCGGTGGCCAGGAAATGCTCGGCAAGGGCTGGATGATGCTGATGAACTGCCTGTCGGTGGGCCGCTCGATCTCCCTGCCTGCGGTCGGCACCGGTGCGGCCAAGTTCACCAGCCTGGTAACGGGCCAATACGCCCAGGTGCGTGAGCAGTTCAACGTGCCGCTGTCGGCGTTCGAAGGTATCCAGGAAGCCCTGGCGCGCATTGGCGGCAACGCCTGGCTGATGGACAGCGCACGCATCCTCACCGCCAATGCAGTCGACCTGGGGGAGAAACCCTCGGTGCTGTCGGCCATTCTCAAGTACCACCTCACCGAGCGCGGCCGCGAATGCATCAGCCACGCCATGGACGTGCACGGCGGCAAGGGCATCATCATGGGCCCCAACAACTACCTGGGCCGTAACTGGCAGGGCGCACCGATCTTCATCACCGTGGAAGGCGCGAATATTCTTTCGCGCAACCTGATGATCTTCGGCCAGGGCGCGATTCGCTGCCATCCGTTCGTGCTCAAGGAAATGGCCCTGGCCGGCCGCGAAGACCGCGATCAGGCATTGAAGGAATTCGACGGCCTGCTGATGCAACACATCGGCTTTGCCGTGAGCAACGCCGCCAGTACGCTGGTGCTGAACCTGGGCGTAGGTCACTTCGAGAAAGCGCCGGGCAACCGCCTGAGCCAGGGTTACTTCCGCGCACTGAACCGCCAGGCTGCCGCGTTCGCCCTGCTCGCTGACTTGAGCATGATGCTGCTGGGCGGCGAGTTGAAACGTCGCGAACGCCTGTCGGCACGCCTGGGCGATGTGCTGAGCCATATGTACCTGGCGTCGGCGGCGCTCAAGCGTTACCACGACCTGGATTCGCCGGACCATCTGGAACCGCTGTTCGCATGGGCCATGGAAGAAAGCCTTGGCGAGTCGGAGCGTGCGCTGGATGAGCTGCTGAGCAACTTCCCGAACCGGCTGCTCGGTTGCCTGCTGCGGGTCATTGTGTTCCCGTTCGGGCGCCGCCACACCGGACCGTCCGATGCACTGGACGCCGAGGTGGCCGCGGTGATTGGTCGTGCCAAAGGCGACCCGACCCTCGAAGAGCTGCTGGCGGGCTGCTACCGCCCGCAATCGGCAGAAGACCCGGTCGGCGCCCTGCAACACGCTTACGACCTGCTCGGTGCCAGCCATCCGCTGCAGAAAAAACTCCACGCGGCGCTCAAAAGCGGTCAGGTCAAACCCACCGCTGGCGAACACGTCATCGACGCCGCCCTGCAGGCCGGCGTGCTGCAACCGAGCGAAGCGCAAACCCTGCGCGACGCCGAAGCTGCACGGCGCAAGGTGATCGACGTGGACGATTTCAGCAAGGAAGAGCTGACCCAGGCTGAGGGTAAAGTCCGCTGATACCAGCGGTCATATAAAAACGGGCGCTTGAGCTATATACTCTCGCGCCCGTTTTTGCTTTAGAGGACTTATCTCGTGTCCAACGTCGTTGCCGATCATCTCGTCTTGCTCGACCACTTGCGCAGCATCCTGGTTGCCGTCGGCGAAGCCGAACAGGTGCCCGAGGAAAGCCACACCCTGTTTCTGGAGCGCTTCGACGAATTGCGCGCCCTGCTGCCGATCGACCCGATCGAGAGCCAGTACCTGGGCCAGGACCTGATGAGTCAAGTCATCCTGCGCTACCCGCAGATCGCCCACCTGGTGCCGCGCGACCTGCTGTGGTTTTTTGGCGGTGATTGCCTGCATTTCATGCCGGATGAAGAACTGGACCTGTACCAGGCCCTGGAAGAGCGGCGCTTCGAGGCCGAACAGAACGACGAACCGTTCGACTGGAACCAGGAAAAGCAGCTGCTGGCCATGCCGCAAGACCAGAGCAAGCACTGATTTTTTTCAGACCGCTGCCCCTCTGAATGTGGGAGCGGGCTTGCTCGCGAAGGCTACGGATCAGTCGGTGAAAACGTTGACTGACACGCCGCCTTCGCGGGCAAGCCCGCTCCCACCTTTCTACCGCGTTCCCTACCTTCGACGCAGTGTCGGTTCGCGTGCCATACACGCGACCAGATAATCAATAAACACCCGCAACTTCGGCGGCAGATACCGCGTCGGCGAATGCAGCAACCACGCCTCGCCATGATAAGAGGCAATAAAATCCCACGCCGGCAACACCTGCACCAAACGCCCCTCCTCCAACGCATGCCGCGCAGTGAAGTACGGCAAGCTGCCAATGCCCACATGCTGCAACACCGCATCCAGCCGGACCCCGGTGTGATTCGCCGCATACCGCCCGCGCACGCCGACCGTCACCGCCTTGGCGCCCTGGCGGAATTTCCAGCGCGAATCGCCTGGGGTTTCACCCAGGTAAATGCAGCTGTGCTCGAGTAAATCATGCGGATGGCCCGGTGTGCCGTGCTCGGCCAGGTACTGCGGCGTCGCGCACAGCAAATGCTCAATGGGCAACAATTGTCGGCCGACCAACCCAGGCGGTGGGCTGTCGGTGATGCGGATACTCAGGTCGACATTGTCATCGATCAAGTCCACGTGGCGGTCTTCAAGAATCAGCTGCACATCGACTTTGGGATAGCGGCGCAAGAACTCCGGCATGTGCGGATGCACCACGAATCGCCCGACCGCCTTGGGCACGCTGACCCGCACCAGCCCTTCGGCTTCATGGGTAAACTGGCCGCTGATTTCCATCACCGAACGCGCCGCGTTGACCATTTCCTGGCAACGCTTGAACACCTCTTCGCCGCCTTCGCTCAGGCGCAGTTTGCGCGTAGTGCGTTGCAGCAACCGCGTGGCCAGGGCCTGTTCGAGACGCGAAATACTGCGGCTCACCGCCGAGGGTGAAACGCTCAGTTGCCGCGCGGCTTCAGAGAAGCTGCCGGTTTCCACGACTTTGACGAAAATCGCCATTTCACCCAGCAGGGGCAAAGGAAGATTGATGCTCATGACGCACAGGTCCATTGATAATTGAACGGATTATCACCCATCTACGCACTATTTATACTGCCCGTAGAACCCTGATGCGGATGTAGATGATGACCGAGCGCCTGTTTTTTACCCATGACCACCTGACCGCCGAGCTTGAAGTGCTGACCTGTACGCCGCACGAGGACCAGTTTGCCGTCACGCTGCAGTCAACCCTCTTCCACCCGCAGGGCGGCGGGCAACCGTTCGACACCGGCTGGCTCGGCGACAGCCAGGTAGTGCGCGTCACCCAGGAGGCCGATCGCGTCGTGCACTATGTTGACCGCCCCGTGGCGCCCGGCCCGATCACCGCACGGGTCGATGAACAGCGCCGCGCCCTGTACACGCGCCTGCATTCGGCCGGGCATCTGATTGGCAATGCAGGGGAAAGCTTGGGCTGGATGCCGATCAAAGCCCATCACTGGCCGGGCGAATGCAAAATCACCTTTATCCGTGGGCAAGCGGCGCAAGCCGTTGACGCCGAGGCGTTTCAAACCCGAATCGACCAATGGATCGCCGCCGACTACCCGCGCCACATGAGACTGGAAGACGGCACCCGCGAAGTGGGTTTCGGTGCATTGCCGGCCTACGCCTGTGGCGGCACGCACGTGCAAGCGTTGAGCGAGCTGGGCCAGGTGACCATCCTGGCCCTGTCGGAGAAAAAAGGCGCGCTGTCGGTGCGTTACAGCCTCGACTAAAACCCCAGCGACAGGGCCTCCTGTGGCGAGCGGGCTTGCCCCGCGTTGGGGCGCGAAGCGGCCGCCATACAGTCGCCGCATTTTTTCAGAAAGAGGTAATTGTCAGGTTTTGGGGCTGCTTCGCAGCCCAACGCGGGGCAAGCCC
>NZ_CAWNZA010000017.1:0-36800 GCF_963878885.1 Pseudomonas sp. R9.37 | reverse complement strand
AAAAAACATGCAAAAACCCCGAGCCCCCTAAAATTAATCACCGCCAAGTGTGTGCTATACAGTCAACCAAGCAAGTGCTTGGTTGGCTATGGTCGGATCACAAAGGAGCGCGTCCCATGCCCGTCGCTTTTCGTTTGCCGTTGCAGGCCTTCTTCGAACGTGAAGCGCGACACCCGCGCAAACCCTTTCTGGTGCAACCCACCGGCGCCGGCGAGGTGCAGACCCTCACCTGGGGTGAGGTCGCCCACCAAGCCCGTTGCGCCGCGCATTGGCTGCGTGCCCGCGAGCTGCCGCAAGGCTCGCACATCGCGCTGATCTCAAAAAACTGCGCGCACTGGATCATCGCCGACCTCGCGATCTGGATGGCCGGGCATGTCTCGGTGCCGCTGTACCCCAACCTCACCGCCGACTCCGTTGCCCATGTGCTGACCCATTCCGAGGCGGCGCTGGTATTGATCGGCAAGCTGGACGACTGGCCTGCGATGGCGCCGGGTATCCCCGCCGGGCTGCCGACCATCAGCCTGCCCCTGTGCCCGGTCGGCGACTTCGATTACCGCTGGGCCGACCTGCAAGCCTGCTCGCCGATCCAGGACAATCCCGAACCTGGCGCCTCAAGCCTGGCCACCATCGTCTACACCTCCGGCACCACCGGCTTGCCCAAGGGCGTGATGCAAACCTTTGGCGCCCTGGGTTTTGCCGCCACCCGTGGCACCGAGTTGTTTGGCCTGGGGGAGGGCGACCGATTGCTGTCTTACCTGCCGCTGTGCCATGTGGCGGAGCGGATGTTTGTGGAGCTGGCCTCGATCTACACCGGGCAAACCGTGTTTTTCGCCGAAAGCCTCGATACCTTTCTGGCGGATCTGCGTCGGGCACGGCCAACGGCGCTGTTCGGCGTGCCGCGAATCTGGACCAAATTCCAGATGGGCGTCTACAGCAAGATCCCGCAAAAGCGCCTCGACAGCCTGCTGCGCGTGCCATTTATCGGCAAGCGCGTCGGCCATAAGGTTCTTGCAGGGTTGGGCCTGGATGCCCTGCGCATTGCGTTGTCCGGGGCGGCGCCCGTGCCCGAAGCATTGCTGCGTTGGTATCAGCGCCTGGGGCTGGATGTGCTGGAGGTGTATGGCATGACCGAAAGCTGTGGCTATTCCCATGTGTGTCGGCCCGGCCAGCAGAGGCTCGGCTGGATCGGCCTGCCATGCCCTGGCGTTGAAGTGCGCATCGACACGTCGGGCGAGGTGCAGGTGCGCAGCGGCGCGACCATGCTCGGCTACTTCAAGGACCCGCAGAAAACCGCCGAGACCCTGACCGATGATGGCTTCCTGCGTACCGGCGACAAAGGCGAGCAGGACGCCGACGGCCGCCTGCGCCTGACCGGGCGGCTCAAGGAAATCTTCAAGACCAGCAAGGGTAAATACGTGGCCCCGGCACCGATTGAAAACCGCCTGGCCGAACATGCACGCATTGAGCAAGTGTGCGTGGTGGGCGATGGCCTGGCTGCGCCGATCGGCCTGTGCGTGTTGTCCGCCGGGCCTCAGGACCGACACGCCCTGGGCAGCAGCCTCGAACGCTGGCTGGAACAGGTCAACCAGGCACTGGATAAACATGAACGCTTGCGCCAGCTGGTGGTGGTGAAAGACAGTTGGGCGGTGGAAAACGGCTTTCTCACGCCGACCCTGAAGATCAAACGCACGGTGATCGAGTCGACCTACGGTGCCGAGCTTGCGGTTTGGAGCGCGCGCAACGAAGCCATTGTGTGGCAGGATTAGGGTCGTAATAAAACTAATAAGGACAACTTCATGAGCTTGTGGCGCACCCAACCGAATATTGAGCAACTCAACGCGATCCAGAAAAACACCATCGGTGAGCTGCTGGACATCCGCTTCGAAAGCTTCGACGACGAGTCCCTGACCGCCAGCATGGTGGTCGACCATCGCACCCATCAACCCTACGGCCTGCTGCACGGCGGTGCGTCGGTGGTGCTGGCTGAAAGCGTCGGGTCCATGGCGGCTTACCTGTGTATCGATGCCAGCAAGTTTTATTGCGTGGGCCTGGAGGTCAATGCCAACCACCTGCGCGGCGTGCGCAGCGGGCGCGTCACGGCGGTGGCCCGGGCGATCCATATCGGCCGGACCACTCAAGTGTGGGACATTCGCTTGACCAGCGATGAGGGCAAAGCCAGCTGCGTGTCGCGCCTGACCATGGCCGTGGTACCGCTGGGCGAGAACCCGCCGGCGCGATAGGCGTGGCGTGAGTGTCATCATTCCTGGCGGTTACAGTCATTGCTGTAACGGCCGGGCATGGTGACAATCAACTTCTGTTTTTGCAGATGGATCCGGTATGTCGCAGCACGTGTTTTTTGCCCACGCCAATGGCTTTCCTTCGGCCACTTACGGCAAGTTGTTTGCCGCCCTGGCCCCGGAATATGCCGTGGCTCACCTGCCGCAACACGGTCACGACCCCAGGTTTCCGGTGGACGACAACTGGCAGAACCTGGTGGACGAGTTGATCCACCATCTGCAGTTGCAGCCGGAACCGGTGTGGGGTGTGGGCCATTCCCTGGGCGGCGTGTTGCATTTGCACGCCGCCATGCGCTGTCCGCAGCTGTACCGCGGCGTGGTGATGCTCGATTCGCCGGTACTGACCCGCGCTGACCGCTGGGTGATCCGTGCCGCCAAGCGTTTCGGCTTTATCGACCGCCTGACGCCGGCCGGGCGTACGCTGGGCCGCCGTGAAGAATTTACCGACCTGGAGGCGGCGCGCAGCTACTTTGCCGGCAAGACGCTGTTTCGCGGGTTCGACCCGGAATGCTTTGACGCGTACTTGCAACATGGCTTGCAACAGGTGGGCGACCGCCTGCGTCTGCGCTTTGATCCGGCCACTGAAATCAGCATCTACCGCGGCGTGCCTCACACCAGCCCTGGCCAGGTTCGTCAGCTGAAGGTGCCGTTGGCGGTGGTGCGCGGCCGCCAAAGCCGCGTGGTGATGCGCCACCATGCCAGCGGCGTCGGCCGCCTGCCGATGGGCGAAATGCTCACCATGCCCGGCGGCCATATGTTTCCCCTCGAACGCCCGCAGGACACCGCGACCTTGATCAAGAACCTGTTTTCCCGCTGGGCAGCCCGCGAGCGCAGTTGCGCATGAGCATGCCCGTCGAAGAAGTCCGCCTGAGCCTGCCGCACATCGAGTTGGCGGCGCATCTGTTTGGTCCCGAAGACGGTTTGCCGGTGATCGCCCTGCATGGCTGGCTGGACAACGCCAACAGCTTTGCGCGGCTGGCGCCGAAGCTGCACGGTTTGCGTATCGTCGCGTTGGACATGGCCGGTCATGGGCATTCGGCGCACCGTCCTGTCGGCGCCGGTTATGCCCTGTGGGATTACGTCTTTGATGTACTGCAAGTCGCCGAACAGCTGGGCTGGAAACGTTTTGCATTACTTGGCCACTCCCTCGGCGCCATCGTCTCGCTGGTGTTGGCCGGCGCGTTGCCGGAGCGTGTCACGCACCTGGGGTTGATCGACGGCGTGGTCCCGCCCACCGCCGCGGGCGAGAGCGCCGCCGAGCGACTGGGCATGGCGCTGCAGGCGCAACTGAACCTGCAAGAGAAGCGCAAACCGGTCTACACCTCGCTGGATCGAGCCGTGGAAGCACGCATGAAAGGCGTGGTGGCGGTCAGTCGCGAAGCCGCCGAGCTGTTGGCCCAGCGCGGTTTGATGCCGGTGCCGGGAGGTTACACCTGGCGTACGGACAGTCGCCTGACGCTCGCCTCGCCGATGCGCCTGACCGATGAGCAGGCGATGGCTTTCGTGCGACGCGTGGGTTGCCCTACACAGTTGGTGGTCGCGGCTGACGGCATGCTGGCGAAACATCCAGAATTGCTTTCTCAGCTACCTTTTACAGTGAACACGCTGCCCGGCGGCCATCATTTACACCTTAATGATGAGCCCGGCGCGCTCCTTGTTGCAGACTGTTTCAATCGGTTCTTCCACGCGCCTTGACTTGACGCGGGCAACTGCCGAGGCTGGGCGGATTGAAAGGGAGTCAACCATGAACGCTATGAACACTGCTGCGACCTCCAATGGCCAGGGCTTACCGATCCGATGAGCCTGCGCAAAGGATGTATCCGTGCCCTCGGGCTGTGCTGTTTCAGCCCCTTGGTGTTCGCCGCGGACCTGCCGGGAAGTCAGGATTTACCGGCCGTGGCCCGTCAGGCCGATGCGCAAATCGTCGATTACCGCCCCGCTGAAGAAAAGGAACGCATCTACCCGATGGGCGCGATCCGTAAGATCAGCGGCCAACTGCGTTACGAAGGCCAAGCCACAGCGCGTGGCCAGACCACTGCCATCACCTATGAGCTGCCCGCCGAGCACACATCAAGTGCCGCATTTACCGCGACGCGCGAAGCGTTGCAGGCCAAGGGCGCGCAGCTGTTGTTCTGGTGCCAGGCTCGCGATTGCGGCGAAAGCAGCCTGTGGGCCAACGAAGTGTTCGGCAACGCCAAACTGGTCGGCGCCGATGGGCAGCAGGAATACCTGCTGCTGCGTCTGGCGGCGCCGCAGGACAATTCCCTGTTAGCGCTGTACGGCATCACGCGCGGCAACCGTCGCGCCTATCTGCATGTTGAACAGCTCGATGCCAGCGCGCCGCTGGGGGACTTGCTGCCCACCTCGGCCACCTTGCTGCGTGAGTTGAAAAGCACCGGCGAACTGGACTTCCCGGCGCTGGGCGCCGAGCCCGACGCCACCTGGCTGACTCTGATTTCGCGTGGCTTGAACCTCGACGCCACCTTGCGCGTCAGCTTGACCGGGCCGACCGCCGAAGCCTGGCGCCAGGGCCTGATCGACAGCGGCGTACGCGCCGCGCGCATGGAAACCGGCACCGGTGATGCTAAGGGTTTGCACCTGCATCTGATACGCTGACCCGCAACAGGGCGAACGGACCCGCGCCGTTCGCCTAAGCTCTCTTCCTACAGCCTTATTCTCGAGATACTCGATGCTCAATAACGATCGCCTACTGGTGCAAATCCTGCTGCTGGTGTTGTTTGGTGCCAGCTTCTGGGTGATGGCGCCGTTCTGGTCGGCGCTGTTCTGGGGCGCGGTGCTGGCGTTTGCCAGCTGGCCGCTGATGCGTTTGCTGACCCGCTGGCTGGGCGGCCGGGAATCCCTGGCGGCGGGCATTCTGACCCTGGGCTGGATGTTGCTGGTGGCGGTGCCACTGGTGTGGCTGGGGTTCAACCTGGCCGACCATGTGCGCGACGCCGTAAGCCTGATCAAGGATATCCAGGTTGACGGCCTGCCTGCCGCGCCGACCTGGCTGGGCTCGATCCCCTTTGTCGGCGAGCGCCTGGTGGCGACCTGGGACAGCATCGACCAGCAGGGCGCGGCGTTGATGGTCAGCATCAAGCCGTACCTGGGCCAGGTCGGCAACTGGTTGCTGGCGCGCAGCGCGCAGATCGGTGGCGGTATTCTCGAACTGACCCTGAGCCTGGTGTTCGTGTTTTTCTTCTACCGCGACGGGCCGCGCCTGGCGACGTTCGTGCATCGGCTGCTGGAACGCTTGATTGGCGACCGTGCCGGTTACTACATCGAGTTGGTGGCCGGCACCGTGCAACGCGTGGTCAACGGCGTAATCGGTACCGCCGCCGCTCAGGCCCTGCTGGCGCTGATCGGTTTCCTGATCGCCGGTGTGCCGGGCGCGGTGGTGCTGGGCATCGTTACCTTTCTGCTCAGCCTGATCCCCATGGGACCGCCGCTGATATGGATCCCGGCCACGGCCTGGCTGGCCTGGAAGGGCGATTACACCTATGCGGTGTTTCTCGGTGTGTGGGGCACGTTCATCATCAGTGGCGTCGACAACGTGCTCAAGCCGTACCTGATCAGCCGCGGCGGCAACCTGCCGCTGGTGATTGTGCTGCTGGGCGTGTTTGGCGGGTTGATCGCCTTTGGCTTTATCGGTTTGTTTATCGGCCCGACCTTGCTGGCGGTGGCCTACAGTCTGCTGACGGATTGGAGCGCGACCCAGGCGCAAGTGCGTCGCGAAGACAAACCCCTTTAAGCCCTCGGCAACCACATCACGGCGGTCAGGCCGCCGCCTGGGGTTTCCTCCAGGCTCAGGCTGCCGCCGAGGCGTTCCACCGCTTCCTTGGAAATCGTCATGCCCAGGCCGACGCCGCCGGAGTTGCGGTTGCGTGAGCCTTCCAGGCGAAAGAACGGTTCGAATACGGCCTCGCGTTTATCCGCGGCAATCCCCGGCCCGTGGTCGATCACACGGATGACCAAGGCTTCGCGGCTGTCGCTCAGCTCCACCCGCGCCGTACCGGCATAACGCAAGGCATTGTCGATCAGGTTGTTGAGGCACGAGCGCAGTGCCATCGGCTGCACCTGCAAGGGCGCGCAATTGCCCGCGAACTGCACATCGGAGCCTTGATCCTGGGCGTTTTCGCTGAGGGATTCGACCAGCGCCTGCACGTCGAGCCAGTGCCGGGTTTCGCTGGTGCGCTGCTCGTGCAAGTAACTCAGGGTGGAGTCGAGCATGCCGATCATGTCGTCCAGGTCCTGGCGCATCTGACCTTGCAACTTGGTGTCTTCGATCTGCTCCAGGCGCAGTTTAAGGCGTGACAGTGGGGTGCGCAGGTCGTGAGAAACGGCGCCGAGCATGCGTGCACGCTGGCTGACTTGCTCGCGAATGCGTTTTTGCATCAGGTTGAAGGTCGATGCAGCCTGCCGCGCCTCGCGAGGCCCGGACTCGTTAAGTGGCGGGCTGTCGAGGTCGAGGCTCAAGCGTTCGGCGGCTGCGCTCAGGCGCTGGATCGGCCGGCTCAGCAGTTTGGCGCCATACCAGGCGGCAATGATCAGCGAGATAAATTGAAACGTCAGTGGCACCACCGGGCCGCCGAACCAGGAACGATGGTGCTTGGGCAGCGGCTTCATTGTTCCATCCGGCTGCTCGACAAAGGTTTCCTGAGGCGGAGGTGGTGGCGGGCCGTAGTGGTGAAACCAAAAGAACGCCAGCACGTGGGCCAGCACAATGGCCACCAGCAATACGCCGAACAGCCTGCCGAACAGCGTATTGAAGGTGGCGCGCATCAGCCGATATCCCGCGCGTCAAACAGGTAGCCTTCGCCGCGGACAGTCTTGATCAACTGCGGTGCCTTGGGGTCATCGCCCAGTTTCTGGCGCAGGCGCGAGACCAGCAAGTCGATGCTGCGATCAAACGCCTCGATTGAGCGGCCACGCGCGGCATCGAGCAATTGTTCACGGCTCAGCACGCGACGCGGGCGTTCGATAAACACCCACAGCAGACGAAATTCGGCGTTGGACAGCGGCACCACAAGGCCGTCGTCGGCCACCAGCTGGCGCAGTACGCTGTTGAGGCGCCAGTTGTCGAAACGGATGTTGGCGCGCTGCTCGGTACGGTCATCGCGTACCCGGCGCAGGATGGTCTGGATGCGTGCCACCAGCTCGCGCGGTTCGAAGGGTTTGGACATGTAGTCATCGGCGCCCAGTTCCAGGCCGATAATGCGGTCGGTGGGTTCGCAGCGCGCGGTGAGCATCAGGATCGGGATGTCCGATTCGGTGCGCAGCCAACGGCACAGTGACAGGCCGTCTTCGCCCGGCAGCATCAGGTCTAGCACCACCACATCAAAGGTTTCGGCTTGCATGGCCGTGCGCATGGCGGTGCCGTCGGTGACGCCGACGGCGAGAATATTGAAGCGCGCCAGGTAGTCGATCAGCAGTTCACGAATCGGTAGATCGTCATCGACGATCAGCGCACGGGTGTTCCAGCGCTTGTCTTCGGCGATCACCGCGCCTTTTTGCTCTTCGTTTACAGAGACGGTAGGGGTATGCATAGTGCGATCATCTGCCTGGGTTGTTGCTGTCAGCATAGGCGCCCAGCTCCATGGCTGGAAGTGCTGGACGGGCGGTCATGTGCGCGAGGCTAGACGTGGTGCGTGTTGAGGGCATGTCGTGAATGTATCAGCCTTGACACAATTGCTCTAAATGCCGGGTCACGGGCGCTCGATCAGTATTTTACCGATCATCGGATCCCGCAACGGCGCCGCTTGCGCTACAATCCGCGCCGATTTCGACTTGCCTGAGAGCCCATTCCAATGTCCGTCTGCCAGACTCCTATCATCGTCGCCCTGGATTACCCCACTCGTGACGCCGCACTGAAGCTGGCTGACCAGTTGGACCCCAAGCTTTGCCGGGTCAAGGTCGGCAAGGAACTGTTCACCAGTTGCGCCGCCGAAATTGTCGGCACCCTGCGTGACAAAGGCTTCGAAGTGTTCCTCGATTTGAAATTCCATGACATCCCCAACACCACCGCCATGGCAGTCAAGGCCGCGGCTGAGATGGGCGTGTGGATGGTCAATGTGCACTGCTCCGGCGGCCTGCGCATGATGACTGCCTGCCGTGAAGTGCTGGAACAGCGCAGCGGCCCGAAACCGCTGCTGATTGGTGTGACCGTGCTGACCAGCATGGAGCGCGAGGACCTGGCCGGCATCGGCCTGGATATCGAACCTCAGGAGCAGGTATTGCGCCTGGCGGCGCTGGCGCAGAAGGCAGGGCTTGATGGCCTGGTATGCTCGGCGCTGGAAGCCCAGGCCTTGAAGACCGCTCACCCGTCGCTGCAACTGGTCACCCCGGGCATTCGCCCGGCGGGCAGTGCCCAGGATGACCAGCGCCGCATTCTGACGCCACGTCAGGCCTTGGACGCGGGCTCGGACTACCTGGTGATCGGTCGCCCGATCAGCCAGGCGGCCGATCCGGCGAAGGCGTTGGCCGCAGTTGTCGCCGAAATCGCCTGAATGTCGCTGAGCTAAAATGTGGGAGCGGGCTTGCTCGCGAAAGCGGTGTATCAGACACACATCCGGTGACTGACACTCCGCATTCGCGAGCAAGCCCGCTCCCACATTTCGATCCACCGTGGTCAGTTAACTTTTAGAATCAACTTCCCAAAGTTTTCGCCGTTGAACAGTTTCATCAGCGTTTCCGGGAACGTCTCCAGCCCCTCGACAATATCTTCCTTGCTCTTGAGCTTGCCCTGCGCCATCCAGCCGGCCATCTCCTGCCCGGCTGCGGCAAAGTTCGCCGCATGGTCCATCACCACAAAGCCTTCCATCCGCGCGCGATTGACCAGCAACGATAAGTAGTTGGCCGGGCCTTTCACGGCTTCTTTATTGTTGTACTGGCTGATGGCACCACAAATCACCACCCGTGCCTTTAACGCGAGGCGGCTGAGCACCGCGTCGAGGATGTCGCCGCCGACGTTATCGAAATACACATCCACGCCTTTAGGGCATTCGCGCTTGAGGGCGGCTGGCACGTCTTCGCTTTTGTAGTCGATGGTTGCGTCGAAGCCCAATTCATCCACGAGGAATTTGCACTTGTCGGCGCCGCCGGCGATGCCGACCACGCGGCAGCCTTTGATCTTGGCAATTTGCCCGGCAATGCTGCCCACCGCACCAGCGGCGCCGGAGATCACCACGGTTTCGCCGGCCTTGGGCGCGCCCGTTTCGAGCAGGGCGAAGTAGGCGGTCATGCCCGTCATGCCGAGCGCGGACAGGTAGCGCGGCAGCGGCGCGAGTTTGGGGTCCACCTTATAGAAGCCGCGCGGTTCGCCGAGGAAGTAATCCTGCACGCCCAGCGCGCCATTGACGTAATCACCCACTGCAAATTTCGGGTTGTTCGACGCAATCACCTTGCCCACACCCAGTGCGCGCATCACTTCACCAATGCCGACGGGCGGAATGTAAGACTTGCCCTCGTTCATCCAGCCACGCATGGCCGGGTCCAGGGACAGGTATTCGTTGTGCACCAGCACTTGCCCATCCCCTGGCGTGCCCACCGGCACTTCCTGATAGGTGAAGGTCTCCCGTGTCGCCGCGCCGACCGGGCGTTTGGCGAGCAGGAACTGGCGGTTGGTCTGGGCAGTCATGGCAAAGGACTCTTTAGAAGTGAACCCCAAGTGATAGACCCCTAACGGCCTGAGAGCAAGGTTGTCCGAGAGGCGCGAATGCCCGCCGATAGGCCTGGCTGATAGTGAGGCGGGTGGGCTTATCACTGCGATTCATACACCGCCAACCGGCCTTCTGATAGTGCTGACGCACCCGTCCTGCGCTTGGCTAGACTCGGCCCACGGCTATTTTCCCCACAGGACATCCCCATGAGCATGACGTTTTCCGGCCAGGTCGCCCTGGTCACCGGCGCCGCCGCCGGTATTGGCCGCGCCACCGCGCTGGCATTTGCCGCCGAAGGCTTGAAAGTGGTGGTTGCCGACCTGGACGTGGCGGGCGGCGAGCGCACCGTCACGCTGATTCAACAGGCGGGCGGCGAGGCGTTGTTCGTGCGCTGCAACGTCACGCTGGAAGCGGACGTGCAGCAGTTGATGGCGCAGACCGTCGCCGCCTATGGTCGGCTGGACTACGCCTTCAACAATGCCGGGATCGAGATCGAGAAGGGTAAGCTGGCCGACGGCAGCCTGGATGAGTTCGACGCGATCATGGGCGTTAACGTCAAGGGCGTTTGGCTGTGCATGAAGCACCAGTTGCCGCTGCTGCTGGCCCAAGGCGGCGGGGCGATCGTCAACACCGCCTCGGTGGCGGGGTTGGGGGCGGCGCCGAAGATGAGCATTTATGCGGCGTCCAAACATGCCGTGATCGGCTTGACCAAATCGGCGGCCATCGAGTACGCGAAAAAGAAAATCCGCGTGAATGCGGTGTGCCCAGCGGTGATCGACACCGACATGTTCCGGCGTGCCTATGAAGCCGACCCGCGCAAGGCAGAGTTTGCCGCCGCCATGCACCCGGTCGGGCGCATCGGCAAAGTCGAGGAAATCGCCAGTGCGGTGTTGTACCTGTGCAGCGACGGTGCCGCGTTCACCACGGGCCAGGCGTTGGCGGTGGACGGTGGCGCGACGGCGATCTAGGACTCGGCGCCACTGCATATTCGAAAAGGCGAGGGGCGCTGTGGGGCGTTTCCAGGGCTGGCACAAGGCCTCGTCAGAATGTGTATCAGTAGGTAAATAATTCAATAAAATCAATACTTTAATAAATTTCGGCGGCAGGTCGAACCCGGCTTCTGTGCTTAACTGTTTGGGGTTGAATAACAGACAGTTGAAGTGAGGGGCTCATGGATTTAGGCATCGATCGACAGGCCCTTGTACCGGTGGTGCAGCAAATCGTCAGCGCGGTGGCGCAATGGATTCGCACAAGCGGGGCAAGCCCGGGCACGCGCTTGCCGTCCATCCGGCAATTGGCCCTCGACAACCTGCTCAGTCAATCCAGCGTCATCGAAGCCTTTGAGCGAATGGTGGCGCAGGGGGTGTTGGTGGCAAAACAGGGCTCGGGGTTTGTAGTGGCCCAACCGCCGGTTTCCCTTGAAAGCCACTGGCATGAAGGCGCCGAGCTGGGCTGGGGCGCCTACGTCGATGGCCCGTTGGGCGAGTTGAAACTGGGCTGCGGCTGGCTGCCGGACGCCTGGCGCGAAAGCGATGATATTTGTTACGCCATACGCGAGGTCAGCCGCACCGACACCGCCGGGCTGTTCAGCTACAGCACGCCGCTGGGGTTGCCGGTACTGCGTGAGCAACTGCTCAAGCGCCTGACGCAGATGAAAGTGCCCAGCAGTCTCGACTGCATTCTCACCACCCATGGCGCCAGCCATGCACAAGACCTGCTCATACGGACGTTGCTCAAGGCCGGCGATACGGTGGTGGTCGAGACGCCCGGGTATGCCAACCTCTACCGTCAGTTGGAGCGCCATGGCGTCAAGCTGCTGCACGTCCCGCGCACGCTGGGTGGCCCGGATATCCCGGTGTTGGAGACGCTGCTGAAAAGCCATCGGCCCAAATGCCTGTTCATCAACTGCCTGTATCACAACCCGACCGGCACCAGCCTGTGCCGTGCCGTGGCCGAGCGCCTGCTGCAATTGGCGAGCAGCGAGAACTTCCTGATTGTCGAAGAGGACGTCTACGGCGACTTGCAGCACGCCAGTTGCACACGGCTGTCGGCGCTGCCCCATGACGGTCGGGTGATCTATATTTCGAGTTTTTCCAAGACCCTCAGCAGTGCCTTGCGCGTGGGGTATCTCAGCGCCAGCGCGGCGATTATTGCGCCCATGGTGACGCTCAAAACGCTGACAGGCATCGGCACTTCGCGGTTTGCCGAGGCGGTGCTGGCCACGCTGCTGGCCAATGGCACCTACCGTAAGTGGGTGCAGCGCCTGCGCAAGCGCTTGAACACACAAATGGCCGCAACCCTGCAGGTGCTGGAGGATGAGGAGTGGGAGGTGTTCGCCGTGCCCGCGGGGGGCATGTTTGTGTGGGCCCGGCCCGGCAGGGACGATCATTCACGGTTGCAGGCCTGTGCCCGACGGCTCGGTGTGTTGTTGTCGCCGGGGGCGCTGTTCAATCCCAAGGGCGAGCACAGCGACTGGCTGCGCATCAACGTGGCCTATGCTGCTGATCAGCGGGCGCTGGCGTTGTTCCGTGCCATGGGGCCTGCCAGATCGACCTCGACCATTCTGAAAACGACGGGTATGTAGCTTTTTGCCATTATTGTGGCGCCAACGTCTTGTGCCGTTGGCTCGTCGTTGCGAATCTCGCTGCATGGAAACCAGGCTCGATGGCATCTGCCGTTGCAAGAGGATTCAAGTGCAATGATTTCAGGCGTGCAACGACGTTTTGCCAACCTCGGTATGGCGAAGAAACTGGGCTTGGGTTTCGCCCTGGTGCTGCTGTTGACGGCGCTGGTGGCGGCCATTGGCGTGTGGTCCCTGCAAACCGTTGGCCAGCGTTTTGAAGGCCTCAAGGCCATGTCATCGCTCAACAGCGGCTTGCTCAAGGTACGCCTGATCGAGCAGGACTACGCGCTGCACGCCGACCCCAAGTCTGTCGATGCCCTGCACGAAAGTGTCGATGCACTGGCGGCGATGGCCGCCAGCCTCAAGGCCCGGTCAGCCACGAATGTGCCGGTGATGAGCGATGTCGAGCAGGCGTTGGCGGCGTATCGCAAGGCTTTCGACGAGTTTGTCGAACTGACCCAGACCAAGGACCTGGCGCTGGAAATGGCCAGTTGGTCGGTGTCCAGTGTGGCCAATAACCTCGATGTGTTGCAGGCCGGCCTGGCCGACGACGGCGCCTATGGCCTGAAAGAAAGCCAGGGTAAGGATGGCGCCGAGTTTATCGAGCAGGCCGGGCAGGTCAGCCAGGTCTCGCGGTTGATGTTGCAAGCCATGAATGAAGCGCGCGTGCGCCTGGATCAGAGCCGCAGGGCCGATGCCGACAACGCCGATCAAGGCAAGATCGAACAGGCCGATCAGGCCCTGGCGCAAGTCGAACAGCTGAAAACCTCGGTCAAGGATGCGGGTTACCAGACCGTGCTCAATGAAGTCTCCGGGCATATCGCCGCATTCAGCGAAAAACTCGGCGAGTACACCGGGCTGCTGGCCCAGGAAAAAATCGTCTACAAGCAGTTGCATGACCGCGCCGACCAAGTGGTCAGCCGGGTCAACCAGGCGTACGACGCCGAAGACCAGTCCATGCAGGCGCAATTGAAGAAAAGCGCAGTGTTGATCATCGGTTCCTCGGCCCTCGCGCTGCTGGTGGGCTTGATCGCGGCGTGGGTGATCACCCGGTTGATCGTGGCGCCGCTGCGCACTGTGATCGCCGTGGCCCAGCAGATTGCGTCCGGCGACCTGAGCGGGCGGATGGAAGTCAGCCGCCGCGATGAAATCGGCCAATTGATGCAGGCGATGCAGCAAATGGGCAGCGGCCTGAGCCAGATGGTCAGTGGGCTGCAGGCGGGCATCGAGCAATTGGCCAGTTCGGCGCATTCACTGTCCAGCGTCACTGAGCAGACCAATGTTGAAGTCAGCAGCCAAAAAGAAGAGACCGAACAGGTTGCCACGGCAATGAATCAGATGACCGCCACGGTGCACGACGTGGCGCGTAACGCCGAAGAGGCCGCGCAAGCCGCGCAGACCGCCGACGACAAGGTCGACAGCGGTCAGCAAGTGGTGCGCCAGAGCCTGCAGCGGATTGAATTGCTCGCGTCCTCCAGCACCAGTGCCAGCGCGAGTATCGAAAGCCTGAGCGCGGAAATCCAGAATATCGGCACGGTACTGGGCGTGATCAAAAGCGTGGCCGAGCAAACCAATCTGCTGGCCCTTAACGCCGCCATCGAAGCGGCCCGCGCCGGCGAGCAGGGCCGAGGGTTTGCAGTGGTGGCCGACGAAGTGCGGGCGTTGGCCAAGCGCACGCAGCAATCGACCGAGGAAATCGAGCGTCTGGTCAGTACGTTGCGCAGCGCGGCGCAGTCGTCGGTGCAGCAGATTCAGCAGAGCGGCGAGCTGGTGAAGTTGGCGGTCAGCGATGCGCTGGAAACGGAGAGCGCGTTGGGCAGCATTGCCGCGGCGGTGTCATTGATCCAGCAAATGAATCAGCAGATTGCCGCGGCGGCCGAGGAGCAAAGCTCGGTGGCCGAAGAGATCAATCGCAGTGTGACCAGCATTCGTGCGAGCGCCGATCAGTCGGCGTTGAGCATGCAGGGCAATGCCGCGTCGAGTATCCAGCTGGCACAGTTGGGCGCGGAGCTCAAGGGCATGGTGGGGCACTTCCGCCTTTGATCGCGGCGGGTCAGCCGCGAACAAAGGGCAGGGCGCCAATCAGGCGTGGTTGGCGAGGAAGGTCAGCAGCGCTTCATTGACGAAGTCCGGGTTTTCCCGGGCCGAGATATGCCCCGCGTCGGGAATCAGCGTGAGGCTGCAGCCAATCAGTTCAGCCATTTCCTGTGATTCTGCGGGCGGCCGCGGCTTGTCCTGCTCGCCGCACATCACCAGCGTGGTGTCCGAGTCCAGGCGGGGCAACTGGTCCAGAATGTTCTCGCGACTGAAGATCAGGCGGCCCAGTGGCACGATGCTGTTCAGCAGGCGCTCTTTGGGTAAGGCCTGCAACGCCTTGCGAAAATCCTGGTACAGGGCCGACTCGCGGTCGATGCCGGGGCGGAAGAAAATCGGTGCAACCACATCCAGCAACGGCTCGGGGATGGCGCCGGCGTCCTCGATCATCTTGAACAGCGAGAAGTAATATTGGCGCGTGGCGTCGGGCTCGGCGCCCAGGTAGGTGTCCATCAGCACCACGCTGTTGATGCGCGCCGGTGCCAGCAACGCCAGGCGCGCGCCCCACATGCCGCCGACCGACAGGCCGACCAGATTGATTTGCGCGATATCCAGCTGATCCAGCAGCGCCAGGGCCTGACGCGCGAGGTCGTCGAGGGAGCGGGTTTGCGTCGGCAGCGGGCCGGACTCACCGTGGCCCCACAGTTCCGGCACGATCACGCGATACTGTTGCGACAGGGCTTCAATTTGCGGGGCCCACATGTCGCGGTCCCACAGGTAACTCGAACCCAGCAGGACGACCGGGCCGGTGCCCTGGTCGACATAGTGCAGCGGTTGTCCATCAATCACGGCAACAGGCATAGCAGGCCTCTAACTTCACGGAGTGAGGGGCACTTTTTTACGCTAGTCGGGGGCGGGGGGATAGGTGCAAAGTGATGGCATGTGGCGACCCGGGGTCGCCACATGGGGCAGGCGATCAGTCGTAGATGACTTTCTTCTTCCATTCGGCGTCGGCGTCGACGACTTTCAGGCCTTCGGTCAGTTCGTTGACTTCGTCTTCGGCCGGCTTGCTGTTGGTCAGCACCGTGGAGTTGGCGCGGGCCAGTTGCGATTCCAGCAATTGCAGTTGTGCACTGTAGAGCACCGGCTCCGGCTGTTTGCGCAAGTACTGCACGCCACGCTCGAACGCCAGGCGTGCCTGGCCAGGCTGGCCTTGTTGCAGGGCGTGCTGGCCCAGGTTGTTGAAGAACTCAATGTGCAGCAACACCAGGATATGGCGAATTTCCTTGATCCAGTGCTTGGCTTCGTTGGTCGGCAGGAAACCGTCCTGGGCCGCACGGGTCACTTGACCGTGCAGCGCCTCGAGCAGGAAACGCACGTCCTTGGCCTTGGCTTCGGTCTGGATCGGCGCGGGCGGGTTGGTCACCGGGATCGATTCGCCCTGGCCGATCAGCGCGTTCAGCTCAGCGATACGTGCCTTGAGCGGTGCGCTGGATTTTTTGAGGTGCAACAGGCGCTGGGTGACGTTGAGTTCCAGGCGAGTCAGCAACAGTTTGAGTTTCGGGGTCATCAACTGGCCGGGGAACGTCTCGGTGATCTCACCGCAACGACGCAGCCGATCGTTAAGCTCGATTTCGGTGCGCTGCTTTTCCAGTTTGTTGTTTTCCACCACGTGGTTCATGTAGCCAATGGCGATCAGTATTACGATCCCGGCTATTACCAGCAGGGTGATCATGAGTGGTGTCACCGGTGTGACCTCTTTATAGGGTTTGCTGTGGAGTGTAGTGACTGGGCCATCCGACGGATAGGATTGTTCGACCAGTTGCCCAGGTAGTTTCTGCTATATAGATAAGCGTTCCCTGCGTGGATGCACATTGCCATCATTTGCCTGGGCGAACTATAGCGCCTTGTCGGGCGCCAGAATATAGGCGTCAAAGCCCGCACGGGCACAATGCCCGCAAAGCCCTGGAAAGCAGGGCGAAGTCATTGATTTAAATAAATTTATCCTTGGGGGTTGACGACCTTTCAATCCATCCATAGAATGCGCGCCACTTACAGCGTAAAGCACACAGCGAAACGCGGTAGGGAGTGAATGTTGTACGTGTGTCCCCTTCGTCTAGTGGCCTAGGACACCGCCCTTTCACGGCGGTAACAGGGGTTCGAGTCCCCTAGGGGACGCCATATGCGGGAATAGCTCAGTTGGTAGAGCACGACCTTGCCAAGGTCGGGGTCGCGAGTTCGAGTCTCGTTTCCCGCTCCAATTTTTAAGCAGTGTTGCCCTCGGGCGGCATTGAGTGAAACCAGGACCAAGTCTTCGGATGAGGCCTCTGGGCACTGAAATACACACCATGTGTTTCAGTAGCGTGTCCCCTTCGTCTAGTGGCCTAGGACACCGCCCTTTCACGGCGGTAACAGGGGTTCGAGTCCCCTAGGGGACGCCATTTGCGGGAATAGCTCAGTTGGTAGAGCACGACCTTGCCAAGGTCGGGGTCGCGAGTTCGAGTCTCGTTTCCCGCTCCATATTTAACGAAAACGCCGATCAGTGATGATCGGCGTTTTTGTTCGTGTCGCTTTTTTGCCGGCAAAACACACCACGCATGTAGGCCATGTGCTGATGTGCGTAGGAATAGTCTGTAATCAATGTCGGGTAGCTGTGTACCTGTTCCGCTGTCTCTACTCTGGCCAGCCCATTTTCCTTGTTTACTTCAAAGGACTGTCCAGATGCTTCAGCTCGATTTCTATTCAACCCTGGTCGCTGCCTCCCTGGTGCTTTTATTGGGCCGTTGGCTGGTGGCCCGGATTGGCTTTCTACGTGTCTACAGCATTCCGGAGCCGGTAGCCGGCGGCCTGTTGGTTGCCGCATTGCTGTTGGCGTTGCGTGCGCTGGCGGATGTCGAGGTTCGCTTCGACACCTCCTTACAAACCCCATTGATGCTGGCGTTTTTCGCCACGATTGGCCTGAACGCAGATTTCGCCAGCCTGAAGCGAGGCGGGCGCGTGCTGGGTATTTTCCTGCTGGTCGTGACGGCCCTGTTGGTGGTGCAAAACGCCATGGGGATCGCGTTGGCCAAGGCGCTGGGGCTTGATCCATTGATGGGCTTGCTGGCGGGCTCCATCACCCTGTCGGGCGGGCACGGCACGGGCGCCGCATGGGGCGCGGTGTTCAGTGAGAAATACGGCGTGGCCTCCGCGTCTGAACTGGCAATTGCTTCGGCGACCTTTGGTTTGGTGCTCGGGGGTTTGATTGGCGGCCCGGTCGCGCGCCTGCTGATCAAGCGTGTCCAGGTGCCTGGCGTTGAACACTCGCAGCCGCGGCGGCCCAAAGGCTTTGAGCGCCCCGATCAGGAACGCATGATCACCTCGTTTTCATTTATCGAAACCCTGGCCCTGTTGGCGATCAGCTTGCAGGTTGGCACGTGCCTGAGTGGTGTCATCCAAGGCACCGTCTTCGAGTTGCCCACCTTTGTCTGCGTGCTGTTTGTCGGCGTGGTGCTGCGCAATGGCTTGTCGGCGCTGGGTTGGCATCAGGTGTTTGAGCGCGAAGTGTCGCTGCTGGGTAATGTCAGCCTGTCGTTGTTCCTCGCGATTGCCTTGATGTCGCTCAAGCTCTGGGACCTGGCGGCGCTGGCGTTGCCGATCGTCATCCTGCTGGCGGCACAGGCGCTGTTGATGGCCCTGTTCGCGATTTTCGTGACGTTTCGGGTGATGGGCAGCAACTACGATGCGGCGGTGCTGGCGGCCGGGCATTGCGGTTTCGGATTGGGCGCGACACCCACCGCCATTGCCAATATGCAGGCGGTGACACAGCGCTTCGGTCCCTCGCAGATTGCCTTTCTGGTAGTGCCGATGGTGGGGGCGTTTTTCATCGACATCACCAATGCGGTGGTGATCAAGCTGTTCCTCGCGCTGCCGTTTCTCGGCGTGGCGGGCTGAGCGCCGCGCCTTCAGTTCACCGCGTAGACGTCCTGTTTTGGCATGAAGAAACGCGCAAAGAGTTCGGACTGGGACTTGATGTTCAGCTTGGTGTAAATATTGCGCCGGTGCACTTTCACCGTTTCTGTCGACAGGGACAGTTTGCCGGCGATTTCTTTGTTGGAGAACCCGCTCAACAGCAACTTGAGCACGTCCTTTTCACGCGTTGTGATCTGGCTGCCCAGTTGAACAATTGCCTGCGACCAGGGCGGTGTCTCATTGAGGTTTTTTTCAACGTCGATCTCAAAGCACATACGCTGGTGCATCAATGCCAAAACCCAAGGCTTGATGATATCCAGTGTGGTGATCTGTTCCGGGCTGTAGCGCACGTTACTGCCGAATGAAATACACAACGTCCTGTCCTCATCGAGCTGAACGTTGTACTGCACCTCATCCACCGAAACGTACTGGGCGAAATACTGACGGTAATACTCGGTGGTCAGAAAGTGCTCGGGCGCTATGTCTGACAAGTGAAAAAAGCCACTCTGCGGGTTTTCCCGGTTGGCAATGTAGAACGGGTCCAGCAGGTACAGCCCTTTGAGGTAGCGCTGAGTCAGGGCATCCACCTCCTCGGCATCGGCCACTTCAGTAAAGCTGATGACGTTGACTTGTTGATCGCTGAAAACCAGGACAACCCAGTTGTCGATCTGCACATATTCATTCAACACGCGAACCAGCGAGCTCCAGAAAGCCGGGCGATTGAGCTCCATGATCAGCTTGCCGGCCGATCGGTGCCAGGCCAGGTTATGAAGGTCGAGTGACATGTTCTACCCCTTTAGGGTTAGGCGTTCATAGGCGCGAGCTAAGTACTTGTAGGTATTTACTATTAGACGACGCCGGGTATATTCACCTCCCAGCGGATGCAGGCCATGAAGGCCTGTCGTTTTGACAAGGATAGTTATATGAGTCAATCACATTTGCGAGCCATTTTTTTGGCCTCGCTTGTCTGTGTAGGTATCAGCGCGCCTGCTGCGGCGGCGCAACCTCAGGTGAATCTGTACAACTGGTTCGGGTTGATCGCGCCAGAGACGCCCAAGGAATTCGAGCAAAAAACCGGCGCGCGCATGCACGTGGATGCCTTCGACAGCGCCGAGATCATGCAGAGCAAGGTCATGGCCGGGCGCACGGGCTATGACGTGGTTGTCGCCACCTCGAATGTCCTGCCAAGCCTGATCAAGGCGGGCGTGCTTGCACCGCTGGACCGCGACCAACTGAGCAACTTCTCCCATATCGACCCAGAGATGTTGGCGCTGCTTTCGGTGAATGATCCGGGCAACCGCTACGCCGTGCCTTACCTGTGGGGCACCACCGGGATTGGCTATGACGTTGATAAAGTCAAAGCCGCGTTGGGTGACAACGCCCCGGTGGACAGCTGGGACCTGATCTTTAAAGAAGAAAACATCAGCAAGCTCAAGTCCTGCGGCGTGGCGATGCTCGACTCGCCCAGCGAGGTCATTTCGATCGCGTTGCATTACCTCGGCCTGCCGAGCAACAGCCAGAACCCTGAGGATTACCAGAAGGCTCAGGCGCTGCTGTTGAAAATCCGTCCCTATATTCTCTACTTCGACTCCTCCAGAACCGACGCCGACTTTGCCGATGGCAATATTTGTGTGGTCGTGGGCTGGGCGAGCGGGGCGCTGACGGCGCAGGCCATCAATGAGAAAAACAACACCGGGCGCAAAATTGCCTACAGTCTGCCTCGTGAGGGCGGGTTGGTGTGGTCGGAAAACTTTGTGCTGCTCAAAGATGCGCCCCATGCCAAGGAAGGTCTGGCGTTTATCAATTACATGCTTGAACCGCAAGTGATTGCCAAGAGCTCGAACCACACGCTGTACCCGAACGCTAACAAGGACGCCACTGAGTTCGTCGAGCAGAAGCTGCGCGACAACCCTTGGATTTATCCTGACAAGCATACGGTTGCCACACTTGTTCCGCTTGAACCACTACCGTTGAAGTTGGAGCGAATCCGCACGCGCGTGTGGACCAAGGTCAAGAGCGGTACGTAACCCCGCGTGGCATTCATCTTTATTGGCAGAGGGCTTACATGGCTATTTGCAAAGAAACCAAAGCCGACACTCATCAATTAGTGACGCTGATAAAGATGGTCGAGGCCTATGAGGCGCAAAGCACCCACGGCCTCACGTCACTGGGTAATGAAAAACAACTGCTGAACCGCATCAAGGCATTGCTCCATACACATGATGGGGGAGTCGCTCGACCAAAGTCGATCAGCGCCGGCGTATGAACGGGGCCATAGCGTCCCAGCGTTAGCCGTCGGCAGACCAAGGGGCTGTCGCAGCGTTTTCAGGGAGGAGAAAAATCATGCGCCAAGCGGCTAACCCATACGTTTTGAAGCCGGACGAATATCAGGCTTACAAGGACATCGAAGAACAGATCGGCCACTGCACGCCCGAACAAGCCTGGGCGATGTATTACGTCTCGAGCGGGATGGTGCGCGAGTTCATCACGCTGGCGGTGATGGAGCATATCGGTCGCGGCAATCGGGCGCTGTTGCTCGAGTTTCCCGACCTTGCCCGGCTTCAAAACAGCGGCCAAGGCGCGCTCTAACGGGTGTTGATGCGTGCGTGTGATCAACGCTTGCTCATCACCCGCGCCAACCGCAGCGTGGCTTCCCGGAGCTCATCCCGATCAAGCGAGGCAAACCCCAGGCGCAGGGCATTTTCCGGCACATTCAGCGGTGAAAACTGACGCGCACTGCGCACCACCACGCCCTGGCCCCGGGCTGTGGCGAGCAACTGATCGACGTCGGTTTCATCCTGGAAGCGAACCCAGAGGGCCAGGCCGCCTTCAGGCTCGCGCACCTGGATTCGATCGCCAAATGCGCTGTGCAAACAGCTCTGCAGCACCTCTCGACGCGCCACGTATTCTTTCGAAACACGGCGCAGGTGCTTCTTCAATTCCCCCTGATTGATCAGGTCCGCGAGCATTTTTTGTGCAACCGCGTCGGTGTCACCTACCACCAGTGCCGCGCTGTTCTGCAGCACCTCAATCACGCTGGCCGGAGCCACCACATAACTGCAACGAAACGTCGACCCCAACGCCTTGGATAATGAGCCGATGTAAATCACATGGCGTTGCGCGCCATCACTGGCCAGCGGCAGATAGGGGCGTCCGTTGAAGTGATATTCGTGGTCGTAGTCTTCTTCGATCACGCAGAAATTGTGCTGCGCCGCCAACGCCAGCAGGTGTTGCCGACGGGCCGCATGCAGGCTCACCGTGGTGGGAAACTGGTGGTGCGGCGTAAGGTAAATCATCCTTACATCATGTGCGTGGCATAACTGCTCGATGTGGTCCGTGCGACAGCCTTCATCGTCCATGTCGACGGTGATCAAATGTGCGCCGAGCTTGCGGAAAATTTCCCACGCCGGCGGGTAACTCAGACGCTCCACCAACACCACATCACCGGGTTTGATCAGCAGGCTGGCCGTCAGGTACAGCGACACCTGAGTGCCGGGCGTGAGGCAGATATTCTCGGCGCTGACTGCCAGCCCGCGATTGTTGCGCAGCATCTCTGCCAGCGCACAACGCAATTCATAGCCGGTGCCTTCGCTGCCGTAGCGCACCGAGTTGGACGCAAAACTGCTGCGCAGGGCATTGCGGTAATAGCGGTGTAAAACGGCCTGGGGCAGCAAGCGGTGGTCGCAGGCACCGTTATCGAAAAACAGCGCGTCATGCCGAAGCTGCAGGGCGATGACTTGGGCATTCTGCTCGAAATACGGCACCACTGGCTGCGCCAGCAGTGGCGGGGCAAAGGAGTGCTGCGCGCGGTTGGACGCGGGCGTTGGCGCCAATTGCGCATTGACGAACGTGCCCCGGCGCGGCTCGCTGATCAGCCAGCCTTTGGTCGATGCTTCCTCGTAAGCCAGGATCACCGTCTTGCGATTGACGTCGAGCATCTGCGCCATTTCCCGTGTGCCCGGCAGCAGCGTGCCGGGCGGCAGCCGTCCTTCGAGGATGGCCTGCACCAGGCCTTCGGCAATCTTGCGATAGGACGCCTGGGTGGTGCTCTCGTCGAGCTTGAGCAGCGGGCGCCATTTACGCATCTGGACCATCTTAAGTATCCAAAACTGGAGGTTTTAATGGGCCTAGTCTAGCGCAACAATCAAGCCTCACTCACCCCTGAGGTTGCTATGAACACACGCCATGTCATCGAACTCGCCCCCTCGGGGAAAACCTTTGAAGCCGGCGATGAGCTGTTGCTCGACGCGATGCTCGCCAGCGGCCTGTCTGTGCCGTTCTCGTGCCGGCGCGGGGCGTGTGGTTCGTGCAAGGTGGTGGTCACGCAAGGCCACTACCGCGCCAAGCAGCTGGCGCCGGGCGCGCCCGCGCCGTGCTACCCGCTGGCAGCGAATGAAATGCTCTTGTGTCAAAGCCACGCCTGCGCCGACATGCGCCTGGAGATTCCCGGGTGGTCGCTGGACACCCCCGCGCTGGTGGTCGAGGCGACGGTGCTGAGCAAGCGTGACCTCAGCCCCGACATCATTGAGTTGGTGGTGATGCCGGACACGCCGCTGGCCGTGCGGCCGGGCCAGTACCTCAAGTTCCGCCTGGTCGATGGCGACTCGCGCTGTTTCTCGATCGCCAACCTGCCGGCCGACGGCGATGGGCGCCTGGTGTTTCAGATTCGTCGGGTGCGCGGCGGGCTTTTTTCCGAGACCCTTCTGGACAGCCTTGAGGCTGGCGATCTGTTGACGCTGGAGGGGCCTTTTGGTGCCTGCACCTGGCAGGACGATGACGATGCGCCTGTGGTGCTGTTCGCCACAGGCACCGGCTACGCGGGTATCAAGCCGATCCTGCTGAGCGCGTTGAAGCAGGAGGTGGAGGTGACGTTTTACTGGGGCGGCGCGCAGGCGGCAGACTTTTACGACCGCGTATTTCTGGACCAGGCGGTCATCGACCACCCGCGTTTTCACTGGCACCCGGTATTGGCAGCGCAGGGCAGGGTGCAGGAAGTGGCGCTGAGCCATGGGCACCGTTGGGCGTCGGCTCAGGTGTATGCCTGCGGTAACGGCGGCATGATCAGCCAGGCGCGCGCCGATTGCCTGGAAGCGGGTTTGCCGAGCCATCGTTTTGTCGCCGAAGCGTTTGTACCCAGTGGCCGGTCGAGCGCCGACACGCTGCTCATTGGACTGGATCAAACCTGGGAAAAAGTCGGCCCGCGGTACTCGCTGGACGGCATGCTCGCCGCGCGTGATAAAACCATCCGCGCCCTGGCGGCGATTGCCAGCCAGCTCACAGTCGGCATGACCACCGGGCAAGCCCTCGACATGGCCGCCGCGCAATTGCAGGCCATGGGCGCCTCGCACACCTGGCACCCGACTTACATTCGTTTTGGCGACGACACGGTTCGCCCGCCCAGGGAAGGCATTGACCCAATGCGCACGCTGCGTGCCATCGATATCGTGGTGGTCGACCTCGGCCCGGTGTGGGACGGCTACGAGGGCGACTATGGCGACACCTTCGTCTTCGGCGAGTCAGCGCTGCACCGCGATTGCTTCAAGGTCTTGCATGAAGTGTTCGATGAAACCCGCGAGGCCTGGATGCGCGGCCTGACCGGCTGTGAGCTCTATGACTTTGCCGAGGAACGGGCCGTTGCCAAGGGCTGGCGGTTGTCGCGCAACCTGGCCGGCCACCGTATTGCGGATTTCCCCCACGCCTTGTTCGGCAACCAGGAATTGGCTGCGCTTGAGATCACGCCGAGTGAAATGGTGTGGGTGCTGGAGATCCAGCTCTGCCACCCCACCGAGCCGGTCGGTGGGTTCTTTGAAGATATCCTGATGCTTGAGGTTTGAAGGGTTAAGCGCAGCCCGCCGCTGCGCGGGTTGCGACTCCCGGTGCTGGCCGCAACGGCCTGAGCTGGCGGGCGTTGCTAAAAAACAGCGGATGGCCGGTAACGTAATCAGTATTTTGTAGGATGTTTCACCGGCCCTGTCGAACGGGCGAACCTGGTCCTCGAGGATGAGGTCCATAACGACGACGCACAGCTGTTACATCTATCGCCGGCAGTCCTGCACACCGTATGGCCCAAGGGTCGACCCGTGCGGGCGCCGGTGATTGCGCGTAAATAAGGAGATTGATCATGTGGCTTAAACACCTGGCGTTAGGTGTGTTGATTGCACCTTTTGTCACTGCTTGCTTTAGCCAGCCATTCCAGCCCCCCACGGCCGATGCCGACTTATGGGAGAAACCCGGCGCCAGCCACCAAGATGTGGTTGCGTCCATGTTGGCGTGTGGTGAAAAGAATGGTTCCGGCATCGATCCCAATGCGAGCTTCCAGGAGCGGGCGCAGCGCTTTGTGTGTATGAAGCGTGCTGGCTACACGCGGCGTGACGGTTTCGACATCTGTGCATTGCACCCCAAGGAGCCGTTGAGGGCCTGTGAGTCGGCTCAATGAAACCACAAAAACAACGCTCTGTTTTTAAGGGCTCGGCATTCAACGCGATAGGGACATCACCTGTGAAATATGCCATCTGCGCCACCTTGCTGCTGTCGCTGAGCGGCTGCCTGACCATGTCGGGTGAATACACTGTCACGGCTCACGACGCCTCCGGCGCCCAGATAACCAGGCTCGGCACCTTCACCGCCGAGGGCCATAACATTTACCCCATACGCAATGCGTTCTGCCTCAATGCGCCGGGGGCGACGGTCATCATTCGCGATGCCCGGACCGGCGAGGAACTGCGCAGCGAAAGCCCTTATCACTGCCGTTAAGCCTCAAAAAAAGGATTTCCATGAGAGCGTTTTTGATAGCAGGCCTGGCCGTGGCCTTGAGTGGCTGCGGCAATATTTCCAATATCCGTGCTTACAACACGCCCTATGTTGAACCCACATCAGGGGATACCGCACGCTTGCGCGTGATCACCAATGGCATGGCGCGCGGTGTGCCGGGCCGTGACTGCATCGACTGGCGTGTGCCTGGCGCCGGGGTGATGGCCGTGTCCGAATCCGGCTTTGCGGGTCAGAATAATGGCCGCAGCCTGGGCATGCCCGAGAGCAACCGCCGGGTGGAGGCGCAAGGCTCGGCGCGTAGCGAACTGAAGGTGCCGGCGAACAAGCCCTTTGCCATGAACTTCCAGAGTGAGGGCTATGTTTCTGGCGGCAATGCCTATAGCTGCAGGCAGAGCTTTCACTTCACCCCCAAGGCCGGGCAAGATTACGAACTGATCCTGCTGGACGGTGGCCAGTGCCTGATTGCGTTGCAGCGCCTGAACCCGGCGGGGAAACCGCAGAACGTGCCGGTAGAGAAGGCCAAGCTGTGCAATGCGATGGATATGTTTTAGGCCGCAAGCCAGGCCTGTTTAACCACAACGCCGATCAATCTTGATCGGCGTTGTGGTGTTTACCTTGGCTTATCAGAGCTTCGGCAGTTGCCCCACACGGCCCATCATTTCCGTGACGATCTGCAGGTCCAGCAAGAACTGCTCGACGGTCTTGAACTCACCGTCGGTGTGCCCGGTGTACTTCACGTCCGGCTTCGCCAGGCCGAATTGCACGCCATTGGGCAGATCATGCACGGAGGTCGCGCCGGCCGAGGTGCCGAACGTGTGCTCCATGCCGAGGTTTTCGCTGGCCACGGCCAGCAGGGCTTTGACCCACTCACCTTCAGGGTTGCGGTACATCGGCTCGGCCACCGAGTAGGTGACGTTCATCGCCACTTTGGTGTGCGTGTCCCAGGCGCTGATTTTCTCTTCGATTTCAGTTTTGAGCACCTCCGGCGATTTGCCTTTGGGGATGCGCAGGTTCACCGCCAGCTTGAAGGCTTTGTCATCCTGGCCGACAAACGTCAGCGAGGTGGTCAGTGGTCCCATGAACGCATCGGAGAAGCCCACACCCAACTTGCCGCCCAGGTAATCCAGGCCCCAGTTGTCAGCTGCATAGTGTGCAGCGTCGGTGATGTGGTTGTGCTTCAGCGCGATTTTGCCGTCAATGCTGTGGATCAGTTCCAGCATGCGTGCGACCGGGTTGACGCCCGCTTCCGGCTCGGAGGAGTGAGCCGACACACCGGTGAGCGTCAACTTGACCTCTTTGCCGACCACCTTGGCCGTTACGTCGAAATTGCCACCGTTTTGCTTGACGTAGTCAGCGCCGGCTTTCTGCAGGCTGGCGGCCAGTTCAGCAGGCTTGTCGCTGAGCAGGGTGGCGACCGAGACCGACGGAATCTGGTTGGTGGCCATGCCGCCGGTCATCGAGATAATTTCCGCGCCTTTGCCAGTGCCTTTGCGCACCGGGAAGCTCGCCATGACGGTGCCGTAGCCTTTCTCGGCAATCACGACCGGGTAGCCGCCATCCAGCGCCAGGTTGTATTGCGGCACCGGGTTGTGTTCGAAGTAATAGGGGATCGCGTCCCCCATGGTTTCTTCAGTGGTGTCCACCAACAGTTTGAAGTTGCGCGCCAGCGGCAGCTTCTCTTCCTTGATCACCTTCATGGCATACAGGGCTACCACGATGCCGTTTTTGTCATCCTCGGTGCCGCGGCCATACATGCGATCGCCAATCAGCGTGACCTTGAACGGGTCGAGCTTGGTGCCGTCCTTGAGCACCCAGTTTTCCGGCGTCACCGGCACCACGTCGGCGTGCGCGTGAATGCCGACGACTTCATCGCCGCTGCCTTCCAGCGAAATTTCGTACACGCGGTTGTCGATGTTGCGGAAGTTCAGGTTGAAGGCTTTGGCCAGGCTCTGGATCTTGTCGGCGATCTTGAGGAATTCCGGGTTCTTGTACTGCGGCAGGCCGTCGACGTTGAAGGTCGGAATTTCCACCAGCTCGCGCAGGGTTTCGAGCGCGGCTTTGCCGTATTTAACGCGGGTGTAAATACCCAGCAGGCGGTTGATTTCGTTCTGCTGGTCGGCGGTCAGGGTTTTGTTGGCCAGGAAGGCGTCGATGGCCGGGCCGACGTCATCGGTTTTCGCCAGGTCGCTCTTGGCCAGAGTGCCGAGGAAACCACGGAAATCGCTGGCTGGGGTTTCGCTGAAATGTTTGATAATGGTCGCGCTTTGTTCGGCGCTGATGTTGGCGAAGGCGGGGGTGGTAATGGCCGAAAAGCTCGCCGCGAACAGGGTGGCAGCCACCAATTTTTTCAGTGGAAAATGCATGACTAGAGGCATTCCTTTGCAAAAGAGGAGTGGGAAAATTTCTGATCGAAATGTCAGAAACAATTTCACACACTACCATCACGAAGGAGTGGTAGGGGAGACCCGGATGAGGGAAATGTCCTACCTCGGTATTTGAGCCACCAAGCATCAACGGTGGGAGCGGGCTTGCCCGCGAAGGCGGTGTGTCAGTCAGCGTCTACGTTGGCTGACACTCCGCTATCGCGGGCAAGCCCGCTCCCACTTTGTTTTTTTGCGTAGGAAGAGCCGAGTTCAGCTCACGGCTTGCCAGGATGCGGGTCCGGGTACTGCGCCGCTACATCCAGCGCTATGGAATACGGTCCCTCCCACAATTGCGCATGCAGCTCGCCCACCCGCTTGGCCACCGCCGCGTCATGCATCACCACTTCCATTTGAGCTACCAGGCATCAACTGTGGGAGCGGGCTTGCCCGCGAAGGCGGTGTGTCAGTCAGCGCCTAGGTTGGCTGACACTCCGCTATCGCGGGCAAGCCCGCTCCCACATTGCTTTTTGGGTAGGAAGAACCGAGTTCAGCTCACGGCTTGCCAGGATGCGGGTCGGGGTACTGCGCCGCTACATCCAGCGCTTTGGCATACGGCCCCTCCCACAATTGCGCATGCAGCTCGCCCACCCGCTTGGCCACCGCCGGGTCATGCCTCACCACTTCCATTTGAGCCACCAGGCATCAACGGTGGGAGCGGGCTTGCCCGCGAAGGCGGTGTGTCAGTCAGCGCCTAGGTTGGCTGACACTCCGCTATCGCGGGCAAGCCCGCTCCCACATTGTTTTTTTGCGTAGGAAGAACCGAGTTCAGCTCACGGCTTGCCGGGGTGCGGATCCGGGTACTGCGCCGCTACATCCAGCGCTTTGGCATACGGTCCACCCCACAATTGCGCATGCAGCTCGCCCACCCGCTTGGCCATCGCCGCGTCATGCCTCACCACTTCCATTTGAGCCACCAAGCATCAACTGTGGGAGCGGGCTTGCTCGCGAAGGCGGTGTGTCAGTCAGCGCCTAGGTTGGCTGACACTCCGCTATCGCGGGCAAGCCCGCTCCCACATTGTTTTTTTGCGTAGGAAGAACCGAGTTCAGCTCACGGCTTGCCAGGATGCGGGTCCGGGTATTGCGCCGCTACATCCAGCGCTTTGGCATACGGCCCCTCCCACAATTGCGCATGCAGCTCGCCCACCCGCTTGGCCATCGCCGGGTCATGCATCACCACTTCCATTTGAGCCACCAGGCATCAACGGTGGGAGCGGGCTTGCCCGCGAAGGCGGTGTGTCAGTCAGCGCCTACGTTAACTGACACTCCGCTATCGCGGGCAAGCCCGCTCCCACATTGCTTTTTTGCGTAGGAAGAACCGAGTTCAGCTCACGGCTTGCCAGGATGCGGGTCCGGGTACTGCGCCGCTACATCCAGCGCTTTGGCATACGGGCCCTCCCACAATTGCGCATGCAGCTCGCCCACCCGCTTGGCCATCGCCGCGTCATGCATCACCACTTCCAGGTTGCGCGAGTTATCCAGGTACCCGCCCAGCCAGTTGCTGGTGCCGACCCATGCTACTTGCCCGTCAATTTCCATGGTCTTGCTGTGGATCACCCGCGCGTAAGGGATAAACCCTTGCTTGGCCTGCGGCAGCGTGACGATTTTGACCTCTACGTTCGGCAGCACGGCGAGGCTTTTGAGGTAGGGCAGTTCCAGCGAGTCGGTGTTCCAGTTGGACACCATCAGCTTGATCGACACGCCACGCGCGGCGGCGGCGCGCACGGCGTTGTCGATCACCGCGTAGTACGGCCGGGTTCGGTCCGGCCCGTAGGACAGCGGCGCGTAGTCGAGCAGTTGCACGCGCACTTCTTTCCTGGCCTCGCTCAACAGGCGCGGCAGTTCCAGCTGTGAATCGCCTACACCGGGCGGGTTGTAGCGTTGCGGGCTGGCCACCAGATAGTTGCCGGTGCGTGCCGGCTCCTGGCCCGCAGCCGGCAGCGGCAGGGGTTGCTTATCTGCAAGCGCGGCCTGGGCCTGCCAGTCCTGATTGAAGATCGCCTGCACCTGGCTGACCACGGTGGCATCGCTGATGCGCAAACCGGTCTCGTGGATATGTTCCAGCGAACGCCAATCGAAGTTCTGGCTGCCGACAAACGCCTGCTTGCCGTCCACCACCATGTACTTGGCGTGGATAATCCCGCCGCTCAGTTGCCCGTACGACAGCACGCGCAAGGTCAGGTTGGGAATCGCGCGCAAGCGTTCCAGGGTGGACGCTTCCGACAACTTGATGCCTTTTTCCTCAAGCAGAAAGCGAATCTTCACACCACGTTTGCCGGCAGCTTCCAGATGCTCAATCACCGTGTCCATCACCGAGCCAGGATGGTCGGCGGCGTAGAACTGGCCGATATCAATGCTGCTTTTCGCGCCATCAAACAAGGCGATCCACACCGGCCCCGGCTGGCGCAAATCGGCCGTGCCCAGCGCGGTGTCCACTGGCACGGTGTGCACCAGTTCAAAGCCTGGAATTGAAAAGTCCGCCTGGGCCAGCGGACTGAGGAGCAAGCCGGTGAGGCCGGCAATACGCAACTTCATCGAAAGGGACATAGGCGTCTCATCGGGCAAAAAAACGGCGGGCGCAGGTTGCGCCCGCCGTGGGAGGGTCACGCCGTGCGGCTGTGCAACGGCGTCGGCACCAGGTGCGGCACTTCACTCTGCACGCGGGCGCCGGTGGCAGCACGAATCAGCAGGATTTTCAGCTGGTCGTTGATGCGCTCCAGGCTGTCCTGGAAGAAGTTGTGGAACACCACGCAGAACAGCGCGATGGCGATGCCCAACCCGGTGGCGAACAACGCCGTCCCGATGCCACCGGAGATCTGGCCCGGGTCGGACACGCCGGCACTGGCCAGCGCCTTGAAGGTGTCGATGATGCCCAGGATGGTGCCCAACAAGCCGAGCAGCGGCGCGGCGGTGGTGATGGTCTCGATGATCCACAGGCTGCGCGACAGCGGTGCGCGGGTCTTCAGGTACTGGGTTTCGATTTCGTCGTCCAGGTCCTTGCGCGAACCCTGAGAAGCCTTTTGCGCCAGCACCGGCAGCACCATGTTCAGTGGCAGGCTGTCGCGACGGGTCAGGCCTTGCGGCAAGTCGCGCTCGCTGTGCACGTTGGCGCCCAGCACCTCGGTCAAGGCCCGCGCCTGGCGACGCACGTAGGCGAAGTAAATGCCGCGTTCGATGGTGATGAAAATCGCAATCGCCATGGCGGCGTACATCACATAAAAGGTGATGTCGTGAAGCAGGTTCATGTCCATGATCTATAGCCTCGCAGTTAGAAATTCGCTTCCAGAGAAACAGTGACGGTACGGTCCAGGCCAACGATGTAGGCCGGGTCGCCATCGCGGAAACCGCTGTAGCTCGCCGCGTTGGTTTTGGTGGTGTACACGCCGTCCAGGTACTTCTTGTCGAACAGGTTGTCGACGTTCAGGCGCAGGGTCGCGTCCTTGACGACTTTTTTATCCACGGGCAGGTAGATACCGGCGCCGAGGTTGAAAATGGTGCGCGCCGAGATGGCTTCGTCGTTGGTCAGGTCGCCATACAGCTTGCTGGTGAACTTGCCGCCGAAGGTGCCGTAGAAACGCCCGTCGTCGTAGCCGACGTTGGCCGCCAGCATGTTGGTCGGCACGTTGGCGAACTGCTTGCCACTGGTGGGCAGCACGATGGGTTTGCCGGCGCTGAAGACGGTCAGGTCGTCCTGCTGCTTGGAGCTGGTGTAGGTGTAGGAGGTGTAGTAATTGAAGTGGTGGGGCAGCTTGCCGCTCCACTCCAGTTCCAGGCCTTTGTTGATCACGGTGCCGGCGTTGATGTCGGCCGAATCCCCGTTGCTGTCCAGGGACGTGAGCTGGCGGTTCTTGAACTGCATGTAGAACAAGGTGGCGGCGAGGGTCATGTCTTCGCCGGTGTAGCGCCAGCCCAGTTCCTGGTTCCAGCTCAGTTCCGGTTTGGAGTCCAGCGAGCCGACGCCTTTGTCGTACAGCACGTAGTTCTGCGGAATCCGCATGTTGCGCGACAGGCTGTAGAACAGTTGGTCACGCTCATCGAGCTGGTACTTCAGGCCGGCATTGGGCAGCAATTTGTTGTAGGTCTGGTCGGCTTTGCCTGGTTGCTCGGTGAGGCTGCCGTGGTTGGTGCCTTCACGCTCGACATTCATGTAGGCAAGGCCGGCGATCAGCGTCCAGTCCGAATTGATGTACCAGGTGTCCTGGGCCCAGACTTTTTGCGCAGGCGTCACGGTGTAGCGGTCGCGGCCTTGTACGGTGTTGCCGTTGGCATCGACCACCGAGTCGCCATCCGGCCAGGTGTCGCTGGGCTTGCCGCTGTTTTTGAGGGCAATGAACGGCTGGGTCTGGCTTTGGCGCGCGCGTTCGTACCAGTAGCCGAACTGCAGGCTGTGGTCGCCCAGGTCCCAGTTGAGTTTGGTGGTGATGCCCGGGCGCCAGGTTTGGGTGCGCGAAGGACGGTAGTAGACGCCCGTAGTGGACGAACCGTCGGCGTTGTACTGGGCCGCCGTCGGCAGGTTGCCGAGGTCGAAAACGCCGCCCTTGTTCGAGCCGCTGTTGAGCGCATAGGCAGAGGAGCCCACGCCGCTGCCGTTGCCGTAGTAGTAATACGGGATCACCGACAGCGCCAGGTTGTCGCTCAGCTTGTACTGGGTGTTGAGCACGGCGGTAAAGGTCTGGAACGGGTTCTGCGCGAGGTCGTAGTAGCTGCTGATCTTGCCATTGGCGCCCAGCGCCGGCTTGGCCGGGTACGGGTCATATTTGCGGCCGAACTGCTGGAACTGCGCCTTGGTCAGCTGGCTGTAACTGTTGTTGTCCTGCTCGTGGTACTTGAGGATCAGGTTGGCGGTGTTGCCGTTGCCAGCGTCGAAGAAACTGTTCCACTCCACCTTGTCCGCCCGCACGGCGCCCGAGCCACGCCACATCTGGCCTTCGGTGTGGGACGCCGACAACCAGTTGCTCAGGCCGTTGACCTCACCGGTGTTGAGGCGCGCAAAGGTCTTGCGCGTGGAGTTGCTGCCGACCACTTGTTTAACGAAGGCCCCGGTTTCCTTGGTCGGGCGAATGGTCACAATGCCGATGTTGCCGCCGCTGGAGCCGATATGCGGGCCATCCGCTTCCGACGAACCCTGGGTGACAAAAATCTGCTCGATATTTTCCGGGTCGCCCAACAGGTTGGAATACAGCGCGTAGTTGCCGGAGTCGTTGATCGGCATGCCGTCGACCGACATGCCGACCTGGTCGGAGTTCATGCCGCGCATGGTGAAGCGAAAGCCCGACAGACCGGTATTGTCCTCGCTGGAAATGTTCAGGCCCGGCGTGTACTTGAGCTTGTCGATGGCGTTGCCGGTGGCGGTTTGCTTGTCCAACGCTTCCTTGGTGACGGTCGAGCGGCCCTTGGCGCTCTCTTCCTGGACCATGTAACCGCCCCCCGCGGTTGCCTTGCCCCCCTGTACCCCAATAGTCCCGACGTCACTGTCACTGGTATCTGCCATGACCACTCCGTGGCTCATGCTAGTCGCGGCAACGAGTGCCAGATGAATACGGGTGAACCTCATCACTGTCGTCCTGGTGTCGGGTGCTTATTGCACGCTGTAGTTGAAGGTGGCGGTGAAGCGTTGCTCGTTACGTCCACCGAAGGCTTGTTCGGGGAACGGCTTGACCTGCTTGATGCGACGCAGGCTATTGGTGGCGGCCCGATTGAGCAGCATGCTCGGCGCCGGGGTCTGGATCCCGGCATCGAGCACGCGACCTTGTCGGTCCACCATCAACCAGACCACCACCTCGCCACTGGGGCGTTCGAGAGATGCCTGGCGGCCGGTGGGGTATTGCTTGTACGTATCCAGCTCGTTGCGCAGGCCTTTGAGGTAGCCGCCTTCCAGTGCCTGGCCATCGACTTTGGGCGGCGCCGGCGGGGCGGGTGGCGCAGGTGTCGGCGCTACGGCGGCCTGTACCGGCTTGGCGGCAACCGGCGCCACTGGCGCTGGCGCTGGCGTCGGTTTGGCGGCGACCACCGGCTTGGGCTTGGGCACCGGCTTGGGTTTGGGTTCAGGTTTAGGCAATGGTTTGGGCGGTGGCGGCGGCGGGGCCGGTTCGGCCTCTTCATCCTCGATCACCGGCGGCGGTGGCTCCTGCTCCACCACGGGCTCGGGCACCACTTGTGGTTCGGGCTCGACCAGGGCAAGTTCAACCGCCGACTCGTCATACTGCGGCTGGATTTTCAGGGGTTGGGACTGGATACCCAGTGCAATCAGCACCAGGGCGATCAGGGCCGGGACACTGCCCAACAGCCGACGCGCACGAAACAGGGCATACATGATCAGGACTTACGCGTGGCGATGGACACGGAGGTAAAGCCACCCAGGCGCAGGGTGTCCATGACTTCCACCAGGCGCGCAACTTCCACGCCTTTGTCGCTGTTGACGATGATGGTCGACTTGGTATCCGGCTTTTCAGCGGCCTTCAACGCAGGGACCAGGGCGTCGACCGTGAGGTCCTTGCCATCGAGTTGCAGCTGGCCTTGCAGGCCCAGCGTGAGGATGAATTTGTTCTGCGGCTTGAGTTGCTGCGCGCTGCTTGCGCTGGGCAGTTGAGTCTTCATGCCGAGTGCCGGAATCACGTTCAAACTCACCAGTACGAAAAACACCAGGAGGAACATCATCACGTCGATCATCGGGATCAGTTCGATGTGCGCCTTGCGTTTCTTGGGTTCATCCCAGGTTCTCATTCTGTTGCCCCGTCATTGAATTAGGGGCGACACGCTAACAACCAAAAATGACCGAATGGTTAACTTTAATTGACGTTTTGAAGGCTCTAGGACGCGTCTTGCAGGGGATTTGCCTTGCAGTTTTATGACGTAATGCAATTGACATGAAGGCCATACATTCTTGAAGAATTTATCTCCAGAGCCTGCTCGTATGCCCACTGCATTGCCGCATTTACCCACCTCGCGACTACTATTGCGCGCGCTGCAAATGGACCAGGCCGAGGTGCTTTACAGGCTCGCCAATGGGCCGAAAATTGCTGACAACACGGCCAATATTCCGTCGCCCTATACCTTGCAGACCGCCCAGGACTTTATTACCGGGATCGCCGAAAAATACCGTGCGGGTGAGGTGCTGAACCTGGGAATGCATGTGCAAGCAACCGGCGAGCTGATCGGCATGGTCAGCCTGCGTCTGAATGCCCGTCATCACGCCGGGCATTTGGGTGGCTGGGTGGCGGCGCACGCTCGCAACCAGGGGTATGCGGCGGAAGCGGCGAGTGCGGTGATGGACTTCGGGTTTGCCACGCTCGGGCTGCAGCGCGTCGGCAGCCAGTGTTTTGGTCGCAACAAGGCGTCGGCGCGGGTCATGCAGAAAATTGGCCTGCACTATGAAGGCTGCCTGCGCGAAGCGTTTTTCAAGAACGGTGTGTACGAGGATTTGCTGACATTCGCCAGCGTGCGCAGCGACTGGGAGCGAGCGTTGTGAGTGGCGCAGTGGATCATGATCGGCGCCGGCTGCTCGCCGGACTGGCGGTTGCCACTGCGTTTTCGATCCTCAGCCCGTTTGCGCGCAGCGCCGGTGTGGATTACCCGTTCACCCTCGGCGTGGCCTCCGGCGACCCGTTGCCGGATGGCTTTGTGATCTGGACGCGCTTGGCGCCGCTGTTCAATGCTGCGGACGGGCGCGGCGGGTTGAGCCGCGCCGTGCCGGTGCGTTGGCGCGTGGCCAAGGATGCGGCGATGACGCGTATCGTCAAGCAAGGCGAGGTGATGGCAACGCAGCATTTTGCTCACTCGGTGCATGTCGAGGTGGCGGGGCTGGAGGCTGGCAGGCCTTACTGGTACCAATTCGACGGCCTCGGCGCACAGAGCCCGGTGGGCCAGGCACGTACCGCGCCGCCGCTGCACGCCATGGCGGCGGCCACCGTGGGGTTTGTCTCCTGCTCGCACTGGGAGCGCGGTTATTTCAGTGCCTATCGCCACCTGGCGGCGGAGCAACCCGACTTGGTGTTTTTCCTCGGCGACTACATCTACGACAGCTCGTACGCAGCGGACTCAGGCAAGATCATCCGCCCGCACGGCAGCGGCAATGCCGTGAGCCTGAGTGATTACCGCAACCGCTACGCGCTGTATAAAACCGACCCGGACCTGCAGGCTTTGCACGCGGCAGCACCCAGCGTGGCCACGTGGGACGACCATGAGGTGCAGAATGACTACGCCAACCGCTGGTCCCAGGACCCGAAGATTCCGGTTGAGCAGTTTTTAAGGCAACGGGCGGTGGCGTACCAGGCGTTTTACGAACATATGCCACTGCGTGTCAGCAGTGTGCCGAAAGGGCCGGACATGCGTATCTACCGGCGCCTCGATTATGGCCGGCTGGCGCGTTTTCATGTGCTTGATGGCCGCCAATACCGCTCCGAGCAGCCGTGTATTCAGGCTAACGGCAGTCACCAGGGGCATATCGCCGCCAGCACCTGCAAGGACCTGCGCGACCCCGGCCGCACGATGCTTGGCTGGCAACAGGAAGCCTGGCTGGACCAGGGTTTTGCCCAGTCGAAAGCGCAGTGGAATGTGATCGCCCAGGACTTGCTGGTGGCGCCGCTGATCCAGCGTGACCTGACCAGTCATCAGGTCGGGCATTGGACGGATGGCTGGGACGGCTACATGGCCAACCGTACTCGGATGCTGGCGTCCATCACGCGCAATCAGGTCAAGAACCCGGTGTTCTGGGGCGGTGATATCCATTCGTTCTGGACCACCGACCTGCATGCCGATGGCAACAACCCGGACTCGCCCATCGTCGCAACCGAATTTGTCGGCAGCTCGGTGACCTCCGACGGCCCGCCCTTTGACGCCTTCAGTCAGATCTTGCCGCTCAATCCGCACGTGAAGTTCTTCGACAGTCGCCAGCGTGGGTACGTGTCGGTGAAGCTTGAGGCGTCGAAGATGCTGACGAACTTCCGGGTAATCACTGACCCACGTGACCCGGCGGCGACGGTGTCGACGCTCAAGTCGTTTGTGGTGGAGCCGGGGAGGGCGGGGGCGATTGCGGTTTGATGCACAG
>NZ_CAWNZA010000016.1:0-42510 GCF_963878885.1 Pseudomonas sp. R9.37 | reverse complement strand
TGTGGGAGCGGGCTTGCTCGCGAAGGCGGTGGGTCAGTGCCACATGAGCTGACTGACCCACCGCCTTCGCGAGCAAGCCCGCTCCCACATTTGGATCTTTGTGCATCAGATAGAAGTGTGTTGCTGTGCTTTTTTGCTTCTACCTCTCAGGTCGGCTACCAGGCCGCCGTGTTCTGCTTTTGATCTTGCTTTTGACTTCGATCTGACAGCCCGCCCAACCCCAGCAACCCCAATATCTCCCGCCGCAACCCCAACAGATACGCATCATCCCGATGCCGAGGATACGGCCGATCAATCGTCAATTGCGCCTGAACCTTGGCCGGCCGGTCACTGAACACACTCCCGCTCGCCACGACAGCGCCGCTCGCCACATCAAGGCGGTGTCAGGTCGCCAGATCAGCCAGCCCCAGGTGCTCGCGCAGCGTCGAGCCTGCATAGGCGGTACGAAACAACCCCTTGCGCTGCAAGTGCGGAATCACGCTCTCGACAAACTCAGTGAACGAACCCGGCAGATAGCCCGGTGAGATCACAAACCCGTCGCAGCCACCTTGCTCGAACAGCTCCGCCAACTGGTCGGCGATCTGCGCGCCAGTGCCCACCAGTTGCGGCACGCGTACGCTGCTGGCGAAAATGCGGCCGAGTTGTTCCAGGGTGATTTCAGGCCCTTGCATCAACAGCTTTTCCGCTGCAGCGGCAGGGATCAGTGGCGACCGGGCAACCTCGGCCAGGGTGGCCGTCAGCGGGAACGGCGACAGGTCCACATTGAGCTGCGAAGCAAGTGTCACCAGCCCCAGCTCAGGGCGTGCCAGGGCGTTGTGCCGATCGCGCTTGGCACGGGCTTCGGCCTCGCTGCCGCCAATAAACGGCATCACCGCGGTCAACACCTTGCAGCTGTCGGCGTCGCGCCCTTGCTGCACCACTTGGGCACGCACGTCATCGCGAAAGGCGCGCATCGCGTTCAAATGCGGGTGAATGGTGAAAATCGCCTCGGCCCAGCGCGCGCCAAACCGCCGTCCGCGCCCGGACGAACCGGCCTGAATCAATACCGGACGGCCCTGGGGCGTGCGCGGGATATTCAGCGGGCCTTCGACCTTGAACCACTCGCCCTGATGCTGCACCGACGTGATCAAGGCCGGGTCGGCGAGCACGCCATGTTCGCGGTCCAGCTTGAGGGCGTCCTTGCCCCAACTGTTCCAGAGCTTCAATGCGACTTCGACAAACTCATCGGCGCGGTCGTAGCGCAGGTCGTGTTCCAGGTGCTTGTCCTTGCCGAACAGGCGCCCTTCGCTGTCATTCATCGACGTGACGATATTCCACGCCGCGCGGCCCTTGGACAGGTGGTCGAGGGTGGCAAATTCGCGCGCGATGTGTGCCGGTTCGTAATAGGTGGTCGAGCGCGTCGCGCCCAGGCCCAGCTTGCGGGTCTGGCCTATCAGGTAGGAGAGAATCGGCAACGGGTCCAGGCGCGTGGCGTCCTGGGCGCCGTAGCGCAAGGCAAACTCGCGCGAGCCGCCCATCTGGTCGCCCACGGCCAGGCGGTCGGCGAAGAACAGGAAGTCGAACAGGCCCTCCTCCACCACCTTGGCGATGCGCGAGTAGTAGTCGGGGTCGAGGTAATTGCCGAGCGTTTCGGGGTGGCGCCACACGGCGTGGCTGTGCACCACCGGCCCACTCAGGAGGAAGGCTGACAAATGGATCTGGCGGCTCATGGTTTGGGGGTCCACACGGTGATATCGGAGACGTTCAGCGGCTTGGGAATCAGCTTGGCGGCGTAGTAGGTGTCGGCGATGCGTTGCTGTTCGGCAAGGTTTTGCAGCTTGACCGGGATGATGTCGTAGCTGCGCCGGCTATTGGCGCGCTCCACCGTGGCCGGTGGGATGTTGCCCCACAGCGGCCCAAGAATGTCAGCGGCTTGCCTGGGATGGGCTTTGACCCATTGGCCGGTATCGCGCAGGGTATCGAAGGTGATTTGCAGCACATCCGGGTGCGCGTTGGCAAATTGTGTGGTCGCCAGGTAGAAGCGGTTGTAGTTGGCCAGGCCGTCGTTGCCATCGGCGATCACACGCACGTGATGCTCAAGCTGCTGAGTGGCAAAGAACGGGTCCCAGATCACCCAGGCATCCACGCTGCCATTTGAAAATGCAGCGCCACCGTCGGGCGCCTCAAGGTAACGCGGGGTGATATCGGCCAGCGTCAGGCCGGCTTTGTGCAGCGCCGAGATCAGCAGAAAGTTGCTGCCAGAGCCCTTGGACACGGCCACGGTCTTGCCCTTGAGGTCGGCGATGCTGTGGATCGGGGATGCGTCCTGGACGATGATTGCCTGGGCGCCGGGCGATGAGTTTTCCTGGGCGTAATACGTCAGCGGCGCATCGGCAGCCTGGGTGAACAGCGCAAAGGCGTCAGCCACGTCTGCGTGCAAATCGACGCTGCCGGCGTTCAAGGAACTGAGCAGGCCGGTGCTGAATTCATGCCAGTTGACGGTGAAACCCAAGGGCTTGAGGCGCTGTTCGAGCTGGCCATTTTGCTTGAGCAGGATCCACAGCGTCGACGAGCGCTGGTAGCTGATGTCCAGGGTCTGCTCGGCGTGGGCCGCCGCTGCAGCAAACAGCAGGCTGGCGGCGAGGATCAGTTGTTTCAACGTCATGGAAGGCCTTGGCATAGGTGAGTTGAAGGAAGCTGCTTATGCCAAAAGACCCCATAAAGCCTGGCAGACAAGCGAAATCGATTATATTAAGAACGGCTAATTATGAAAGAACCCTATAATTCTATGGTTATGCCCAATTCGTCGGAACGCGTTAAAAGCGCCCTAAGCTCAGACCGAAAGAGTATTTATCGAATGCTTTTTAGAACTTTAAGCTTGGTCTTATTTCGCTGAAGATTGAGCGCGCCATGTCTATTCGTCGTCCCCTCGCCGTTGTCCTCGGGCTGCTGGCCTTTTGCGCTGCGGTGAGCGCCGAGGCTCAGGAAACCGTGCGCATCGGTTACCAGAAATCCTCGACCCTGATCACCCTGCTGAAAACCCAGGGCACGCTTGAAAAAGCCCTCAAGGCCGACCACATCGACGTGAGCTGGCATGAATTCCCCAGCGGCCTGCCGCTGCTCGAAGCATTGAACGTGGGCAACGTGGACATCAGCGCCGACGTGGCCGACACCGTGCCGATCTTCGCTCAGGCCGCCCAGGCCGAACTCACCTACTTCGCCCAGGAAGCGCCCTCGCCTTCAGCCCAGGCCATCGTGGTGCGCAAGGACTCGCCGATCCAGCAGCTGGCAGATTTGAAAGGCAAGAAAATCGCGGTGACCAAGGCCGCCGGCACTCACTATTTGCTCATCGCCGCACTGGCCAAAGCCGGCTTGGCGTTCTCGGATATCGAGCCGGCCTATCTGTCGCCGGCCGATGGTCGCGCGGCTTTCGAGAACAACAAGGTTGACGCCTGGGTCACCTGGGAACCGTTCCTCACCAGCGTGCAGCGTCAACTGCCGACCCGCACCCTGGCCGACGGCGCAGGCCTTGCCAGTTACAAGCGCTATTACCTGACCGGCACGCCTTACGCCAAGGCGCATCCCGAGGTCTTGAAACGTGTGTATGAGCAGTTGGAAAAAGCCGGTCAATGGGTAAAAACCCACCCACAGGACGCGGCGAAAGTACTCGGCCCACTGTGGGGCAACCTGGATGTGGCCACGGTGGAAGCCGCCAACGCGCACCGCAGTTACGAGGTGCAACCGGTCACGGTCGAACAGTTGGGTGAGCAGCAGAGGATCGCCGATGCCTTCTTCAAGGCCGGCTTGTTGCCCAAGGCGGTGGATGCCCAGGATGTGCAGACCTGGCAGCCGTGAAAAGTTTCATTTGGCAACCCCCACGGGTTGCCGCATAAAGGGCTTCTCCTCTTTTGCTGATCAGGTCATCGCGCATGATTTTCGCCATCCATGCACTCTACCTACCTAACGTGACCGAGCAGCGCGCCGCGCTGCTGCCCAGCCATCGCGCCTACCTGGGAACAGTTGCCGAACGCATTGCGTTTGCCGGGCCGTTGCTCGGCGCCCAAGGCGAACCCGTGGGTTCGCTGATGGTGGTGGACTTTGACGATGAAGCCCATGTAAGGGCGTGGCTGGCGGCCGAGCCGTTTACGCATGGAGGGTTGTTCAAACAACTGGATGTGCAGGTTTTCCAGAACCGCTGGCCACAGAAAGTCGGCTTCCCAGAGGCGTAAAGGCATGGCGCGCGGGTAAACAAGCCGCCCGGGAAGTGGTACAACGGGTGTCCCGTGCCGCCCAGCGCTGCGCCACATCCCACTTCCTGGAGACCGCCGCTCATGACGTCCAAGCTCGAACAACTCAAGCAATTCACCACCGTGGTCTGCGACACCGGCGACCTGGAAGCCATCAGCCGCCTGCGTCCGGTCGACGCCACCACCAACCCGTCGTTACTGCTTAAAGCCGCCGCCATCCCGGAATACGCCGAGCTGCTGCGCACTGCCGTGAACCTGTCCAAGGGCGACGTCGGCCTGGCCTGCGATCACTTCGCCGTGTCGGTCGGTGCGGGCATTCTCAAGGTCATTCCCGGGCGCATCTCGACTGAAGTCGACGCGCGGTTGTCCTTTGACGAAGACGCACTGTGGGCCAAGGCCAACCAGTTGATCGCCCTGTACGACCAGGCCGGCATCGGCCGCGAGCGCGTGCTGATCAAGCTGGCGTCCACCTGGGAAGGCATCCGCACTGCCGAACGCCTGGAAAAAGCCGGCATCCAGACCAACCTCACACTGCTGTTCTCCTTCGCCCAGGCCGTGGCGTGCGCTGATGCCGGGGTGTTTTTGATCTCGCCATTCGTAGGCCGCATCTACGACTGGTACCGCAAAAGTACGGGCCTGGATTACACCGGCGCCGAAGACCCGGGCGTGCAATCGGTCACCCGTATCTACAACTACTACAAGGCCAACGCCATCCCGACCGTGGTCATGGGCGCAAGCTTTCGCACGCTCAGCCAGATCGAGCAACTGGCAGGTTGTGACCGCCTGACCATCAGCCCCGACTTGCTGCACAAACTCGATGAAGACAACGGTACGCTGGAGCGCAAATTGGTGCCGGGCGCTGAAGGTGAAGTGCGTCAGCAATTGACCGAAGCGCAGTTCCGCTGGGCGTCGAATGAAGATGCGATGGCAACGGAAAAACTCGCCGAGGGTATTCGGCAGTTCGCGCGCGATCAGGAGAAGTTGGAGGCGGTGCTGGCGGCGTTGTAACAGGACGCCCGATTGCCGTGGCGAGAGAGCCTGCGCCCTCGCCACGGCAATCATTCAAAGGCTGTGTGTTCGACGTGATTCAGAACGGCCCCTTCGTCATCACCCGCTCATCAATAAACCCGCGCAACATGCCAATCCGTTGGGTGTAGGCATCACTCAGGCAGCTCAGCCGCGCGCCACACGCGCGCCGCTGCTTGAGCCAGTCCGCCTGCCCGTCCATCAATGAGCCGCGCCCGCCCATGGCCATGAAGTGCTTGTTCAGGTCGTAGAGCAACGCCATCGTGACGTCCTGGTCATTCAGGCTGCGGTTGGCGCAGATGGCAATTTCGTCAGCGGCCTTGGCCTTGGCGCAATCAAAGCTGGCGGCCTGGCTTGAAAGGCTGAGCATCAGGGTGCAAATACCGGTGAAGAATGCGGGTTTGAGCAATGAACGTGACATCGGCGATGGGCTCCGAAGAAAATGGGCAAACGGCGGCGTTATAGATAGGCCCGCCGCCGACCAAAAAGTTCTTCGACACCGAGCACCCTTCAGTCGCGTTCACCCAGCGCGCGAGCGGTCAGTGCACCGAGTATTGCGCCGACGATCGGCGCCAGCCAGAACAGCCAGAGCTGCGACAGGTATTCGCCGCCTGCAAACAGCGCCGGGCCGGTGCTGCGGGCCGGGTTGACCGAGGTGTTGGTGACGGGGATCAGGACCAGGTGAATCAAGGTCAGCGCCAGGCCGATGGCGATGGGCGCAAAGCCCGCCGCCGCACCCGCCGCCGTCACGCGCATGATGATCAGAACGAAGAAAAACGTGGCGATCACTTCGGCCAGCAAGGCGGCAAGCATATCGAACTTGCCTGGGCTGAGCGCACCGTAACCGTTGGCGGCAAACCCGCCGACCGCAAAATCCGGCTGCCCGCTGGCAATTTCGTACAAGGCCGCAGCGGCAAGCATCGCGCCGAACACCTGCACCGCAATGTAGGGCAGCACATCAACGCTGCGAACACGGCGCCCCGCCCATAAACCGATGGTCACCGCCGGGTTGAAGTGCCCGCCAGAGATACCGCCCACCGCGTAGGCCATGGTCAGCACGGTGAGACCAAACGCCAGCGAAACGCCAACAAAACCAATGCCCAGTTCCGGAAAGGCCGCCGCCAGAATGGCGCTGCCACAGCCGCCGAACGTCAGCCAGAAGGTACCTAGAAACTCTGCGGTCAAACGTTTTTGCACAATCGACTCCCTTGCATTCCAAGTGCTACGCCCTGTTGTTCAAGGTCGTGGCAATCGCCGTCACCACGGGATGTGGCAGGCCCGGGGCGACGGTAGCAATGGGCGTCAAAACGCCCTGTAAGGATTGTCTGGTTTTATCGAATGTGCAGCGTTTTGCCCGTCGGCTGCTCAGCAAAAAAATGCTTCCAGGGCCGCGCCCTGACAGGTTATCGAGGGTCTTTCTCTGGCAGCCAGCCTTCCATGATGTTCTCCACCTGCAGGGTGTTATTCCACGCCACGCGTATGGGCAACTTGCGGTGGTCTTCTGTGGTCTCACCCACCCTTCATTTCTTTCTGCGTCCCAGAGCCACCGGGTCGCTACCCGCCGTGTCGACGGATCAATGCACGTTTTTATACTGATCCACGGCATCCATATAGGCCGCTTTCAATCCCAGACTCACCGTGCCGAGCACCTCGGAATTAAGCGTGGCAGCGTTCTGGCCTACCAGGCTCTGCCCCGATTGCTTGAGCTTGAGACGCGCGCGGCCCGCGTAACGAGCGCCGCCGATGTCCACTGAGAGCCTGACTTCGCACGCGTAATAGTCTGGTGAGTTAAAGGTTTTAACAAAGACTCGATCGATTTCAACGTCGGTTTTCAGCGCCGACCCCGGGACCGCGCCTATCGACTGCCGGGTGAATTCGGTCCAGTCATCGACCGGCACGTTGGCGAAGCCTTCATAGAGCCCGACGTTGTAATTGGCCGCATGCCACACAACCTTGCTCGACTCCGAGCAACGTGTGCACCGCTCCCCGCCGGAAACGTGCACAACGTCAGCCTGGATCACACGCGCTTTTATCGCGGCGAGTTCCGCCTCGGTGGAGTACGGAGCAAAATGCAGTTGGTTGGTGACGCAACCACTGAGTAAAAACAGAAAACCTAAAACGACGAGGTGTCTCACGGGTTCAATCCTTTGATTGTTTCAAGTCATCAGTGACCAACACATCAACTGCTACGCGCCACGCCCTGCCCATACCGGTGAATCGCCAGGCAGTAGCCGATCAGCGCCACTGCCGCGAGCAACCCGCCCGCCGCGCCGATCCAGGCGAAGCCGAAGTGGCTGCCAACCCAACTGCCCATCAGGGCGCCGCCGCCGATGCCAATGTTGTAGATGCCGGAGAACATCGCCATGGCCACGTCGGTGGCGTCGGGTGCCAGCACCAGCACTTTGGATTGCATGGCCAGGCCAAAGCCCATGATCGCCATGCCCCAGAACACACTCAGGCCGACGAGGTAGGACTCGGCGCCGCTCAAGGGCAGCATCAGCGCCAGGCATGCCGCGAGCAGGAACACTGCACTGACCACGAACAGGTGCGGGTTGAAACGGTGCACCAGGCTGAACAGCAGCGAGCCGATGATGCCCGCGCCGCCGAACACCAGCAGGAACAGCGTGACCACGTTGCCGCTCAGGCCGGCAACGCCTTCGACGAAGGGTTCGATGTAGCTGTAGGCGGTGAATTGCGCCGTCACCACCATGGCGGTGAGCACGTACAGCGCCACCAATGCCGGGCGCTTGAACAGCATCGGCAGGCTGCGCAACGAGCCGGAGTTCTGGCTCGGCAGCAGCGGCAAGGTGCGCGCCAGCCAGAACACCAGGGCCGCGGCAAAGGCGGCGATCACCAGAAACGTGGTGCGCCAGCCCATGGCTTCGCCGAGCAGGCGGCCCAGTGGAATGCCCAGGACCATCGCCAGTGACGTGCCGGTGGCCAACAGGCCGAGGGCTTGCACCTGCTTGCCCTGCGGCGCCAGGCGCACGGCCAGGGAGGCGGTGATCGACCAGAACAACGCGTGGGACAAGGCGATGCCGATGCGGCTGACCATCAGCAAGCCGAAGCTGGTGGCAACGCTGGAGAGAATATGGCTGGCGATAAACAAGCCGAACAACACGATCAGCAACTTGCGCCGTTCGACGTTACGTGTGAGCAGCATCACCGGCAGCGACGTCAGCGAGACGATCCAGGCATAGATAGTGAGCATCAGGCCGACGCTGGCGATGGGCATGTCGAAGCTGGCGCCGATGGCGCTGAGCAGTCCGACGGGGACGAATTCGGTGGTATTGAACACAAACGCGGCCAAAGCAAGGGCGATGACCGGTTGCCAGTTGGCTTGGGGGGTTGCGGCTGAAATGCTCATTGGCGGGCGAGGTACTCTGACGGTGATCCAACGGCCACGCAGAACAGCGCCGCCGCCGAGCATTCTATAGGTTTCTCGTCGCGCTGTTGACGCGCATCGTCGCTCTGAGGTTCAGGGCGAGGTCATGGTGATCACATAGTTGCCCGACACAATCGGCGTGCCGGCGCTGTCCACCAGCAGGTAGCGCTGGTCGTAATAACGCCCGGCGCCACTGTCGGCAACCAGCTTCACCCGGGCCGCATCGACGCTGGCCACCGGCGTCAGACTGCGCACTTCGAAGCGGCTGCCGCGGTTGGAAGGGGCGCAGCCGGTCAACTCCATCACCGCACCGCTGCGCGCATTTGTCGCACACCCTGGCTCGACGATTGCGCCGGTGAACTGGATAGTGCCCTGCCCTACAGTCTGCGCCGCACCACAGGTACTGGCCCATAGGCAAAACAGCCCTGCAAACACCGAAATACCTTTAACGCTCATGCCGACACTCCTTATTGGGCTCTCACCAAAGGAGTCGTCTGGCCGGGCGTTAACTTGAGGTGATTCGGCCAAGGGTGTGATCTAGATCACGGATCCACCTGCCCCATCATCTCGGGGATGCTTTCCGGCCGCTTGGCGTAGCGTTGCGCCAGCGCCGCGCACACCATCAACTGGATCTGGTGAAACAGCATCAGCGGCAGGATCAACACGCCCATGGTCGCGCCGGCGAACAGCACTTGCGCCATCGGCACGCCAGTGGCGAGGCTTTTTTTCGAGCCGCAGAACAAGATGGTGATGCGGTCTTCCTGGTTGAAGCCAAAGGCCTTGCCCAGCACGGTGGACGCCACCAGTACCAGGGCCAGCAACACACAGCACGCCACCACCAGGCCGCCCAACTCCCACACTGGGATCTGGTGCCAGATGCCTTCGTTGACCGCTTCGCTGAACGCGCCGTAAACCACCAGCAGGATCGAGCCCTGATCGACGAACTTCAGCCAGGATTTATTCCGGCCAACCCAATCGCCGATCCAGCGACGAGCGATTTGCCCGGCGATAAACGGCAACAGCAATTGCACGCTGATTTTCAGGATCGCGTCGACGGTGGACCCCGCGTCGCCGTGAACGTTGAGCAGCAGCGTCACCAGCAGCGGCGTGAGGAAAATGCCGAACAGGCTGGAGGCCGCCGCACTGCAGATCGCCGCCGGGATGTTGCCGCGCGCAAGCGACGTAAAGGCAATCGCCGATTGCACCGTGGCCGGCAAGGCGCACAGGTAGAGCATGCCCATGTACAGGTCTTTGCCGATCAGCGGCGACAGCACCGGCTTGAGCGCCAGGCCCAGCAAGGGGAACAGCACAAAGGTCAGGCTGAACACCAGCAGGTGCAGGCGCCAGTGCCCGGCACCGGCGACGATGGCCTGGCGCGACAGCTTGGCGCCGTGCAGGAAAAACAGCAGCGCGATCGCCAGGTTGGTCACCCAGCCAAAGGCCACGGCGGTCTGGCCGCTGGCGGGCAGCAGGGAAGCGAGAATCACCGTGGCAATCAGGGTCAGGGTGAAGTTGTCAGGCAGAAAACGCGGGCGGGTCATAAGCAAATCTTCCAGGGGTTGCCAAGAGCATCGCTGCGACTCTAACGTAACGGCTTGTTACCGACTAACGCCAATGAGCCAGTAAATGCCGCCTAAAGGACATGACAAGTCCGTCCGCCGCAGTGTGCCCGGGCTTTCCAGCCTGCCGAGGCCCGTGTATGGGCGCACGGAGTCGCTGCCCAATCGCGCGCTGACCCGCCGGCACAGCCACCCGTGGGTGCAGTTGTCCTACGCGATTTGCGGGGTGTTGGAGATCCAGACCAGCGTCGGCCGCTTCGTCGCCCCGCCCCAGCGCGCGGTGTGGATCCCGGCGGGCGTGCCGCACCGGGTGTTCAGTTCGCCGCACACGGAAATGCGCAGCCTGTACATCGATTGCAGCGTCACCGCCTGGGCGGCCGAGCGTTGTCAGGTGTTGGCGGTGAGCAGTTTGTTGCGCGAGTTGATCCGCAGTTTCAGTGAGTTGCCGGTGGAATATGCCGAGGACGGGCCGGATGGGCGCCTGGCCCAAGTGGTGCTCGACCAGTTGGCCGCTGCGCCGCAGGTGGATTTGATGCTGCCCTTGCCCCTGGACCCGCGGTTGCGTCAGGTTTATCGCAGTTTGAATCTGCATCCGGAGCAGCAGACGACCTTGGGGGACTGGGCGCGCAGGCTGGGGGTGAGTGAGAAGACGTTGAGTCGGTTGTTTTTGAGTGATACCGGGCTGACGTTTCGGGCTTGGCGTCAGCGGTTGCGGTTGTTGAGTGCGTTGCCTGCCCTGGAGCAGGGGGAGCGGGTTACGGATGTGGCGCTGGGGTGTGGGTATGAGTCGACATCGGCGTTTATTGCGGCGTTTCGGCAGCAGTTTGATGCGACACCGGGGGAGTTTTTTCGGTGATGTTTTTTTGGGGGGTTATTGAGGACATATCCGTTGTTTGGGTGATGGCTGATTTGGGTTCCGCCCTTACGGCGGGTCACTTTGGAAAAGCCCCAAAGTAACCAAAGGGCTCTTGCCCCACCACTCGGCACCTCGCTTGGGCTCGGTGTGCCCGAACGAAGGCTTGAATCCGTGGGCCGCCGTGACGGGCCATCCATGGCCCAACACGGCTAACCCGGCGTCCTGCCGGGTTACCCACGGATTCAAGCCTGCGTTCGGCCAGCGTGGTTTAACGGGGCGCCTAAGATCAAAGTCAAAAGCAGATCAAGATCAAAAGCAGAGCACGGCGGCCTAGTAGCCGACCTGAGTGGTTAGATCAAAAGCGAAGGCGAGGCGGCCTGACAGCCGACCTGATTCTGAGAGCTGAACCCAATCAAAGGTGGGAGCTGGCTTGCCTGCGATGGCATCAACTGGGTGTTACTGATACACCGAGTTGTCTGCATCGCAGGCAAGCCAGCTCCCACAAAAAAGCAAAGCACTGCGGTACTGGCGGCTGAACTCGGTCAACTTGTGGGAGCGGGCTTGCTCGCGAAGGCGGTGTGTCAGTGACACATGAGCTGACTGACCCACCGCATTCGCGAGCAAGCCCGCTCCCACATTTGGATCTCTGGGCATCAGATAGATGGGTGTCGTTTGCACTCGGTCAAAGGTGGGAGCTGGCTTGCCTGCGATGGCATCAACGGGTTGTGCCTGATACACCGAGGTGTCTGCATCGCAGGCAAGCCAGCTCCCATAGAAAAGCCAAGCAGTGCGGTGCTGGAGGCTGAACTCGGTCAACTTGTGGGAGCGAGCTTGCTCGCGAAGGCGGTGGGTCAGTGACACATGAGCTGACTGAACCACCGCCTTCGCGAGCAAGCCCACTCCCACATTTGGATCTCTGTGCATCAGATAGAAGTGTGTTGCTGTGCTTTTGATCCGCTTTTGCTTCAACCACTCAGGTCGGCTACCAGGCCGCCATGCTCTGCTTTTGATCTTGCTTTTGACTTTGATCTGACAGGCCCCGTCAACCACGCTGGCCGAACGCAGGCTTGAATCCGTGGGTAACCCGGCAGGACGCCGGGTTAGCCGTGTTGGGCCATGGATGGCCCGTCACGGCGGCCCACGGATTCAAGCCGGAGTGAGGGCACACCGAGCCCAGGCGAGGTGCCGAGTGGTGGGGCAAAGACCTTTTGGTTACTTTTGGCTGGGCCGGCATTCCGGGCGTTTGCCAAAAGTGACCCGCTGTAAGAGCGGAACCCTAAGCGGCCGTTACCGCAGCAACGGATATGCCCCCGACCAAACGCCGGCCATCAGCCCCCCCTCAACTCCCATTCCCACCATGAGCCTCTTCAAAAAAGTAATCCTTCCAACTCGCCGCCTTGTTCTTCAATACCCCCAGTTCCTGCAATTTCTCGGCATAGATATAGGTCCGCTGCGGCACGATGGTGAAATCGATCTCCGGGTCCTGGACAATTTTCTCCACCAGGTCCAACGGCAGCTTGGACTGCTCCACACGGATATACGCCTTGGCCGCGGCCGGTTTATCGGCCTTGATAATCGTCTCAGCCTCAGCCAGCGCGTCGTAAAACGCCTTGTAGGTCTTGGGGTTCTGGTCGTGAAATTTCTCAGTGGTGTAAAGCACGTTGAAAGTAGCCTGCCCCCCAAGGATGTCGTAGGAACTGAGCACCTTGTGCACGTTAGGGTTGAGCAACTCCTGGTACTGGAACGGCGGGCTGGAGAAGTGCGAATTAATCTCCGAACCACCGGCAATCAACGCCGCCGTGGCATCAGGGTGAGCCAGGCTGATGGAGATATCGTCGAATTTCTTATAATTCGCATCACCAAACTGCTTGGCGGTTTCGATCTGCAAAGTGCGCGACTGGAACCCCACACCGGCAGCGGGCACGGCGATGCGGTCTTTCTCGGTGAAGTCCTTGAGGGTCTTCACATTAGGGTTGTTGGTCAGCAGGTAATTGGGCATCGAACCAAGGGAAGCGATGGCCTTGACGTTCTGCTTGCCCTTGGTGCGGTCCCACAAGGTGAGCATCGGCGGCACACCGGCCGATACCACGTCCAGCGCACCCGCCAGCAGCGATTCATTCATCGCCGTGGCGCCGGAGATGCTGTTCCATTCCACCTGGATATCCAGCCCCTGCGCCTTGCCGTGTTTCTCGATCAAGTGCTGGTCGCGCACCACGTCGAGGATCAGGTAGCCGATGCCGAACTGCTGGGCGATGCTGATTTTGCCTTCGGCCTGGGCACCGGGGCTGAGCAAGCTGCCAGCAGCGGCCAGCGACGCAGCCAATAGGGTCAAGGGGGAACGCTTGAAAGTCATGGGGGATCTGCCGCGTTTTCGGGAAGGTGATGAAGCCTAGCGGCGTTTTTTAAGACACGAAAAGAATATATAGCTCTATTCTTATGCAATAAATCAGCAGCGCTGAACTGCTATATTGCGCGCCTGCCCTTCCATCGCGAGTCGCTCGATGCTGCGCACCAACCTCAATGAAATGTTGATCTTCATGGCCGTGGTCGACGGTGCCAGCTTTGTCGCGGGCGGCCAGGCCATGGGGCTTACGCGCTCGGCGGCCGGCAAGGCGGTCATGCGTCTGGAAGACAGCCTTGGCGTGCGCCTGCTCAACCGCACCACGCGCAACCTGAGCCTGACCGATGAAGGCCGAGCATTGTACGATCAAGGTGTGCAGATTCTGGCCGCCGTCGACACCGCGCAAACGGCCATCGGCCAGCCCAGCGGCACACCGCGCGGGGTACTGCGGCTCACCCTGCCGGATGCCTTCGGGCGCCGCGTGATCCTGCCGCTGCTCGACACCTATTTGAAAACCTGGCCGCACGTGCAGGTAGAAGTGAGCTTCACCGACCGCATGGCCGACATCGTCGAGGACGGCTTCGATCTGGCGATTCGTATCGGCGGCGAGCACGCCGACCGCCAACTGGTGTCCCGCGTGGTGGCGCGCTATCGAGCCTTGCTGTGCGCCGCCCCGGCCTACCTGGCCGAACACGGCACACCCCGCGACCCGGACGCCCTCGCCCACCATGACTGCCTGTATTTCAGCAGCCGGACGCGCAAACAAAGCTGGCGCTTTCGTGACGAACAGGGTCAATGGTTCAAGGCCCCCGGCCATAGCCGCCTGCGCCTGGACAGCGGCGAGGCGTTGCGTGACGCCGCCGTGGCTGGCATGGGGATCGCCCTGCTACCGGACTTCCTGGTCGCCGACGACCTGGCCAGCGGGCGGCTGGCAGCGGTACTGCCCGGCCTGGACGCAGGCGATGTGGAGATCATGGCCATGTACCCAAGCAAGCGTTACCTGGAACCGCGAGTCCGGCGTTTCATCGACTTGCTGGCCGAGCAGCTGCCGGGCTGATCAATCCGCGTGGGCGACGGCCTTGATCTCGACAATTTGCGCGTCCGAGGCCAGGTAATTCACACCCACCAGCGTGGCAGCTGGGCGATGAGCGCCGATGTAGGCCTTCCACACCGCCACCACTGCCTCGAAATCGCGCTTGGCGTGCACCAGGTAAATATCCACGGCGGCGATGTTCGAGCGTCCGACACCAAAGCCTGCCAGCACATGGTCGAGGTTTTCGAGGGTTTTACGTGTTTGCGCTGCGGCGTCGCCGTCGACGAATTCACCTTCAAGCGTGTGGGAAAACTGCCCGGCGATGAAAATCGTACCGTTGACGCTGTAGCCTTGACTGACGCTGTTGCCCTCTTCCCAGGCCACGCCGTGGTTATAGATAGAAGTGTGAGTGCGCATATGAGTGTCCCGTGGAGGTTGATTGGGGAAACTCTAACAAGGCTATTGGCGAATGGACGTCGACACTGAAGCGAGTACCTTTCGCGCAAAAAATCCCCATGGGCGCCGCTCGGCTGGTATTGTGCCGCGCTTTGAAATGCACCTGCCGACCTGCGAGGAAATGGACGTTGAACACTGACGATAAAATGACCGGGGACCTGTTCGAGGTGGATAAGCGCCTGTCACTCAAGCCCGTGGTGGACTTCAACGCCTACCTGCGCAGCGCGTTCGGCGACGGCCCATGCACCTGCGTACGCTGCGCCGCCAGCAACGGTGACGAAACCGGCTACGCGTACCAGCACAGCTTCAACTTCGACGGCAAACCCAGCCACCGCCGCTTTGCCTCGACTGCGGGCAGTGATGTGCTGACGATGCTGAAAAAAGCCTGGTTGTCGTACACCAAGGCCGAGCTTCCGCTCAGTGGCGAGCTGGCGCTGGACACGGTCAAGGAGTTCGTCGAGCCGCAATTGCACAAGCGCGTGGCGCCGTTGTTTGTGGCCAGTGGGCTGGTCAAGGACGTGGACGGCGTGCTGCAGATCCAACCGCAGGCGTCAGCCTGACGTGAATGCGGGAGGGGCTTGCCCCCTCCCGGTTTGCGCTGCGTTTGGTTTAGAAGCCTGGAACGCCCTGCAGGCGTAGATCGGGCGTCACTTCTTCCAGCGGTTCGACAATCGGCCGCTCATCCATGCCCGGCAGCAGGATCACCTTGCGGCACTCCTCCTCGGCCTTGTCAAACAGCTCATAGCCGCGCGCAGCTTGCTCCAGCGACAACCGATGCGTGACGATCGCCTCGGGGTTCAGATGCCCCAGCTCGATGTGCTCAAGCAATTGCGGCAGGAAGCGATGCACATGGGTCTGGCCCATCTTGAACGTCAGCCCCTTGTCGAACGCGTCGCCAAACATGAACCCGTGAATAAACCCGGCATACACCCCGGCCACGCTGACCACCCCGCCACGGCGCACGGCGGCGATGCACTGGCGCAAGGCCTTGCCGCTGCTGCCTTCGATCTTGAGCGTGGTGAGGATGGTCTCGGTGGTGCTGCCCTTGGCTTCGAACCCGACGGCGTCCACCACGCCATCGACCCCGCGCATGCCGGCGGTCTGGCGAATGATGGTGTCGGCGGGGTCGTCATCTTCTTCGAAGTTGATCGGGATCACCCCGTACATTTTTTGCGCATAGGCCAAGCGATAGGGATGGTCATCGACCATGAAGATCTGCTCGGCGCCAAGCATCTGCGCGCACGCCGCGCTGAGCAGGCCTACCGGGCCGGCGCCGTAGATCGCAACGCTGGAGCCCTTGCCGATGCCGGCGTTGGTCACCGCCTGCCAGGCCGTCGGCAGGATGTCCGAGAGGAACAGGACCTTTTCATCCGCCAGCAGCCCAGGCACCTTGAAGGGCCCGGTGTTGGCTTTCGGCACCCGCACCAGCTCGGCCTGGCCGCCGGGAATGCCACCATACAGACGGCTGTAGCCGAACAACGCGGCACCCGGCGGGATTGCCTTTTTATTCAGGATCGCGCCACGCCCGTCATTGGTGGTTTCGCAGGCGGCAAATTGTTGCAGTTGGCAGAAGAAGCAGTCGCCACAGGCAATCACGAACGGAATCACCACGCGGTCGCCGCGCTGCACGGCTGTCACCGCCGGCCCGGTTTCCTCGACGATGCCCATGAACTCATGGCCAAAGATGTCGCCGTGCTCGACGGTCGGGATCTTGCCGCGGTACAGGTGCAAGTCCGAGCCGCAAATGGCGGTGGCGGTGACGCGCAAAATAATGTCGTCGGGTTGCTCAATGATCGGATCGGGCACCGTATCGACCTGCACTTTGTGCGCGCCCTGGAAAGTCATCGCTCGCATGCTCTGCACTCCTGTTCTTGAGAGGGTGTTGAGAGGGTTATTGATTAAGGTGCGCGGTGGCTGCAAGTGTTCCGTCGAAGTATGGCCACAGCCGATCAGTGGTCGCCGCCGACGCGCGCCAAGCTTCAGCGCAGCCGGGTGACGGTGAGCGCCACCACGGCGATTCGCTCGACGCCCTCATAGCCGGGTTTTTCAAGCTCTTCGCCAAAGACGTCAGGGTCGATTTCGCGGTAGGTCCAGCCATAGTCAGCGCTGGCCACCAGCGGTTTGATCGCCTCCAGAAAGGGATCGGCACCGGCCACCATCGCCACGCCCGTGTAGAGCACCAGGCTGCCGCCAAGGGCCAGGCGCTCGCGGGACTCGCTGACGATACGCACCGACAACTGCGCGCCCAAGGCACCGCCACCGTGGCGGTAGGCGCGCTGATGCGGGTCATTCATATAGGGCGGATTGGCAACGATCAGGTCGAATTCACCGTCGACGCTGGCCAGTATGTCGCTGTGGTAGGCGCTGACATTCGCCAGGCCCGCCAGCTCGGCATTCACTGCCGTCATGCGCAGGGCGCGGGGGTTGATGTCCAACGCCAGCACGTCAGCGTCAGGCCGGGCGCGGGCGATGACCAATGCACCGACACCCGCGCCGCAACCGATGTCGACCGCCCGCCGCACAGGGTCGAAACGCTGTTGCAGATAGGCTTGGATCACGTGGGCAAACCGGTAGCTGTCGGGTCCGAAAAACACAGCGTCGGCCTGTGTGGTCGGGTACGGCGAGTGGGCGAACAGCAATTCGTCCAGGCTCGACCAGCGCACGGTGCTGCGCCACAGGGCGTCGTGTTTTTCGATCACCTGCGCTTGCTGCAATTCCTCGCGAAAGGCCTCTGGCAACAACGCGTTATCAAATGGCAGCGACCAGCCGAACACATCGCGCATGGTCATCGCCAGCGGCGTTGCCAGGCGCTGGCAGACCCGTTCATGGGTCAGGGGCGTCGGCGTGATAAACCGGTAGCCGTTCTCTTTCAATCCGCGGCCCAGGTTCAACAAAGTGCGATCGACGAGCTGCTGTGCAGACATGAACGACCCTCCTCAGCGCAGACGCGCGCGCAGTTGGATAAAGCGCCGCGTCGCGTAAAGCCCGGCCGGAGCGCAATGGCGCCGCGCCGACATCCACGGGATCAGCGCATTGAGCTGCTGTTCATCGGGCAGCTTGCACAGTGATTCAACCAGCGCCTGGGTGTCCGGATCGGCCGGGCGGTGCTGCTCCCGGGAAAAACGGCTGCCGCGCCCCGGCCGTGCAGGCGGCACGCGCTCGCCGCTGACCCAGTCACCGGCAATCCAGTCGTGCAGCAGCTGCTTTTCAGCGCCGCTGAACACCCCGAACATCGCCGCACCGGCGCCCTCGATCAGTTGCCAGAAACGGCTGTCGGCAGGGTCCTGGTTGCGCTTGATCCAGCCTTTGTCTTGCAGCGCCTGGAGGAACTCAGCGATCTGCCCAGGCTGCGCCAGCCATTGATTGACGGTTTTGCCCTCGAAGCGGCAGTAATCGGAATGCATGTGCTGGCCATACGTGCGCTTACGCTCAAGCATGGCCACGACTTCCTCCTGCAGGTTGAAGCGTTCGATCACGGCCGTGGTGCCCGGCCCGAGGTCATTGAGCTGATAACCGCGGGCCACGCGGCGGTAGAACTGCTCCCTGCCCTCGCCCAGCGGCAGCAGGTTCAACACCGACTGCGCGGCCTTGCCCGCGTGGCCGCTGCTGGCGTTGTCGATGGTGACGTGGAGGGTGAAGTAATAAGGATCGATGCCCAGCTCGCTCAGCTCGTACGAGGTGATCAGCAGGTGCAGGGGTAATTGCTCATAGCCCAGGTTGTAACCGATCACTTCCGGCAGAAACTCCTCGGCACACAGGCCCAGCGCCAGTTGCAAGGCGCCTTGCAGGTAGTCGTCATCCTTGACGCCGGCTTCGCTATCGGCATCGTGCTCGCTGAGCAGCTTGCGATAGATCACCACATGGTTCTGCGCGGCTTCGCCGTCGCCCAGTTCTTCGAGGTAGGTGGTCAGCAGCCCATCGAAGCGCTGGTCCTGCCAATAGCGCACTAACCCGTACAGCCAGGCGCCATCGACCTGTTTGGTCGGCGCCACGCATTGCAACACGTACAACGCGTGAGCCTTGTTCTGGAAGTAGCGCCGTGGCTGACCCTGCTGGCGTTGCTCAAGGTAGTCGGCGTAGTCGCGGGCCACGGTGGCGCAGCGCTGCTCGACCCACGCAGGCAATTGTTCGGGCGTGTCGGGCAATTCGCAGGGCACGTCCTGCACCTGGGCCAATTGCGCCAGCAAGAATTCCCGTGCTAGCGCCTCGCAACCCTGCGCCTCGTTGTACAACTGCTGGTACACGCGTTGATGGCGGCCGTCGGCCGAGTCAGTCAGGGTGGCCGGTTGGCCCGACAGCGCTGTAAAAAGCGTCATGATGGCAGTTTCCACAAAGTCCGATACTACTCGGCTTTCTCACCAGAAAGCCCCGCAAGAGCGCTCAAAACGCGCGCTTCTAAAGTGCAGAGCATCCGGCTGTGGGGAAAATTCAATCGGCATTGCGAGGCTGCGGATCAGCGGTTATCCGGCACCGCCCGAGAGGCGCCAGGGGCTATCAAACGTGCTGCCAGTTCTTGTAGACGAACTCCAGGCTGTACCCGTCCGGGTCGACCACGTTGGCGGCGTAGTAGTTGGGGTCGTAGTGCATGCGCGCACCGGGTGCGCCGTTGTCGGTGGCGCCGTGTTCCAGTGCAGCCGCGTAGGCCTTTTCGACCTCCTGACAGCTATTGGCGACAAAGCCTACATGCACCGCACGCCCGTCGACCACGCCTTCGCGCAGCCAGAAGAACATCCGCCCGTTGGCACCAAAGCCCTTGAGGTCGGGATGGCCGGGGGGACCGTCCTTGCCGTCGTAGTCAAACCGTGTGGTGATGCCCAGCGGCGCCAACGCCCCTTCATAGAAACGGACCGAGCGGCGGATGTCGCTGACCGAGATAAACAGATGATCCAGCATGTGTGACCTCACAATTCAAATGATGTAGCCACCCGCGACCTCAAGGGTCTGTGCATTGATCCAACGGCCTTCCTGCGACAGCAGCATGGCGATGACCCGTGCCACGTCTTGGGGTTCGCCAACTCGGCCGAGGGCGGTTTGCGCAGCCAACTGGGCTTCGAACTCATCGTTCAAGCCGCCCCCAAGCTCGGTGCGGATCGCGCCGGGGGACACCGCATTGGCGCGGATGCGGCGCTCGCCGAACTCCTTGGCCATGTAGCGAGTGAGTACGTCCAGGCCGCCCTTGAAGGCGGCATAAGGCGCAACGCCCGCCGTGGCCACGCGGGTGGTGGCACTGGTGAGGTTGACGATACTGGCGTGGTCCTCCAGCAACGACAACAGGGTTTGGGTGAGAAAAAACGGGCCCTTGAGGTGCACGTTGAACAGGCCGTCGAACTGCGCCTCGCTCACCGATTCGAAAGGGCTGAACAGGCCGTAGCCGGCGTTGTTCACCAGCCCGCTGAGGCGCTGGGTACCCCAGGTGGCCTGCAACGTATGCAGCACCGTCTCACGAAATGCCGCGAAAACGCTGACGTCTGCCACGTCCAACGCCAAGGCAACGGCTTTGCCGCCGGCGGACTCAATGCGCTGCACCACTGCGTGCGCCGCTTCAGGATGGTGATGGTAGGTGAGGATCACGCCATGGCCCTGACGGGCACACAGCTCGGCGGTACTGGCACCAATCCCACGACTGCCTCCGGTGATTACGATGACGCTCATGAGCTGCTCCACGCGTGAAAAATTGAGTGGCTACAGTAGCCATCGCCCTCCCCGTCAGCGCAGCCGTTCCTACTCCAATCTTGCCTGTTTCTGCTTTTTGCTTGCGCGCGGTTCGCAGGAAGGCACAGCATGGCGGCTATGAATAATCAATTGATCGAACTGCGCGTCCTGGCCGCCAAGGCCGAAAACCGCCGCACCGAGACCGGTATCCCGCGTGTGGCGATGGTTCAGGGCGCGATCCCGGAACACCGGCTGGCGGCGGTGTATGAGCCAATGATCAACCTGATCCTGCAGGGCAGTAAAAGCATGACCGTGGGCGACCGCACGCTGCACTACGACCCGGCGACATACTTTGTGATGTCCATCGAGTTGCCGGCCGTGGGCAAAGTGCACCCGGCGAGCAGCGGCGAGCCCTACCTGGCGGTCAGCCTGAGCCTGGACCCGACGCTGCTGACCACCCTGCTCAACGACCTGCCTGCGCCCACTGCACGCCGTGCGCAGGAAGCCGGCTTCTCGGTGGCGACGGTAACGCCGGCATTGATGGACGCGTGGGTGCGCATGCTGCGCCTGATGGGCGACCCGGTAGCGATTGCGGCACTGGCGCCTGCTTACGAACGGGAGATTCTCTTCCACGTACTGCAAGGCCCCCATGGCTGGATGTTGCGCGACATCGCCGCGCCGGACACTGCCATGGCGCGAGTCAACCAGGCCATCCAATGGATTCGCCAGGATTTTGCCGAACCGATTCGCGTGGAGGCGCTGGCACACAAGGCGGCGATGAGCGTTTCGGCGTTTCATCGCCACTTCAAGGCGGTGACCAACCTGAGCCCGTTGCAGTATCAGAAGCGCGTGCGCTTGCTGCAGGCGCGCACGCTGATGCTGGCCACGGCGAGCAGTGTGACCGGCGCGGCGTTTGCGGTGGGGTACGAAAGCGCGACCCAGTTCAGCCGCGACTATGCGCGGGTGTTCGGGCTGCCGCCCGCGCGGGACACGGCGCGGATTTTGGCGGCAAACAGGGGGTGTCAGTAGGCACAAAATCAGTGTGCTGAACGGCCCATTGTGAAGAGCGGGCTTGATGTGGCGAGCGGGCTTGCCCCGCGCTGGGCTGCGCAGCAGCCCCAATCAAGACGCCGAGTTCATCCAGACAGTACTCGGTCGTCAGGTTTTGGGGCTGCTTCGCAACCCAGCGCGGGGCAAGCCCGCTCGCCACGTAGGCCCGCTTGCCACGGATGCTGTGTTACTTACGCGCTGCCTCCCACGACTTGAGCAGGTCGTTGTAGCTCACGGTTTCGCCTTTGGGTTTCTCATTGGCCAGTTTCGGCTTCGGCGCGCCGGGCTGGTCGAACCAGTATTGGGCATCACGCTCGGGGTTCATTTTCGGGCCGCATATCGGCTGCACGTTGGAGCGTTCCAGGCGCGTCATGATCGCGTCCTGCTCCTTGGCCAGGTTGTCCAGCGCCTGCTGCGGGGTTTTCTCGCCGCTGGCGGCAGCGGCGATGTTGCTCCACCACAGTTGCGCCAGGCGCGGGTAGTCCGGCACGTTGGTGCCGGTCGGGGTCCACTCGACCCGTGCCGGGCTGCGGTAGAACTCCACCAGGCCACCGAGTTTGGGCGCCAGGTCGGTCATGGCCTGGGAGTTGATGTCGGACTCACGAATCGGCGTCAGGCCAACAATGGTTTTTTTCAGCGAGACGGTTTTCGAGGTCACGAACTGCGCGTAGAGCCAGGCCGCGAGTTTCTGCTTCTCAGGCGTCGACTTGAGGAAAGTCCAGGAGCCCACGTCCTGATAGCCCTTCTTCATGCCCTTTTCCCAATAAGGTCCGACCGGCGATGGGGCCATGCGCCATTTCGGCGTGCCGTCGGCATTCACCACCGGCAGGCCAGGCTTGGTCATGTCGGCGGTAAACGCGGTGTACCAGAAGATCTGCTGGGCGATGTTGCCCTGGGACGGCACCGGCCCGGATTCGGAGAAGGTCATGCCCGCCGCTTCGGGTGGCGCATAGGCTTTCATCCAGTCCACGTATTTCTGCGTCGCGTACACCGCGGCCGGGCCGTTGGTGTCGCCGCCGCGGGTCACGCTGGAGCCCACCGGGTGGCAGTCCTCCACGCGAATGCCCCACTCGTCCACCGGCAAGCCGTTGGGCAGGCCCTTGTCGCCGCCGCCGGCCATGGAGAACCAGGCATCGGTGAAACGCCAGCCCAGTGACGGGTCTTTTTTGCCGTAGTCCATGTGCCCATAAATACGTTTGCCGTCGATTTCCTTGACGTCTTCACTGAAGAATTTGGCGATGTCTTCATAGGCCGACCAGTTCACCGGTACGCCGAGGTCGTAGCCGTATTTTTCCTTGAACTTGGCTTTCAGCTCCGGCCGCTCGAACCAGTCGGCGCGGAACCAGTAGAGGTTGGCGAACTGCTGGTCGGGCAGTTGGTAAATTTTGCCGTCCGGCGCGGTGGTGAACGAGATGCCGATAAAGTCCTTGATGTCCAGGGTCGGCGAGGTGAAGTCCTTGCCTTCGTTGGCCATCAGGTCAGTGATCGACTCTGTCTTGCCATAGCGAAAGTGCGTGCCGATCAAGTCGGAATCGTTGACCCAGCCGTCATAGATGTTCTTGTCGGACTGCATCTGGGTTTGCAGCTTTTCCACTACGTCGCCTTCCTGCAGCAGGTCGTGGGTCAGCTTGATGCCGGTGATTTCGCTGAAGGCCTTGGCCAGCACCTTGGATTCGTACTCGTGGGTGGTGAGGGTTTCCGACACCACATTGATCTTCATCCCACGAAACGGTTCTGCCGCCTTGATAAACCACTTCAACTCTTCGAGCTGCTGGTCTTGGGTGAGGGTTGACGGTTTGAACTCGCTGCCGATCCATTTTTTCGCCGCGTCTTCATACGCATCGGCCCAGGCCGTGGCGCTCAAACCGCTGAGGGCCAGTACGGCGGCCAATGAAATGCTATGTCGCAGCTTATTGTTTTTATTCAACATAGAGACCTCCTGGTGGTTTATTCACAAGGGCACTAGCCCCAACGCATCACACTCAACAGCCATACCAGGGACAGCGCGGACGCCACCCAGATGCTCCAGTCGGTAACGCCGATTACCAGTAAATGCAGGTAGGCGCTGCCGAGAAGACCGATAAACAGGCGATCACCACGGGTGGTGCTGATCGGTAAAAAACCGCGCCGAGGGATGCTCGGCGAGCGCAGTTCCCAGGTGGTCATGCCCACCAGCAGCACGCCAATGGCCGCAAAGAACAACGCGGTGGGAGTGGTCCAGGCCATCCATTCCATCATCGACTCCTCAGACCCGGCCCAGGGCAAAGCCCTTGGCCACGTGGTTGCGAACAAACCAGATCACCAGCATGCCGGGCAGGATGGTCAACACCCCCGCCGCCGCCAGCACGCCCCAATCGATACCCGAAGCCGAGACCGTGCGGGTCATCACCGCCGCGATGGGCTTGGCGTTGACCGAGGTCAGCGTGCGCGCCAGCAACAGCTCGACCCAGGAAAACATGAAGCAGAAAAACGCGGTTACCCCGATGCCGGAGCCGATCAGCGGGATAAAAATCTTCACGAAAAACTTGGGAAAGCTGTAGCCGTCGATGTAGGCGGTTTCGTCGATTTCCTTGGGCACGCCGGACATGAAGCCTTCCAGAATCCACACCGCCAACGGCACGTTGAACAGGCAATGCGCCAGGGCCACGGCGATGTGCGTGTCGAACAGGCCGATGGACGAATACAGCTGGAAAAACGGCAGCAAAAACACCGCCGGCGGTGCCATGCGGTTGGTCAGCAGCCAGAAGAACAGGTGCTTGTCGCCCAGGAAGCGGTAGCGTGAGAAGGCGTAGGCCGCCGGCAGCGCCACGCTCAGGGAAATCACCGTGTTCAGGCTCACGTAATACAGTGAGTTGATATAGCCGGTGTACCAGCTCGGGTCGGTGAAGATCACTTTGTAGTTGGCCAGGGTGAAAGCCTGCGGAAACAGGGTCAGCCCGCCGAGGATTTCGGTGTTGCTCTTGAAGGACATGTTCAGCAGCCAGTAGATCGGCACCAGCAGGAACAGGATGTAGATCAGCAGCGGTATCAGCTTGCGTTTGCTCATGCTGGCGGCCTCAGCGGTTGGCGTCGGAGTGGGTCATGGCGGTGTAGAACAGCCAGGACACCAACAAAATGATCAGGAAATACACCAGGGAAAACGCCGCCGCCGGGCCCAGGTCGAATTGGCCGACAGCCATCTGGGTCAGCGTCTGACTGAGGAAGGTGGTGGCGTTACCCGGCCCGCCGCCCGTGAGCACGAAGGGCTCGGTGTAGATCATGAAGCTGTCCATGAACCGCAGCATCACCGCGATCAGCAGCACGCTTTTCAGCTTCGGCAACTGGATATGTCGGAACACCGCCCAGGCCGATGCCCGATCAATCCGCGCGGCCTGGTAGTACACGTCCGGAATCGCCCGCAGCCCCGAGTAACACAGCAACGCCACCAGCGAGGTCCAGTGCCACACGTCCATCACCAGCACCGTGACCCAGGCGTCCATGGTGTTGGCCGCGTAGTTGTAGTTGATGCCCATGGCGTTGAGGGTTGAACCGAGCAAACCGATGTCGGCACGGCCGAAGATCTGCCAGATGGTGCCCACCACGTTCCACGGAATCAGCAGCGGAATCGCCAGAATGATCAGCACCAGCGACGACCAGCGGCCTTTGGTCGGCATGGTCAGGGCGATGGCGATACCCAGCGGGATTTCGATCAGCAGCACGCAGGCCGAGTAGATGAACTGGCGCAGCAAGGAGTCATGCAAGCGCGGGTCGAGCAGCACCTGCTTATACCAGTCGGCGCCGACAAAGTAGCGGCTGGACTGGTCGAAAATATCCTGCACCGAGTAGTTGACCACGGTCATCATCGGGATCACCGCACTGAACGCCACCAACAGAAACACCGGCAACACCAGCCACCAGGCCTTGTTGTTCTGCACCTTGTTCATGGCTGCACCTCCAGCAGGTAATCATTGGCGTAGACCATCAGCCACTGCGCCGGGAAGCTGATCGAGGCGCTGCCCTGGGGCACCGGTTTGTCTTCGGCCAGGCGTACTTTCAACGGCGCGCCGTCAAGGTTGAGGGTCATGATCTTGTAGGTGCCAAGGTCTTCGACATGGGTGACGTCGGCCTGCAGCGCGTCAGGGTTGTACTCGTCCCACACGTGGATAAATTCCGGGCGGATCCCCACCTGCAGCTTCTGGCAATCGGTCTCGCGGATGCGCTGCTGCATCGCCTCGGGCAACGGCAGCAGCGTGCCGGCAAAACGCACGCCGCCCGCCTCGGCCTGCACTTCAATCAGGTTCATGCCGGGGCTGCCAATGAAATAGCCGACGAACGTGTGGCTCGGCCGCTCAAACAACTCGCGCGGGGTGCCGAATTGCACGATCTGCCCGCCGTACATCACCGCGATTTTGTCGGCAAAGGTCGAGGCTTCAAGCTGGTCGTGGGTCACGTAGACCATGGTGATATTGAACTGCTCGTGGATCTGCTTGAGCTTGCGCCGCAGTTTCCACTTCAGGTGCGGGTCGATCACCGTCAGCGGCTCGTCGAACAGGATTGCCGACACGTCGTCACGCACCAGGCCACGGCCCATGGAGACCTTCTGCTTTTCATCGGCAGTAAGGTTGCGCGCCTTTTTGTTCAACAGGGTTTGCAGGTCGAGGACTTCGGCAATTTCCTGCACCTTGCTGTGAATTTTCGCCTCGGGCATGCCCTGGTTGCGCAGCGGAAAGGCCAGGTTGTCGAACACCGTCATGGTGTCGTACACCACAGGGAACTGGAACACCTGGGCGATATTGCGGCGTTCCGGGGTGAGTTCGTTGACCACCTTGTGGTCGAACAGCACCTGGCCCTCCGAAGGGTTGAGCAGGCCAGAGATGATATTCAGCAAGGTCGACTTGCCGCACCCGGAAGGCCCGAGCAAAGCGTAGGCACCGCCCTGCTCCCACACGTGGTTCATTTCCCGAATCGCGTAGTCTTCAGGGCCGGCGGGTGTAGGGTTGTAGCTGTGCGCGAGGTTCTGCAAATGGATCTCGGCCATCAGGCAACCCTCGCTACGCGGCGCCCGGGGGCCTGGACCAAGCGGCCCTGGCCATCGAACACAAACAGTTTATGGGTGGGGATGTACACGCGGATCGGCGCATCGACGTCGTACTCGTGCACGCCCGGCAGGTGCAGCACCAGAAGGAAATGCTCACTGCGCACGTGCAGGAAGGTTTCCGAGCCGCTGATTTCGGCCACTTCCACGGTCACGGCCAGTTCCAGGTCATCGTCGTTACTCGGCACCAGGCTGATATGGCTGGGGCGCACGCCAAAGCGGAACTCGCCCTCGCCGATGGGGCGCAGGTCGACGTTGAGCGGGAAGTGCACAAAATTGGCGAAGCTGACTTCATTGCCGCTGATACGCCCCGGCATCAGGTTGATCGGCGGCTCGGAAAACAATTCGGCAGCCAGCACGGTCTGCGGCTGGTGGTACACCTCGGCAGCCTTGCCACTCTGGATCACCCGGCCCTCATGCAGAATCGTGGTGGTGCCGCCAAGGGCCAGGGCTTCGTTGGGTTCGGTGGTGGCGTAGATGGCGATGGTGTGGCGGGCCTTGAACAGCTCGCGCATTTCCTGACGCAGTTCTTCGCGCAGTTTGTAGTCCAGGTTCACCAGCGGCTCATCGAACAGGATCAACTCGGCGTCTTTGACCAGCGCGCGGGCCATGGCCGTGCGTTGCTGCTGGCCACCGGACAACTCCAACGGATGGCGCTGGAGGAATTTCTCGATGCGCAGCATTTTCGCGGTTTCGAGCACCTTGCTCTGGATCAGCTCGTTGGACACACCGGTCTGGCGCAACGGCGAGGCGATGTTTTCGAACACGGTCATGGTCGGGTAATTGATGAACTGCTGATAGACCATCGACACGTTGCGCAGGCGCACCGGCTTGTGCGTGACGTCTACGCCGTTCATCAGGATGCGGCCGCTGTCGGGCTTGTCCAGGCCGGCCATCAGGCGCATCAGGCTGGTCTTGCCGGACAGGGTGCGGCCCAGCAAGACATTGAAGGAACCGGCTTCGAAACGCAGGTTGGCGTCGTCGATCCAGGTCTGGCCTTCGACGACGCGGGAGACATGTTCCAGGGTCAATGACATGACACGCCCTTTTTTATTATTGGAATGAATCTGGCAATACGTTCGACCAGAGCCCAGAGCGAGTTTCGTGCCAGAACTGGCAGGTGATTGATCTGTAAGGACATGGACCCGATCGGCTGTTCAGGCATCAACAGAAGTGAACAATTGGGGCTGAACAACTGAACAACGGGCGGGTTGACAATGAACAGTTCTGAACAACAATTGATGGGCGACACAGATTCAAGGTGGGAGCGGGCTTGCTCGCGAATGCGGTAGAACAGTCGGCATCGGTATTGGCTGACCCACCGCATTCGCGAGCAAGCCCGCTCCCACATTTCGGCCCTGTTTCTTCAGCCCGATTGTGCACGCCCATAACAATAAAAAAGAAGGTCGCCCCCATGGCCGAACCCTTGGCTCACGACACCCTCATCCAGGATTCCTGGCGCCGCTGCCGCGCGTTTGGCCTGGATCACCAGAGCACGCCCAGCTTCGACCAACTGCCCGCCGAGGGCATCAGCCAATTGCTGGAAAGCCAGCATTCGCTGGTGCAGACCACTCACCAGGAAGTGCTGCCCTATTACGAAAACATCCTGAGCAACTCCAACTGCCTGATCATGCTGGCCGACAATCAGGGCCAGGTCTTGACCTCGTGGGGCACCCAGCGCTTTATCGAGCCGAAACTGGCGCGCGGTTTCAGCGCCGGTGCCAGCTGGAGGGAGCGCAGCAGCGGCACCAATGCCATCGGCACCGCACTGGCCTGTGCCCAGGCGGTGCATATCGAGCACGACGAACACTTCCTCAAGGCCAACCGCTTCATGACCGGCTCGGCGGCGCCGATCTTCGATGCCCAGCGCGAAATCATCGCGGTGCTGGATGTGTCCAGCGACAGCTATCTGCCGCCCTCCCACACCCTGGGCATGGTCAAGATGATGAGCCAGACCGTGGAAAATCGGCTGATCCTCAACCTGTTTCGCGGCGAGCATTTTCAGCTGACCTTCAACACCGGCCTGAACAACCTCGACAGTCAGTGGGCCGGCCTGCTGATTTTTGATGAGAGCGGGCAAGTGCTGTCGGCCAACCGCCGGGCGGACAATTTGCTGGGCATCAGTTTGTCGCGGGTGCTGATCGACAGTTTGTTCAAGGTCTCGTTGCTGGAGTTGTTGAACCAGCCGGAAGGCTTGCCGTTCTCGCTGCAGGCGGCGGGACGCAACCGGTTTCAGTGTTTATTGAAGCGGCCCAAGAAGATGCCGGTGCAGGCGCGGGTCTTCAGTGAGCCCAAGCCGGGCAAGCCTGCCGAGCTGAAGCCGACCGCGATCAACCTCAAGACCCTGCACTTTGGCGATGCGCGTGTGGAAAAAGCCGTGCGCCAGGCCGAGCGTCTGCTGGAAAAAGACATTCCGTTGCTGATCCACGGCGAAACCGGCGTCGGCAAAGAGGTGTTCGTCAAAGCCCTGCACCAGGCCAGCTCGCGCAGCGCGCAGGCGTTTATCGCGGTGAACTGTGCGGCGATTCCGGCGGAGTTGGTCGAGTCAGAGTTGTTTGGCTATGAAAAAGGCGCCTTCACCGGCGCCAATCAAAAAGGCAGCATCGGCCTGATTCGCAAGGCGGACAAAGGCACGTTGTTTCTGGATGAGATCGGCGACATGCCGCTGCCGACCCAGGCCCGTTTGCTGCGGGTGCTGCAGGAGCGCTGCGTGCAGCCGGTGGGCAGCAGCGAGCTGTTCCCGGTGGACTTGCGGATCATCTCCGCCACCAACCGCGCGTTGCGCGAATGGGTGCAGGCCGGGCGCTTTCGCGAGGATTTGTACTACCGCATCGGCGGCCTGACCCTGGAGCTGCCGCCGTTGCGCGAGCGCACCGACAAGCAGGCGTTGTTCCAGCAGTTGTGGCAGCAGCACCGCGAGCCAACTCAATGGGCCGGGCTGAGTGCCGAGGTGCTGGCGTTGTTCGAGCAACACCCGTGGCCGGGCAATTTGCGCCAGGTCAGCAGCGTGTTGCAGGTAGCACTGGCCATGGCCGAGGAGCAGCCGGTGCGCCCCGAGCATCTGCCGGATGATTTTTTTGTGGATTTGAACGTGCCAGCGCCGTTGCCTGCCAGCGAGGATGTGGAAGATGGCATCGACCTCACGCAACGCTTGAAGGCCGCTGGCGGCAATATTTCCCACCTGGCGCGGGAGTTGGGCGTCAGTCGCAACACGCTGTACAAGCGCCTGCGCCAACATGAGCCTTGACTTAACGCGGCTTGACCACCACCAGCAAGTCCGTGAAGTACTCCACCTTGATCGGCAGGTTGTCGGCCAATGCCGCGAGCGCCGCCGCGGTGTCGTCGAGCTTGAACACGCCGGACACCCGCAGGTTTTGCAGGGCCTGTGGGTCAAACCGCACCAGGCCATGGCGGTAGTTGGCGAGGGTTTGCAGCACCTCGCTCAAGGGCTGGTCATTGACTTTGAGCAGGCCACGCGTCCAGGCGTCCGGGTCGGTGTTGCCAATCGCCTGCGGCGACTGGGCGCGGCCATGGGCAAGCACCGTGCGCTGGCCGGCTGCGACCTTGACGCCTTCTGCGCCCTCGCCTTTGACCGCCACGCTGGACTCGATCACCGTGACCACGGTGGTGCCGTCCGCGGCGCGCTTGACCAGGTAGCGGGTGCCCAGGGCGGTGGCCGTGCCTTGATCGGTGCGCACCACGAATGGCCGTTGCGCATCCTTGGCCACCTCGACCCATAGCTCGCCTTGCAGCAACTGAATCACGCGTTGGTGCCCGTCGAATTTCACGTCCACGGCCGAGTTGCTGTTGAGCTGCAAGCGGCTGCCGTCCTCGAGCGCGACCTGACGGCGTTCGCCGACACCGGTGCGCTGGTCGGCCATCCACACTGGCGCGCGCTCCACACCGACCCAGCCGCAGAGTAATACGCCGAGTAAACCCAGCACCTGCGCACCCCGCGAGCGTTGTGGGGCGAAAGCACGGTTGAGGGCGATGCGCGCCGGGCGCGCGGGCACGGCGTCGAAATTGCCCCACAGCGCACGCATGCGGTCGATGGCGACGGCATGGCGCGGGTCGGCCTGGCACCAGGTGTTGAAGGCCTGACGGTCGGCGTCGCTGACGTCTTCGTCGTGCAGGCGCGTCAACCAGTTCGCCGCTTGCTGGATGATGTGTTCAGTGCTCACGACAGCGGGTCCGCCGCGTGCAGGCTGTGGTAGCAATGCACCAGCGCCGTGGAAATGTAATTTTTGACGGTACTGGGCGACACGTCCAGGCAGCTGGCGATTTCGCTGTAAGTCAGCCCGTCGAGGCGGCTTAACAGAAAGGCTTCGCGGGTCTTGGCGGGCAAGCCGGCGAGCATCTCGGCGATGCGTTCCAGCGCCTGCAACGCCACGTGGATTGCCGCCGGATCGGGCATGCCGGCGTCTTCGCACTGAATCACCAGGGCTTGCGTATAGGCCCTTTCGATGCGGCGGCGCCGCGCACCATCAATCAGCAAACGCCCGGCGGTGGTGGCCAGAAAAGCCCGCGGTTCCTTGATGTTGTGGGGTTCGGCCAGCATCAGGACGCGGATGAACGCGTCGTGGGCGAGGTCCGCGGCGTGCTGCGAACACCCGAGTTTTTTGCGCAGCCAGCCGTGCAACCAGCCGTGGTGCTCGCGGTACATTGCCGTGAGGGTCTGCTGACGGGCGCCATCGCCCGGCGCGGCCGGAATGTCATGCATGCGCAAAAACTTCTCAAATGGGAAATATTACCAATTGCGCGAACAATGCCAGCAAAACGGTATGAGGGCAAGGGGGCTCAGGTCTGCTGCTTTTCGGGCTTCCATGCTGGTAGTTGTGGCGAGCGGGCTTGTTGTGGCGACTGGGCTTGTTGTGGCCAATGGGATTGTTGTGGCGAGCGGGCTTGCCCCGCGTTGGGGCGCGTAGCGGCCCCAGTAAGGTCACCGCGTTTTTTACAGTTAGAACGCATTAGCTGGTTTTGGGGCTGCTGCGCAGCCCAACGCGGGGCAAGCCCGCTCGCCACAACAGGCCCGCCCGCCGTCAACAAACCCGCGCTCCACGGTAAACCCGCGCTTCACAGTAAGTCTGCTCCCCACACGGTTGCTTAACGCCAACTCCACGACACGCCGGTAAAAATGCCTCGCCCGTCTGCCGGCGTGGACCGCGCCACATCCAGGCCTTTGTCGTCATAACCCGGGGTGACCGTATTGGCGTAGCGCCGGTTGGTGAGGTTGCGCACATCGACCCATGCTTGCCAGTCCTGCTTCGGCGCGTCGTAGCCGAAGGTGGCGCCGAGGGTGGTGTAGGCCGCCGCGTAGTAGGAATTGGCGTAGTCCACCGCCACACGCGAGGAATGCTCGGTGTTGAGGCTGGTGTAGAACCCCGTCGGATGGCTGTAGCGCAACTGCGCCTGGTAGTAGTGCTTGGGGATGCCCGGCAGGGTGTTGTCGCCGAAGCGGTCATCGTCGCGGTAGTGGAAGTCACTGAACGTGTAGGTTTGGCGCAAGGCCAACTGGCCATTGCCGCCGCCCTCCCACAGCGGGCTGAGCAGGCTCAGTTCCACACCCTGGTGCACGGTGGGGCTGGCGTTGGCCTCGGCGACAATCGCGTTGGTGGTGGCGGTTTGCGCTTGAGTTTCGACGGTGAGCAGTTCGTGACGCACTTCTGAGCGGTACAGCGCCAGGTCCCACTGGCCAAACCACTGTTCGCCACGGCCACCGACTTCCACAGTGGTAGCGGTCTGGTTGCGCAGGCTCACGCCTTCACGCTGCAAGCCGGTGGCCGGGCCGCTGCCGCTGGGAAAGTATTTATTGGAACCCCAGATCATCGACCACGCATGCGGTGGCTCAACCGAGCGACTCAGGTTGCCATACACCTGCAATTGCGCGGTGAAGTCATAGCGCAGGCCGATACGCGGGGCGTAATCCCAGTCGTGCTGGCTCAACGGCGCCTGACCTTCGGGATAAGTGACCTGGGTTTCGCGGCGGGTGTAGATCGCGGCCAGGCCGGTGGTCAGCCATAGGTCCGGAACCAGTTCCAAGTCGTTGCCGACATGCAGCACGGTGTCAGCGCCGAGATAGCTGTAGTCGCGGGTCTTGGTGCCGGGCGCGTATATAGCCGTGTTGCCGGCAGGCGTGCGCACGTATTCCGAAGCACCGTTATTCGGCATCGCCTGGGTGCTGCGCAGCCCTATCGTGGTCTTGCTGTCGTGGCCGAACAGCAGGTCCTGGCGGATGTAATTGAGCGTGCCACTGACGTCGGTGTAGGCGACTTTCAGGCGATTGGTGCCCTCGCGCAAGTCCATCGGATAGTCGTGATAGGCCAGCCCGACTTCAACGCGGGAATTGTCATCCAACTGCAAGGTGGTTTTGTTGGCGATCCAGGTCGAACCCGGCTGCAAACGCTTGGAATCGCGGGCGGCGTTGAGGCTGTTGGCGGCCGTTGGATCGTGGCTGATCTGGTCACGCGTCAGCTTGCCGGGGGTGTCATTGGTGGTTTCGCGGTAGCGAAAATAGAAGCGCGTTTCCAGGTCCGGGTTGAAACGGTAGCCGAAGTTGGCGGCGATGCCCTTGCCGGTACCGGCGCTCTGGTGCTGGTAGCCATCGGATTCGGAGTCGGTGAGGCTGATGTAATAGTCGGCATCGCCCAGCACCTGACCGGAGCTGATCTCGCGCTGGGCATAACCGCGACTGCCTGCTTCATAACGCACTTGCAGGTTGGGTGCGTCGTAACCCGTGCGGGTGACGTAATTCACCGACCCGCCCAAGGCCAGCGCGCCCTGGTCAAAGCCATTGGCGCCGCGCAGCACTTCGACGCGGCTTTGCCACAGTGGGTCCTTGAGTTCGTAGGGCGTGCCGCCCGGGCCGGTCAGCGGCAAACCGTCGAACATTTCATACAGGCCGGAGGCGTGCGAACCGGGGCTGCGGTTCAAGCCCGAACCGCGTATCGAAAGCTTCACGCCTTCATTGTTGGCCGCCTTGGCGTACACCCCGGCCTGGTACTTGAACACGTCTTCATTGGTGCTGACCCGGCCCTGCTGCACGCTGCTCATGTCGATGTAGTTGGTGCCACCGGGCACGCTTTTGAGTTGCGCCTGGGCCACTTCGCCTGCGCTGACCTCGCTGCTGGTGACCTCGACCGGTGCCAATTGCAGGGCGTCGGCCTGCGCCAGCGAACTGAGGGTCAAGGCGGCAAAAAGGAGCGGAGGTTGGCGCAACAGCATGGACAGATCCTTGGAATGTAGGGGCGAGACAGGCCGGGGCCGAGCACGCGAACAGGGGTGGGAAGCCACGCAGGCTTACCGAGTCACGCCTTATTAACGGACCAGACCCTTCCCACAACAGGTTCGGACTGCTTGTATTGGTTAAGTCCAAAATCGAATTAACACATGCAAACTCAGTATTTAAGGAAATAACCGCCACGCAGTACTGTGGAGCCACTGAGTCACCTACGTGAATCACCCCGGCCCCAAGAGATCGCGCCCATGCAAACATCTGCCACCGTCATCGACTTCACCCTCCACCGTAAGCGCCGCCAGGCGCGTGCAGCGGCCGAGCTGATGTGGGCGATGTACGCGGCACGTGCCGGGCTTGCCGTGTTGACCGCCCAGGCGACGCCCTCCAGTGATACGCGCCGGGCGTAAGGCCGATGAATTTTCTGCAGGTACTTGCCGAGTCACCCGAACCGCTTCCAAAACCTGGCACCGATGACGACGACACCAGCCTGTGTGTTGCGCAGAACCTGCAGCGCCTGCGCAGCAAACGCCACCTGTCGCTGGACGGGCTGGCGCGCGCCTGCGGCGTCAGCCGGGCAATGCTGGCGCAGATCGAATCGGGCCGCAGCGTGCCGTCGATCAAGGTGCTGTGCAAAATTGCCAAGGGGTTGAAGGTGTCAGTGGCGGCCTTTCTGGAAGACCGCGCCTTTGAAGGCGTCGAGGTGTTGCCGGCGCAGCAGAGCAAGCGCCTGGTGAGTGCCGATGGTGCGTTTGTCAGCCGCGCGTTGTTCCCCTACGACACCGCCCGCCAGTCCGAATTCTACGAGATCCGCCTGCGCGCCCTCGGCGAGGAAGTCTGCGCAGGCCATGGCCCGGGCATCCAGGAAAACCTGGTGGTGGCACAGGGCGTGCTGGAAGTCAGCGTCAATGAAGAACGCTACCTGCTCTCCACCGGCGATTCGATCCTGTTCTACGCCGACCAGCCCCACCGCTACCGCAACCCGGCGGACAGCGAGGCGGTGGCGTTTTTAGTGATCACCTACCCGGAACGCCTGGACTGAATGCAAAACGCCCCGAATCATCGGGGCGTTTTTTAGTCTGCGGGTGCTATCAGCAGGTGCAGCACATCATCGGCATGCCATTGCAGCTCATCATCATCGGCATGGCGCAGTCATTCATCAGCTTGTTCATCAGCATGCAGCAGTTTTCCATCATGGCCATGCTCATGCCCGGCATCGGCATCATTTTGCACTGCAGGCTGTCGCCCATCAGGGTGCATTCCATCATGCACTTCATCATCGGCATCGACATGCCCATGGCCATCATCGGCATCATGTTCGGCATTTCCATGTTCATCTTCATGGCGTCGGCCGACAGGCACATCATCGACAGGTTGGCGCACTGCATCATCATCGGCATGCCGCAGTTCATCATCATCGCCATCATCTCGGCGTTAGTCTTGAACTGAGCCATGTCCATACCGGCTGCGGGCTTCATGGTGCACATCATGGCGTCGCCGGCCATTTCGCAGTGCATGGTGGCCATCATCATCGGCATGCCCATCATCATCGGCATCATTGGCATGGAGGTGTTCATCGGCATCTGCATTGCATTCATCATGTTCGAAACTCCGTAATCGACAGGAAATGGCTAAGTTCTGGCGCCGATTCTAGAGACGCCGGGCAGCGGCGCAAGACGGCAGCAGAGCAGCAGGATTGGCTGTTCGGGGACAAGCTTAGTTGACCAGAACAGCTGCGCACGCTGCGATAACAGAGCCAGCGACGTCGCGACGCCGCTGACCTCTTGTATAGGCAGATAAACGTCGCTGTAGATATGCGATTACGCTCTTGAGACCAATCGTAAGGAAATAAACGATCTAACCCGCTTCAAATAAACCCCGCAGGGGTCTCATCGGCCGTCGGCGCCAGCAAGCGCAGCAAATCATCCGCCTCCGTGCCCTGTGGAAACCTGAACCCAAGCATTTCGTCACACGCCAGAACACTTGCGAGCGCTTCACGCAACTGCGCCTCTGTCGGTGCGTCGCGCAGCAGTTTGTGGGCGGGCAATAGCACGTCGGCGGGGACGCCTTGAGCACTTGCCACGTCGATCACGGCAAACAGGATAAATCGCAGGCGGACTTCGCGATCAGTAGGCCAAACCGTTTTGCGCTTTCCCAAGGTAGGCACTCATCGTCAAGAAAAGTCCGAGGCTATTGCCGACCGTGGGTATGTTTCAAGCAAAGGGGGGCAAGATAGGCCGTTTCCCACATATGAAAGGGAAATGCCGCACTGCAAGATCGGTCCACACATCACTGCACGGGCAAAAAATTCATCAGCAGCAAGCTCTGCGCGTAATTGAGGGCAACGCGCCGGTAACGCTCATCAAGCATCTGCGCGAGCAGGTCGAGGCGCGCAACCACTTTGCCGAACTCAACGGCGAAACTGAGGTTGCTGCCCTCCTCCGAGATTTCATTGGAGAACAACAGCAACACGCCATTGGCGTCCTGGCGCTGGCTGAGCAGCCAGGTGGCTTTCTCGATATTGCGCGCGGCATTGCTGACAAATTGCGGGTTGATCGAGTCGGTGACATAAAACTGCGTGCGCCCACCGTGTGCAGTCACCAGCATGCTGCCAATGGCATAGATAAACGCCCCGACCCGGTCGCCGCGAAAGTCCGGGCTCAGCGAATAGCTCAAGGCCACCAGGTCACGACGGTCCCCCAGGGCAGGCAGCGGTTGCCGGTTCTCGATGGCGCGGCGAATTTCCCGTGCGGCACTCACCGCATCGGTATAACCCGATTGGCGCCACTGGTTGGGGTTGCGCAGGTAGAGCTTGTTCATCAGCACGTACAGGCTTTGCAGGTTGTCGCGCATGCTCAAGGTTGCCATGCGGTCGACGCTGGTCTGAAAAAACTCATCGGGCTTGCCATCGCTGAACTGCCTGGCGATATCGCGGCCCTGTTGCTGGCTGCAGCCGGTGGCACAGAGCATAAACACCGCTGCGATCAGCAGCGGCCAGCGGGTGATAAAAGCAATTGACGTTCGATCCATCGGCACCGGGTCTGGCTGCTGTCCACGCGCAGAATGAGCGCGGTCGTGACAGGGATAGATCAGAAGAATGAAAAAAAGTGCAGCGCGCCGGCGTGGATCAGCAAAGGCCTACAGGCTAAAAGCACGCGCAGTGGTGCAATCCTGTCGAATTCTTGCCTGATCCTCCGAGTTGTCGATGACGGGATCGATAGCTGTTGCGCCGTGGTCTAGAGTGCAACGATGGGCAACTTATAAAAAAAGCCACACCAACCGATGATCAGCAGGTGAACCATGCAATTACGTATCAACCAGAAATCCTACGAGGTCGATGCAGACGCCGATACGCCGCTGCTCTGGGTGATCCGTGATGACCTGGGGCTGACCGGCACCAAATACGGCTGCGGCCTGGCCCAGTGCGGCGCCTGCTCGGTGCTGGTGGACGGCAACGTGGTGCGCTCGTGCGTCACGCCAGTGGCGGGTGTGGTTGGCCACGAGATCACCACCATCGAGGCGATCGAAGCCGATGACGTGGGCAAGCGCGTGGTCGCGGCCTGGGTCGAGCATCAAGTGGCGCAATGCGGTTACTGCCAGTCCGGGCAGGTGATGGCCGCCACTGCGCTGCTCAAGCACACCCCGGCGCCCAGCGATGCGCAGATTGAAGCGGCGATGATCAACCTGTGCCGCTGCGGCACCTATAACGCCATTCGCACGGCGGTGCATGACCTGGCCGTTCAGCCTGCCCGGCAGGAGAGCGCCTGATGAACACGCGCAACGCCCTCCCTGATACGCCATTGGGCGAACCGATCAACCTGTCCCGGCGCCGCTTTCTGGCCAGCACCGCCGTGGGCGCGCTGGTCATTGGCTTCGGCCTGCCGCTGGGCACGCCCAGGGCCTACGCCGCCACGCCCAACGCAGCAGAACGCGGCACCCAGGTGCCGGCGTTTTTAGAGATTCGCCCTGATGGCACCGTGCGGTTGCTCAGCCCCTTCATGGAAGGCGGCCAGGGCACTCACACCGCCATGGCGCAGATTGTCGGTGAAGAGCTGGACGCCGACCCCGCCACCTTCATTGTCGAGGCCGCGCCGCCCGGCGATGCGTATGTGGTGATGGAAAACGGCATGCGCATCACCGGCGGCAGCATGTCGGTGCGCATGAGTTACCCGACCATGCGACGCCTCGGCGCCCTGGCCCGCGCGATGCTGCTGCAGGCCGGCGCCGAGCAGCTTGGCGTGCCGGTCGCGCAATTGACCACAACACCCGGCCGCGTGGTGCATGCCGCCTCCGGCCGCTCGCTGGGCTACGGTGAGCTGGCCGGGCGCGCCCTGGACATGCCGGTGCCCGACCCAGCCACCATCACCCTGCGCGACCCGAGCCAGTTCCGCTGGATCGGCAAGCCGGTCAAACGCCTGGATGCCTACGACAAATCCACCGGCAAGGCGCAATACAGCATCGACTTGAAAGTCGACGGCATGCTCCACGCCGCCGTCCAGCACGCGCCTCGCCTGGGCATGACCGTGGGCAGCCTGCGTAACCAGGCACAGGTCGAAGCCATGAAGGGCGTGCACTCGGTGCATCAACTGCCCGGCGCCGTGGCCGTGGTGGCCGAGCGCTGGTGGCACGCCAAGCGCGCGGTGGAGGCGATCCAGGTGGAATGGCTGGAAGCCGCTGCAGATTCGACCGTACGCGCGATGCCGGCGGATTTTTCCAGCGACAAGTACCGCGACTTCCTCGCCGCCCAGCAAGGCCCGGCGCGTGACGACGAGAACGAAGGCGATGTAGCCGGCGCACTGGCAAACGCCAAAACCAAAGTCGAAGCCACCTACCATAACCAGTACGTCAACCACGCCCAGCTGGAGCCACCTTCTGCCCTGGCACGCTTCAACCCCGACGGCACGCTGGAGGTGTGGCTGCCGAACCAGGCGCCGGATATGTTCCGCGCCGACATGGCCAAACGCACCGGGCTCGACCCGGCGAAGATCACTCTGCATTCACCGCTGCTGGGCGGTTTTTTCGGCCGGCACTTCTTGTATGACTCGGCCAACCCTTACCCGCAGGCCATCGCACTGGCCAAGGCAGTCGGTCGCCCGGTCAAGCTGATCTGGAGCCGTGAAGAGGAGTTCCTGCGCGACGTGCTGCGCCCGGTGGCGGTGGTCAAGTTTCGCGCCGCGCTGGACGCGCAAGGGTTGCCGGTAGCCATTGAAGCGGTGAGTGCCACCGAAGGCCCCAGCGAAGCCATCGCCGGTAAACAGGGCGACAAAATCGACCCGACGGCCCTCGAAGGGCTGTCGGGCAAAAGCTACGCGATCCCCAACAAGCGCATTGCGCAGATCTACGTCAAAGGCCCGACCATGCTCGGCTACTGGCGCTCGGTGGGCAATTCGCTGAATGACTTCTTCTATGAAGCCTTCCTCGATGAGCTGGCCGACAAAGGCGGCCAAGACCCGTACGAGCTGCGCCTGCATTTGCTGCGCGATAACCCGCGGCTAACCACGCTGCTGCAGGCGGTGGGCGAGTTGTCCGGCGGCTGGAAGCGTGGCCCCTACACCGCAGAGGACGGCAGCCGCCGTGCACGCGGCGTGGCCATGGCCTCACCGTTCGGCTCCCACGCTGCGGTGGTCGCCGAAGTGTCGATCGAAAACGGCCAGGTCAAGGTGCACCACATCTGGGAAGCCATCGACCCGGGCAGCATCGTCAACCCGGCGATTGTTGAAGCGCAAGTAAATGGCGCGGTGGCCCTGGGCTTGTCGCAAACCTTGCTGGAGGAGGCGGTGTACGTGGACGGCAAACCACGGGCGCGCAACTATGACCTGTACCCGATCCTGCCGCTGTCGCGCATGGCCCAGGTGCACGTGAAGATTGTCGAGAGTGGTGAAAAAATGGGTGGCATCGGCGAACCGCCGTTACCTGCAGTGGCGCCGGCCGTGGCCAATGCAGTCGCGCACCTGACCGGCCAGCGCATTCGTAGCCTGCCTTTGAGCCGATACACTTTCGCCTGACCGACAAGGAACGCGCATGAACAACCAACGATTGGCTAGAACCGCAGGCTGGCTGGTGCTGGCCGGCGCGGTCGCCGCAGGCGTACTGGCCTGGTACGTGACCCGCGAGCCCGCCTCGCCTTTTGAGCAACAACCTGCCGCCAAAGCGGACCCGGCACTGGTCAGCCGCGGCGAGTACGTCGCTCGCGTCAGCGACTGCGTGGCCTGCCACAGTTTGCCGGGCAAGGCGCCGTTCGCTGGCGGCCTGGAGATGGCCACGCCGCTGGGCGCGATTCACGCCACCAACATCACGCCCGACCGCAACACCGGCATTGGCGCCTACACCCCGGCCGACTTCGACCGTGCGGTGCGCCACGGCGTCGCGCCGGGCGGGCGCAGGCTTTACCCGGCCATGCCCTACCCGTCTTACGCCAAGCTCAGCGACGACGACATGCGTGCGCTGTACGCGTTTTTCATGCAAGGCGTGGAGCCGGCCAATCAGCCCAATATCGACAGCAGCATTCCCTGGCCGCTGAACATGCGCTGGCCCATCGCCCTGTGGAACGGCGTGTTCGCCCCCAACGCCACCTACGCGGCCAAACCCGCCCAGGACGCGCTGTGGAACCGTGGCGCCTACATCGTCCAAGGCCCGGGGCACTGCGGCAGTTGCCACACGCCGCGCGGCCTGGCGTTCAACGAGAAGGCACTGGACGAGTCCGGCGCGCCCTACCTGGCGGGCGCTCTGCTCGATGGCTGGTATGCACCGAGTTTGCGCCAGGACCACAACACCGGGCTGGGCCGCTGGAGCGAGGACGAGATCGTGCGGTTCCTCAAGACCGGGCGTAACCAGCATGCAGTGGTGTATGGCTCGATGACCGAGGCGTTCAACAACTCGACGCAATTCATGAGCGATGAAGATTTGAACGCCATCGCCCGCTACCTCAAATCCCTGCCTGGCGACCCGCAGCGGGACGGTTCGCCGTGGCAGTATCAGGCGGCCAACGCGCGCGCAGACGCCCCTGGTGCCCACACCTACGCAACCCGTTGCGCGTCCTGCCATGGCCTGGACGGCAAGGGCCAGCCGGAGTGGATGCCACCGCTGGCGGGCGCCACCTCGGCACTGGCCAAGGAAAATGCCTCGGCGATCAACATCACGCTCAATGGCTCACAACGGATCGTGACCGCCGGTGTGCCGGATGCTTACCGGATGCCGGCGTTCAGGGAGCAGCTGTCGGATGAGGAAATCGCGCAGGTGCTGACTTACGTGCGAGGTACGTGGGGCAACAACGGCGGCGCAGTCGATGCCGCGGCGGTGAATAAACTGCGCGGGCATACGGACCCGGCGAGCAGCAGCCCGATCATTTTGCATATGCGCTGAGAGAGGGCTCCCACGCTCCCGCGTGGGAATGCAGCCCGGAACGTCGTGCGTCCCGGGCTACCAGCCATACAAAATGGACCAAAGCATACAGCCGGCAATCCATACCATTCCAAAATGATACGGCCACAACGCCCAACGCTTTAGGGACAAGGGCACGGACGCCAATTCAGCCTCGGTTACCTCCCCTCTTTTGATGTGAAATTTAGGCATTGCCAACAGGCCATTGATCACGAGCATGCGATGAAACCTGCCGATGTGTTTATTTCTGCCCCAAAAGCGTTTGTTGTCGCAGATCACTTTGTTCTGGCTGAAGTAGCTTTCCAGGGCTTCGAGCTTTGTGTACTCAGCATATAAAGTGAGTCCCGCGCCAACAAACGCCCCTGCAAATAAAAAGATTGCCAGGATGAGTTGAAAATCCATGTTTAAGCGCCCTCTGGTTGAAAGATCAAATCACCGTCGATCTCTCCGATCTTCCCGCCCAGAAACGCACCGCCAGTGCCGAATAGGTTGCCTCCTGCAGCGCCGCCGATCACTGCGCAGGCCGGCGCACCGTTTCCTTTAGACACGACGCCAGTGACCAGCACCCGTGGGAACGCAGCCCGGAACGCCGTGCGTCCCGGGCTACCAGCCATACAAAATGGACCAAAGCATACAGCCGGCAAACCACACCATTCCAAAACGATACGGCCACAACGCCCAACGCTTGAGGGACAAGGGCACGGACGCCAATTCAGCCTCGGTTACCTCCCCTCTTTTGATGTGAAATTTAGGCATTCCCAACAGGCCATTGATCACGAGCATGCGATGAAACCTGTCGATATGCTGATTTCTGCCCCAAAAGCGTTTGTTGTCGCAGATCACTTTGTTCTGGCTGAAGTAGCTTTCCAGGGCTTCGAGCTTTGTGTACTCAGCGTATATAGTCAGCCCTGCGAAAATCAGTGTCCCGGCAGCTAAAATGATTGCCAGGATGAGTTGAAAGTCCATGCTTAAGCCCCCTCTGGCTGAAAGATCAAATCACCGTCGATCTCTTCGATCTTCCCGCCCAGAAACGCTCCGAATTCTCCCGTTGCATTGCCCCCTGCGTACCCGCCCGCAGCGCCGCCGATCACTGCGCAGGCCAGCGCACCGTTTCCTTTAGCCGCGATGCCCAAAAGAACCCTACAGCCGCTACGGGCTACTGTTGAACCCAGCTTCCCTGCGCCATAAGCCCCCGCCACCCCTCCCATCAATTTCCCCGTCTCCACATATTTCGCCCGCCG
>NZ_CAWNZA010000015.1:0-52029 GCF_963878885.1 Pseudomonas sp. R9.37 | reverse complement strand
ACTCGCTGTCGAATTCTGCGTAACTCTTTGTTTACCAAGGAGTTTTCCGTTTCGACTGCGCCGGAAGTGGGGCGAATTATAGACTTCCAGAATCTGCCGTCAACCCTTAATTTTGCTTTTCTATCAAACAACCCGAAAACTTAGTCACACCTTATATATAGGCGCCCAAGAACCAGAAACTGAGCAATATATTGCTCAAAGCTCACCGGTTGAGCATCATATGCCCTGCCTCTCCACCACGACTTTGGACAAACACCCCAATGACCACCCCACCCCGCAGCCTGGCATCGGCGTTGTTCCCGGTCGGCCTGCTATTAATAGCCATGGCGTCCATCCAGTCCGGCGCCTCGCTGGCCAAAAGCATGTTTCCCATTGTCGGCGCCCAGGGCACCACGACCCTGCGCCTGATATTCGCCAGTGTGATCATGCTGCTTCTGCTACGCCCATGGCGCGCCAAGCTCACAGCCAAGTCCCTGCGTACCGTTGTCATTTATGGCATGGCACTGGGTGGCATGAATTTCCTCTTCTATATGTCCTTGCGCACAGTGCCCCTGGGGATCGCAGTAGCGCTGGAATTCACAGGCCCGCTCGCCGTTGCGATCTACGCTTCGCGCCGGGCGGTGGACTTTCTATGGATAGGCCTCGCGATCGCCGGGCTTCTACTGCTCATACCCATAGGCGAAGCCAGCAGCGGTATCGATCTGACGGGGGCAGCCTATGCCCTTGGCGCAGGTATCTGCTGGGCGCTCTATATTCTGTTTGGCCAAAAGGCCGGCAACGACAATGGTGTCCAGACCGCAGCACTCGGCGTAATGATTGCTGCGTTGTTCGTCGCGCCCATTGGCATTGTCCACGCAGGCGCCGCGCTGCTGACGCCTGCACTCATCCCCGTCGCCCTGGCTGTCGCCATCTTGTCCACGGCGCTGCCCTATACCCTGGAAATGGTCGCACTCACTCGCCTTCCTGCCCGCACCTTCGGCACCCTGATGAGCATCGAGCCTGCATTCGGCGCGCTTTCCGGGCTGTTCTTCCTGCAAGAGCACTTGTCGCTGGCACAGTGGCTGGCCATCACCTGCATTATCCTGGCCTCTGTAGGCGCTACGCTGACGATGCGCAATGAATCCAAACCGCTGGTGCCGGCCGATTGATCGCTATCAAAGGTAGCTCTGGTATTTGCCGCTTATTTAGGCCATGTTTAGGCCGTAAATGAATGTCTTTCATGGAGAATTTCGACAAGGACAGCTGAACGCTACAATCGAGAGCGAGTAGAGCCTGCATCGAGCCTTTTTGCGAAGCGGCTATTAAGGATAGTGATGAAAAGAATATTGATACTGTTCATGGTCGTGGGCATTGCGGGCTGTGCTGCGACCACCAAGACAGAAGTGAAACGGGGCAAAAAAGGGCTGCATATCAACTGTTCAGGGCTGTCCTCCTCCTGGGACGAGTGCTACACCAGCGCAGCCAATTCATGCGGTGCCAAGGGCTACCGGGTTATCGCCAAGTCCGGTGACAACTCCGAGGAGCCTGGGGACTACCCCTTCGGCCTCAACCCTGCCGGCTACACCAGTCGCAGCATGATCGTCATCTGTAAGTGAACGCCCGAGCAGTCTTCATCCGACTGCTCCCCTTTGTGAATATCTGATCTCGACCCGGCCCTTTGCGACGTTGCGGCTACACTCCTGCTCGACTATCGAGCAACGGAGTTCCCATGACAGAAAACAACAAAATCGTATTGGTAGTGGGTGCCGGTGACGCCACCGGCGGCGCCATTGCCAAGCGCTTCGCGCGCGAAGGCTACGTGGCCTGCGTCACCCGCCGCAGCGCGGACAAGCTGCAGCCCTTGGTCGACAGCATCCAGGCGGCCGGTGGCCGAGCCCACGGCTTTGCCTGTGATGCACGCAAGGAAGACGAGGTCATCGCGCTGATCGAACAGATCGAAAGCGAGTTAGGCCCGATCGAAGCGTTCGTCTTCAATATCGGCGCCAACGTGCCTTGCAGCATCCTTGAAGAAACCGCGCGCAAGTACTTCAAGATCTGGGAGATGGCCTGCTTCTCCGGCTTCCTGAATGCGCGCGAAGTGGCCAAGCGCATGGTCACCCGCAACCGCGGCACCATCCTGTTTACCGGCGCTACCGCGGGCTTGCGCGGCGCTGCAGGTTTCGCCGCGTTCGCCGGCGCCAAGCACGGCATTCGCGCACTCGCACAGAGCATGGCGCGAGAGCTGGGCCCCAGGAATATCCATGTCGCCCACGTAGTGGTCGACGGCGCCATCGACACCGACTTCATTCGCGACAACTTCCCGCAAAAATACGCCCTGAAGGATCAGGACGGTATCCTCAACCCCGAACACATCGCCGATAACTATTGGTACCTGCACAGCCAGCCGCGCGACGCCTGGACGTTTGAACTGGACCTGCGCCCCTGGAATGAACCCTGGTAAGCACGCCTTCACAACAATAAGCAGCGAGCATCGACCATGAGTAAAACCCTGGAATTCTTCTTTGACCTCGGCAGTCCCGCCACTTACCTGGCCTACACCCAACTGCCTGCCCTGTGCGCTGCAACCGGCGCGACCCTGGTGTACCAGCCGATGCTGCTCGGAGGCGTGTTCAAAGCCACGGGCAATGCATCCCCCGTCACCGTGCCGGCCAAGGGCCGGTACCTGTTTAACGACTTGGCGCGGTATGCCCAGCGCTACAACGTGACGCTCAAGTTCAACCCGCATTTCCCCATCAATACCCTGATGCTGATGCGCGCAGTGACCGGCATGCAGCTTCACCAGCCCGAGCGCTTCCAGGGCTTCATCGACTGCCTGTTCCGCGCCCTCTGGGTCGAAGGTCGGAATATGGGCGACCCCGCTGTGGTGGCGGCGGTGTTGACCGAAGCCGGTTTCAACCCGGAAGAAGTGCTGGCCCTGGCCAATGACGAAAGTGTGAAAGCCGCCCTCAAGGACAACACGGAGCAGGCCGTTCAGCGCGGCGTGTTCGGTGCGCCCAGTATGTTTGTAGGCAACCAGCTGTTCTTCGGTCAGGACCGTCTGGATTTTGTGCGCGAAGCCCTCAGCTAATCGCTATCGCCAATCGCCCCCGAGCGCCGCTTGCGAGCAAATCGTAGGCGGCGTTTGCCGTCTGCAGGTCGAATTCATGCGGGTCCATGATCGGCTTGAGCTTGCCCGCATCGATCAACCTGGCCGCGTCAGCCAGTATCTGTCCGTGGTGCTCACGCCCTTTGCCCGTCAACAACGGCAATAAAGTAAAGACACCGGAATACGTCGCCCCGCGAAACGATAGCGGCGCCAGGCTGTGCTGCCCCCAGCCCAGGCAGCTGACCACGTGGCCGTGATACGCCTTGGCGGCTAGAAAGGAGGCATCCAGCGTCTCGCCACCGACGGTGTCATACACAATGTCAAACCCTTCACCCGCCGTATGCTGCGCTACGTAGTCTTCGACCCTGTGGTGCTGATAGTCGATAAAAGTAGCGCCCAAGCCCTCTATCGTCGCCCGGTGCCTGGCGGACCCGGTCGCATACACATCGGCGCCGCAGGCAACCGCCAACTGCACCGCGACATGCCCTACACCCCCGGCGCCCCCCTGGATCAACACCTTGTGGCCCAAGCCTACGTGCGCACGGTCCACCAACCCTTCCCATGCAGTGATCAACACCAGCGGCAATACCGCCGCTTCACGCATGCTCAGGGCCTGAGGTTTTTTTGCCAGCAGGCGTGCATCGACCACCGCGTATTCCGCCAACGAACCCTGCACGCCACCGATACCCGTCGCAAGCGCATACACCTCATCGCCCACGCGCCACTCCCGCACCGCGGGGCCAACCGCCTCGACAATCCCGGCAAGGTCCATGCCGATGACGGCCGGCAAGGGCTGACGGGCATGTGCGGCTTGGCCTGCGCGAATTTTCGCGTCCAGCGGGTTAAGGCCACTGGCCTTGATCCTGACCAGCACCTGCCCGGCACCCGCCACGGGTCTGGGCATCCTGGTCAAACGCAGCGGCGCGTCTGCAGCGTCCACAATCAAAGCGTGCATATCAGTCATGTCGGCGATCTCGATTCGTTGAGGAGTGAGGCCAATGATCGGCCCACCGACTCATGCCGATAAGACGCTAAAAAGCTATAGTGCCTATGCGCATATGGCATGAATCGGACAGCTCATGGACAAACTCAATGCAATGGCAATATTCGTTCGCGTGATCGAACGCGGCAGCTTTTCCGCCGTCGCCCGGGAAATGCAGACCACTCAGCCGACCATCAGCAAAGTACTGCGCGCCCTGGAACGCGAACTGGGCGGCAAGCTGATTGCCCGCAGCACTCGCCACTTGTCTCTGACTGACGAAGGTCAGCGCTACTACCACCATTGCCGTGAAATTCTCACAGCCGTCGATGCGGCGGAACACAGCTTCCAGACCGGCAGGGAAACCATCGCCGGCCCGTTGCGCGTCGGCTCTTCGGTGAGCTTTGGCCGCCTGCATATCGCCTCGCGGCTGAGCGGTTTCCTGCAGCACTACCCTGACGTGCAAGTCGACCTGCAACTCAGCGATCAACTTCAGGACCTGGTCAGCGAAGGCCTGGACGTGACCCTGCGCATCGGCGAACTGCGCGACAGCGGCTTGATTGCGCGGCAGATCGGCATCACCCACCGTGTCACCGTAGCCAGCCCGGCGTACCTGGCGCGGCACCCCGCCCCGCTTACCCCGCAAGCGCTCACGCAGCACAACTGCCTGCTGTTCAACCTGCTGAGCAGCCAGAATCAATGGATCTATGACAAGGACGGCGCGCGACATACGGTGCGCATCACCGGCAACGCCCAGAGTAATAACTCCGAGGCGGTGCGCGAGATGGTGCTAACGGGGCTCGGCATTGCACTGTCGCCCCTGTGGCTGTTCGCTGACGACTTGATAGCCGGCCGCGTGGTTGCGGTGTTGCAGGACTACACCCCGCTGTCACTGCCCATTTACGCGATCTCGGCGCCCAATCGCCGCCAGTCGGCCCGGGTCAAGGCGTTCGTCGACTATATGGCAGACGCCCTGGCCCAGGCGCCCGAACTGCAACCGATCAAATAGCCGCTGTACGCACCTGCAACCATTCCAGCGCAGCGCCGCTGAGCAGCGGGCTGAGCCGCTCGCGCACCTGGGCGTGGTAAGCGTTGAACCACTCGCGCTCGTCCGCCGTCAGCAGCGACGGCGCCAGGCAACGGGTGTCGATCGGGCACAGGGTCAGGGTTTCGAACTTGAGAAACTCACCAAACTCGGTCTTGCCCGCTTCACGGTTCAACACCAGGTTCTCGATGCGCACGCCCCAACGACCCGGGCGATAAGTGCCCGGCTCAATCGAGGTGATCATGCCCGGCTGCATCGCCGTTTGCGGCGCGGTGGCGGCCTGGTAGGCAATCACTTGCGGGCCCTCATGCACATTCAGGAAATAGCCTACACCGTGACCCGTGCCGTGGCCGTAGTCCACGCATTCGGCCCAGATCGGCGCACGCGCAATGGCGTCCAGCAGCGGCGACAGAATGCCCTTGGGAAACTGCGCACGCGACAAGGCAATCACGCCCTTGAGCACCCGTGTGCAGTCACGCTTCTGCTCTTCGCTCGGCGTGCCGATCGGCACCATCCGCGTGATGTCCGTGGTGCCACCCAGGTACTGGCCACCCGAATCGATCAGCAGCAAGCCATCGCCTTCGATCAGCGCGTGTTCTTCTTCAGTGGCGTGGTAGTGCGGCATCGCGCCATTGGCGTTAAAGGCCGCGATGGTGTTGAAACTCAACGACACATAACCTGGACGACGGGTACGCGCCGCCGTCAGGTGTTCATCAATAGTCAATTCGGTAATGCGCTCACGGCCCAGCGCGCTGTCCAGCCAGGCGAAGAATTCGCACAACGCCGCGCCGTCCTGCTCCATGGCTTGGCGGATATGCTCGGCGTCCGCCAGGCTCTTGCGCGACTTGGCCAGCGTGGTCGGGTTCAGCCCTTCGACCAGCTTGACGCCGGCATCGAGGTTTTCCAGCAAGCCGGCCGTGACCCGCGCCGGGTCAACATGCAAGCTCGCGCCCGACGGCACAGCCCGCAGCGCATCCGCCACTTCGCTGTAGTCGCGCAGGGTCACACCCTCTTGCTCCAGCACCGCGCGTAACTCGGCATCGACCTTGCTCAGCGCCACAAACAAGGTGGCCTGCTGCTGATTGATCAAGGCAAACGACACAAACACCGGGTTGAACGACACATCGCCGCCACGCAGGTTAAACAGCCAGGCGATGTCATCCAGGGTGGCGATAAAGTGCCAGTCGGCCCCCTTCTCTTTCAGGCTGGCTCGCAGCGCAGCGAGCTTCTCGCCACGGCTGACTGTCGCCTGCGGCGGCAGGTGTTGATAGATCGGCTGGTTCGGCAAGGCCGGGCGGTCTTGCCAGACTTCATTGAGCAAATCGATATCGGTACGCAGACGCGCGCCGCGCTCTGCCAGCTTGCCGCCCAGGGTACGCGCCGAGGCCACGGCCATGACCGCGCCATCCACCGCCACCACAGCGCCTTCGGGGGTTTGCTCAGCCAGCCATTCCAGCGGGCCGGGTTGGCCGGGCTGCAACTTCACCAGCTCGATACCGCTGCCCTTGAGTTCCTTGGTCGCCTGTTCCCAGTAACGGCTATCGGCCCAGACACCGGCGAAATCTGCGGTGACAATCAGCGTGCCCACCGAACCATGAAATCCCGACAGCCATTGCCGCCCCTGCCAGTAACCCGGCAAGTACTCGGACAAGTGCGGGTCGGCCGACGGTACCAACAGGGCGTGGATGCCCTCGCGGCGCATCAGTTCACGGGTGTGCGCCAGGCGCTGGGGAACCGTTCCATGGGTCAAAGGCTGCGTACTCATTGTGTCTCCTGCTAACCACTAATAATTGTTATGTGTTGCGAATGAAAAATCAGACCGCCCAGAACGCCGGGGCACTGGCGAGTGCGGCTTTGATCAACTGCACGGCCTGATCGATGTCCTGTTCGGTGGTAAACCGGCCCAGGCTCAGGCGAATGGTACGGCCAGCGCTGCGCGCGTCATGGCCCAGGGCCAGAAGCACGTGGGACGGCGCGTTGCTCGCAGAATTACACGCCGAGGTCGCCGAGAACGCCAGGCCGGCACTGAGTGCGGCGGAATTGAACTCACCTTCACTGAACGTCAGGCTGAGCGTATGAGGAATGCGCTGTGTGGCGCTGCCGTTGAGGCGTACGCCCGCGACTGTTTCCAACTGATCGAGCAGGCGCTGGCGCAAGGCGACGATGGTGGCCTTTTCCTCGGCGAAGGACTGCGCCGCCAAGGCAAACGCGGTGCCCATGCCCGCAATCTGATGGGTCGCCAGGGTGCCGGAGCGCAGGCCGCCTTCGTGACCACCCCCGTGAATCTGCGCCAACACTTTTTGCTGCGCTCGCGGGCCGACATACAACGCGCCGATGCCCTTGGGGCCGTACAGTTTGTGCGCAGAAAACGACATCAAATCGACCGGCCATTCAGCCAGGTCGATCGCGACTTTGCCGGCACCTTGCGCGGCATCCACATGCAGCAGCGCGCCATGCTCACGCAACCGTGCGCCGATGGCAGGGATGTCGTTCAAGGTGCCCAATTCGTTATTGACCAGCATCAGGGACACCAGAAAGGTGTCGTCACGTAACGCTTCACTCACCGCGGTGGCGCTGATCAGCCCATCGGCGTCCGGCACCAGATAAGTGACGGCCACCCCGGCTTCCTGCAACTGACGCGCGGTGTCCAGTGTGGCCTTGTGTTCGATCTGGCTGGTAATGATGTGCCCGCCCGCCACCCCGCGCGCCTGGGCCACGCCCTTGATCGCGAGGTTGTTGGATTCAGTCGCGCCGGAGGTCCAGACGATCTGCTCAGCGCTGGCACCGACCAGCTCGGCGACCTGGCGCCGCGCCTGTTCAACCGTTTGCCGGGCCGCCTGGCCGTACGCATGGGAACTGGACGCGGGGTTACCGAAATTGGCATTGAAGCCCAGACACTCGACCATCACCTGGATGACCCGCTCATCCACCGGCGTGGTGGCGGCGTAGTCGAAATACAACGGACGTTTATTCATGACGTTTAAGACTCGCAGAGCGTGTTCCCGAGAGCAACGTCTCAGGGGCATCAACCGGAACAGAGGTCGTCAGGTTTAACCGATCGAATGCCATTAAAGAAGAACAACTTTATGCAAATGTGCGTAGGAACGCTCCTGAAATTCAGCTTAACAGGCTGAAGTAGCCCAATGGCAAACAAAAAGCCCGAGGTTCCTTAGGGGAATCCTCGGGCTTTTTGCTGCTGAGCGCCGGCTCAACTGGGACGACCATGCAGCACCACGCTGCGTTCGGCGTTCATTTCGCCTTGGTGATCAAAACCGAAAGGCTTCTGTGGCTGAGCGGTCAGTGCGGCGCGCTGCTGCTGGTATTCATCAAACGACAAGCCGCGACGGCTCAGCGCTTCAAGGGCCAATTGCTTGGTTTCTTCAGCCGTGTAAGGGCGGGATTCAGGTGATGGATGGGTCGCGCAGCCGGCGAGGACGGCGCTGACAACCAGTACGGAAACAGCCAGAAAATGGTTCATGGTGGAGGCCCTGCGAAGGAGGTTTCGAGTCAATGAACACAGGCTACTCCCGCCTCTGCACGGTGAAAAATCACCCGCCGTGATAGTCGCTATCAACCGTTCAGAGACCTGCGATAGCCAGCAATGCATATTCATTTAAGATCTATAAATATGGAAATACGTTCATTTACGGAATAAACCTAACCCTCTATAAATAGCCCATCTCGAATCAACACTGTTCGCCACGCAACTGTTGCACCAGCAACAGTCATTCAACAAAACACCAGTCAGCCAACAGCTTCACTTTTCAGCAGTGAGCCTGAAGCCCACGCCCATCAAGGCTTCCAGCCGTTGGTACAGCTCTTGCTCAACACGTTCCACTTCACCCGCTAAGTACCCCTGTTGATAAAGGAACTGTTCATGACCCGTCCCCTGAATGTCGTTGCCCTCTCCGGCGGAACCTGGCGCCCGTCGCGCACCCTGGTGCTGACCCAGGCCGTGTTGGCCGAACTGGCGACGTTGCTGCCGATCCAGACCACGCTGATCGAACTGGGCGACATCGCCCGGCCATTGGGCGGTGCCCTGTCGCGTGACGAACTGCCGGCCGAGGTTGAATCGCAACTGTTGGCCATCGAACAGGCCGACCTGCTGATCGTCGCCGCACCGGTGTACCGCGGCTCCTACCCCGGCCTGCTCAAGCACTTGTTCGATCTGGTCGGCCTCAACTCGCTGATCAACACGCCGGTATTGCTCGCCGCCACCGGCGGCAGCGAACGTCACGCGCTGGTGCTCGATCATCAGCTGCGCCCGCTGTTCAGCTTCTTCCAGGCACTGACCTTGCCGATCGGTGTGTACGCCACCGAAGCCGACTTCACCGACTACCAAATAACCAGCGAGCCCTTGAAGGGCCGCATACGCCTTGCCGCAGAACGCGCAGCACCTTTGTTTGCCGCGCACTCCCCCTCTCTGCTGAAAATCGCTTAAGGATTTGTCATGGATGTTTTCTGGTTTCTGCCGACGCACGGCGACGGTCACTACCTGGGCACCACCCAGGGTGCACGCCCGGTCACCCTCAATTATCTGAAACAAGTGGCGCAGGCGGCTGACAACCTGGGCTACTACGGCGTGCTGATTCCTACCGGTCGTTCGTGCGAAGACTCCTGGGTCATCGCCTCGGCGCTGGTGCCGTTGACCGAACGCCTGCGTTATCTGGTGGCGATTCGTCCGGGCATCATCTCGCCCACCGTCTCGGCGCGCATGGCCGCCACACTGGATCGGCTGTCCAACGGTCGCTTGCTGATCAATGTGGTGACTGGCGGCGACCCCGACGAAAACCGCGGTGACGGCAGTTTCCTAGACCACAGCGAACGCTACGAAGTCTCTGACGAATTCCTGCAGATCTGGCGCCGTGTGTTGCAGGGCGAATCGGTAGATTTTGAAGGCAAACACCTGCGCGTACAGAACGCCAAGGCCCTTTACCCACCGGTGCAGAAGCCATATCCGCCGCTGTACTTCGGCGGTTCTTCAGACGCCGCCCACGACCTGGCTGCCGAACAGGTGGACGTGTACCTGACCTGGGGCGAGCCGCCCGCCGCCGTCGCGGAAAAACTCGCGGATGTGCGTGAACGCGCCGCACGCCACGGCCGCACCGTCAAGTTCGGCATTCGCCTGCACGTGATCGTGCGCGAAACCGAAGAAGACGCCTGGAAAGCCGCCGACAAACTGATCGAGCACATCAGCGACGAGACCATCGCGGCCGCGCAAAAATCCTTCTCGCGCTTTGACTCCGAAGGGCAGCGCCGCATGGCCGCCTTGCACGATGGGCGCCGCGACAACCTGGAAATCGCCCCTAACCTGTGGGCCGGCGTCGGCCTGGTCCGAGGCGGTGCCGGTACAGCATTGGTCGGTAACCCGCAGCAAGTCGCCGAGCGCATCCAGGAATACGCCGACCTGGGTATCGAGAGCTTTATTTTCTCCGGCTACCCGCACCTGGAAGAGGCCTATCGCTTTGCTGAGCTTGTGTTCCCGCTGCTGCCGGAACCCTACGCCAGCCTCGCCGGGCGCGGCATCACCAACCTCACCGGCCCGTTTGGCGAAATGATTGCCAATGATGTGCTGCCCAAAACAAAGGCCTGAGCACGCTGAAATCGGCCTGATAGGGCAACTGCTTTTCTGTGGAAGCCGGGCTTGCCCGCGATACAGGCGACTCGGTGTTTGAGTGAACCCCGGTTGATGCCATCGCAGCGGTGCGACGACTCGACAAGCCAGCGCCCACACTTGAGCTGCATTGCCAGACCTACAGCGCACGGCTTCTGAGCCAATTGAGGAAACCCCGTGACAGCCAACCCCCACAGCGTCCTGCCATCGCCACTGCAAACCGCCAAACTGCTGGCCGCCGAATTCGCCCTCACCGCTGTTGAGCGCGACGAGCGTGGCGGCACCCCGAAAGCCGAACGTGACGCCCTGCGCCACAGCGGCCTGCTGGCCCTGAGCATACCCACGCAGTACGGCGGCCTCGGCGCGCGTTGGAGCGAAACCCTGGGCATCGTGCGCGAATTCGCCAAGGTCGACAGCTCCATCGCCCATGTCTTTGGCTTCCACCACTTGATGCTCGCCACCGTGCGCCTGTTTGCCCGCCCGGACCAATGGCAACCCTGGTTCGAACAGACCGCGCGCAAAAACTGGTTCTGGGGCAATGCCCTCAACCCTCTGGACACGCGCACGGTGGTCAAGGATTTCGGCGGCTGGCGCGAATTCTCGGGCAAAAAAAGTTTTTGTTCCGGCGCCAGCGACTCGGAAATGCTCATCGCTTCGGCGGTGGATGAAAGTGCCGGCGGCAAACTGTTGATCGCGGCCATCCCCAGCGGGCGCAGCGGCATCACCTTGCACAATGACTGGAACAACATCGGCCAGCGCCAGACCGACAGCGGCAGCGCCAGCTTTGAACGGGTGCGTGTCGAAGAATCGGAACTGCTGCTCGATCCAGGCCCACTGAGCACGCCCTTCGCCTGCCTGCGCCCACTGATCGCGCAACTGACGTTCACGCACATGTTTCTCGGGATTGCCGAGGGCGCCTTTGAAGAAGCGCGCAACTACACCCTGACCGAAACCCGCTCATGGCACAAATCCACGGCCAACGATGTACGCCAGGACCCTTACGTGCTGCACCACTACGGCGAGTTCTGGGTGGCGCTGGAAGGCGTGCGCCTGCTGGTCGAGCGCGCCGCCGATCTGCTCGACCGGGCCTGGGCCAAAGGCGCCAAGCTCAGCGAGCACGAACGCGGCCAACTGGCCATCGCGATTGCCACCGCCAAGGTCGCCGCCACCCGCCAGGGCCTGGAGATATGCAGCCGGCTGTTTGAAGTCACCGGCGCGCGCTCCACCCACGCCTCACTGCGCCTGGACCGCCACTGGCGCAACCTGCGCACACAAACCTTGCACGACCCGGTGGACTACAAACTTCACGAACTGGGGGAGTGGGCGTTGAACCAGTCCCTGCCGATTCCCACGTTCTATTCCTAAAAGAGGTGCCCATGCAGCTTTTAACCTTACCGCCCTCGCCCGCCCTTGCGACCTCGATCCGCGCCACGGCCCAGGTCTTCGAAGACCCCAAATCCCAGGCCCTGCTCGACCACATCCAGCAAGTGGCGCCCAGCGAAGCGAGCGTGCTGATCATCGGCGAGACCGGCACCGGTAAAGAGCTGGTGGCACGCCACATCCATAACCTGAGCGCGCGCCGCAACCGGCCGTTCGTGGCGGTCAACTGTGGCGCATTCTCCGAGTCGCTGGTGGAAGCCGAACTGTTCGGCCATGAAAAAGGCGCGTTTACCGGTGCCCTGAGTGCCAAGGCCGGCTGGTTCGAAGAGGCCGACGGCGGCACCTTGTTCCTCGATGAGATCGGCGACTTGCCGATGGCGATCCAGGTCAAGCTGCTGCGCGTGTTGCAGGAGCGTGAAGTGGTGCGCCTGGGCTCACGCAAGAGCATTCCTATCGATGTGCGGGTACTGGCGGCTACCAACGTGCAGTTGGAAAAGGCCATCAACGCCGGGCATTTTCGCGAAGACCTCTACTACCGCCTCGACGTGGTCAGCCTGGAACTCAGCCCGCTGCGCGAGCGCCCCGGCGATATCCTGCCGCTGACCCGGCACTTCATCGAAGCCTACAGCCAGCGCCTGGGTTACGGCCCGATCACCATCAGCCGCGAGGCCGAGCACAAACTCAAAAGCTACAGTTGGCCGGGCAATATCCGCGAGCTGGAGAACGTGATTCACCACACCCTGCTGATCTGCCGGAATGGCGTGATCGAGCGCGATGATCTGCGCTTGTCGAACATGCGCATCGAGCGCCAGGACGACAGCCAGCACGGCACCGACAACAGCGCCGAAGCCCTGCTGGCGCGCGCGTTTCAAAAGCTCTTCGAGGAACAGGCCGGCGCCCTGCATGAGAAGGTCGAGGACGCGTTATTGCGCGCCGCCTACCGCTTCAGCCATTACAACCAGGTGCACACCGCCAACCTGCTGGGCCTGAGCCGCAACGTCACACGCACACGCCTGATCAAGATCGGTGAGCTGGCGGTAAACAAGCGCAGGCCCGGTGAAAACGTGCAAGGCGAGCGCATGTTGCACCTATCCATTTAGGCGACAGTGCAACGCGTTGTCATGGCTGCGCTCAAAGCTGCGCAGTACCTGGAACGAGTCAAAGGTCACCGCCGTGGCCTGGTGGGCGCGGATCAGCGTCCAGAAATCTTCCTCGCCATGCTCAAAGCATTTGAAGGCTGCCTCGCCGTCCTCGCGCGAGCGCCATTGCAGGTAGTTGAGCACCCGCCGGCCGTCGTCGCTGACCTGCACACTCGCATTGATAAAGCCGCCATGGCCCTGGGCCAGGCGCTCGCTTTGGGTGGACAAGGCCGCCACCAGCGCGAGTTGCTGCCGGGGCTCGATCTGAAATTCGATCAATTGAGTGAAGCTGCGATTCTTCTCTGATACCTGCATGAACACTCCCCTTTCTGCGTAGGCAAAATCTTGCGATTCGATGCCACGCAGGGTAAAACCTCTAGTTAAGTCAAGGTCAAGCATTGTTTCGGAGTTTTCATGCTCAACAAAGCACTCACCGTCGGCCAATTGGCCGCCCGCAGTGGCGTGGCGGTTACGGCCCTGCATTTTTATGAGTCCAAGGGGCTGATCAAGAGCCAGCGCAATGCCGGCAACCAACGGCGCTACCCACGGGATGTGTTGCGCCGGGTGGTGGTAATCAAGATCGCCCAGCGTTTGGGCATTCCGCTGGCGACAATTGGCGAGGCACTTAAAACCTTGCCGGACGAGCGCACGCCCACCACTGAAGACTGGGAACGCTTGTCGGCGCTGTGGCGAGAGGACCTGGACGCTCGGATCAACAAATTATTGCTGCTGCGCGACAAGCTCAGCGGGTGTATCGGCTGTGGGTGTTTGTCGCTGGAGGCATGCCCGCTGCGCAATCAGGATGACCAGCTCGGCGAGCGCGGGCCGGGGGCGCAGTTGCTGGAACCGACGCCACCCTCCTGACCTGCAGACTTGATCAATGTGGGCGCTGGCTTGCCTGCGATGCAGGCACCTCGGTACCCCAGGCACACCGTGGTGATGCTATCGCAGGCAAGCCTGCGCCCACATTTGATCTCAGTTGAGGCTCAGAAGCCGGGCGCGATCTGGCCTTTGTAGCGCGTCAAAATAAACTGGCGCACTTCGTCGGAGTTCAACGCCTTGGCCAGCTTCTGGATGCGCGGGTCGTTGATGTTATCCGGCCGCGCCACCAGGTACTCGACGTACAGCGACTTGCCCTTCTCCACAATCAATGCACTGTTGGTATCAATCCCCGCCTCCAGCGCGTAATTGGCGAACACAAACGCCAGGTCCACCTGGCTCACCGAGCGGGCCAGCAAGGCGCCTTCCAGTTCGCGGATTTTCAGGTGCTTGGGATTTTGCGCAATATCCCGCGGGGTGCTGAGGGTGTTGCTCGGGTCCTTGAGTTTGATCAGCCCGGCTTCATCCAGCAGCACCAGCGCGCGGCCGGTATTCACCGGGTCGTTGGGGATCGACACGGTGGCGCCGTCCTGCAATTCAGCAATGTTCTTGATCCGCGTCGAATAAGCGCCAAACGGCTCGATGTGCACGCCCACTACCGGCACCAGGTCGGTGTGGCGAGTCTTGTTGTAATCATCCAGAAACGGCCGGTACTGGTAGTAGTTGGCGTCGATGTTCTTCAGCGCCAGCTGCTGGTTGGGCTGGATAAAGTCGGTGAAGACTTTGATCTGCAGGTCCACGCCTTCCTTGGCCAGCACCGGTTTGACGAACTCGAGGATTTCCGCATGGGGCACGGGGGTCGCGCCCACCACCAACGTCTCGTTGGCGAACGCATTGAACGACAGGACAGCGGCCAAGATGGCCAGGGACTTTTTCATGAATGCTCCACGATCAGCTTTATAAGAATTAACGGCGGCTGTAGCGCGCCACCAAACGGTCACCGGTCATCTGCAGGGCCTGCACCAGCACCAGCAAAAGCAGCACGGTGACCACCATTACGTCGGTCTGGAACCGCTGGTAGCCGTAGCGAATTGCCAGGTCGCCGAGGCCACCGCCACCGATCACGCCGGCCATGGCGGTGTAGTCCACCAGCACAATGGCGGTCACGGTCACCGCCGCCAGCAGCCCGGCGCGGGCCTCCGGCAGCAGCGTGTGGCGGATCACCTGCCAGGTGCTGGCGCCCATGGACTGGGTGGCCTCGACCACGCCGCGGTCGACTTCGCGCAACGCGGTTTCCACCAGCCGTGCAAAAAATGGCGTGCAACCCACCACCAGCGGTGGGATGGTGCCCGGCACCCCGAGTGAGGTACCGACCAGCAAGGTAGTCAGCGGGATGAGCACAATCAGCAGGATGATGAACGGCAGCGAACGCAGCACGTTGACTACCACCGACAACAGCCGATACACCACCCGCGCTTCGTGCAATTGATGCTTGCCGGTCAGAAACAGCAGCACGCCCAGCGGCAACCCCAGCAACACGGTAAAACCCAGGGCGGCGCCGAGCATGCTCAGGGTTTCCAGGCAGGCTTGGCCGATGTCGGCCCAATAAATGTGCTTGAACAATTCGGCCATGGCTTATGACCAGTCGTGACGTGGCGGCTTGGTGCCATTGAGCAACCAGTTGCCTACCACGTGGTATTTCCAGCGCACCGGGTCGTGCAGCGTGTGCACCCGCGCATTGCGCCAGTGGCGGTCGAAGTTGTGTTTTTTCAGCGTCGAGCGCGTACCGCCCAGTTCGAACAATTTGTTGCTGGCTTCGATGGCAATCTCGGTGGTCAGCACCTTGGCCCGCGCTACGGCCAGGGAGGCCTGGGCGACGTTGTCTTCATTCGGCGCCGGGCGTGCCGCGTCCAGGGCCAGACCGGCGCGTTCCAACAAGGCTTCGGCAGCTTCCAGGCGAATATCCAGGGCACCGACCTGAATGATGGTCAGCGGGTCTTCACTGGCTTTTTCCACCCCGGCGTCGATCCACGGCCGGGCGAATTGCTGCACGAACTGCACGGTGTCGCGCAAGGCGGCGCGGGCGATCCCGGCATCGATGGCGGCGGTGGTCAGCTGTGCGAAAGGGCCGGCCAGGGTCGGGGAATCGTAGGATTTGTGCGTAGGAAACAGATTGAAGGCCGGCACCCGCAGGTCCTGTGCAAGCACGGTGCCGCTGGAGGTGGTGCGCTGGCCCATGCTGTCCCAGTCATCGACGACCACCAGCCCTTCGGTGCCGCGTTTTACGAAAGCCAGCTGTGCATGTTGCTGCTCATCCAGCGCCAGCACCGCCAGCCAGTGGGCGTACAGCGAACCGGTGCAATAACCTTTGCGGCCGTTGATCACATAGCCGTCGCCCGCGCGCCGAACGGTGGCCTGAATGTCCTGCACGTTCTTGCCGCCGGTTTCCGACAGCGCATTGGCAAAACGATGGCCCTGCAGCGCCAGGCCAAAAAAATGCGCCTGCTGCTCGGCAGTGCCTTGCAGGCGGATATCTTCCAGCAGGCAGTAATGGTTCTGCGGGATTTGCCCCAGCGACGGGTCGGCCGCCGAGATAATCGCAATCACCTGGGCCAGCACCGCGTAGGACACCTGGGCGCCACCAAACTCGCGCGGCACGCTGATGCCCCACAGGCCGCTGTTGGAATACAGGTCCACCACCTCGGTGGGCACCTGACGGGTGCGGTCACGTTCGGCGTCGTGCTCCAGCAGTACGGCGGCGACTTGGTGGGCGACGGCAATCGCCTGGGCTTCATCGCGGATCAGCTCGGCGTGGGGCGTGTGAATGGGGTAATCGGCAGCTACAGGCAGTACAGGCATACAACGCTCTCGGGCGAATGGTTTGCCTGGTCTATTGCAGCTTCTGTGCCGCGCCCTGAAACCGGGGGTTTGCCCACGGCAGCGAGGCCCGGAGCCGCTTGCAGCGCAGCAATCTGCCTGTTCACTGTTGCCGGGCCAACACTCGTCGGCTAGCTGCAGGCCGCGCGATACGTGGCCTATAGTGAAAAAGCCTGCCTCCACAACCACCACCAAGGAGAACGATATGAGCGTTAAACCTATCCCAGAGGGTTATCACAGCGTCACGCCCTATATGGGCATCGACAACGCGAGCGAAGCCATCGAGTTTTATAAGAAAGCCTTCGGCGCCACCCAGGTCATGCGCCTGGACATGCCCGACGGCAAAGTCGGCCACGCCGAGCTGCGCATTGGCGATTCGGCGCTCATGCTCGGCTCGCCCTGCGCAGACATGGCCCTGCGTAACCCGGCTGAGCACACTAGTGTCGGTCTGCACCTGTACGTGAACGACGTGGATGCGCAATTCGAACAAGCCGTGGCGGCCGGTGCCAGCGTGGTGTCCGAGCCCAAGGACCAGTTCTATGGCGACCGCTCGGCGAGCGTGAAAGATCCGTTCGGGCACCTGTGGTTTTTGGCTACGCGCAAGGAAAACCTGACCGAAACGCAGATCCGGGAGCGGGCGATGGCGATGTTCAAGCAAGGTTGAAATCTCAACATCAATACATATCCCATGTGGGCGCTGGCTTGCCTGCGATGCAGGCACCTCGGTAAGCCAGCAAGACCGCGGCGATGCCATCGCAGGCAAGCCAGCGCCCACAGCAGTGCTCAGTGTTTGAAAGGTTGAGGCTCCTACACACTTCATGAACACCCCCTCCACGCTTTCCCCCTTGCCCCGCACGCCGCGTGATTCCAGGATGCAGGCAATCATCACAAGGAGTCATTCCATGTTCGCCGGATTCCAAAAAGACCAGTGCCACGTCAATGGCGTGGACATCAGCTACCGCAAAGGCGGTACAGGTCCCGGTCTGCTCCTGCTGCACGGGCACCCGCAAACCCACGTCATCTGGCACAAAGTCGCCGAACAACTGGCCGAGCATTTCACCGTGGTGGCGGCCGACCTGCGCGGTTATGGCGACAGCAGCAAGCCGCTGGCTGATGGCCTGCACGCCAACTATTCGAAACGCGAAATGGCCCGCGACGGCGTCGAACTGATGCAGGCCCTGGGCTTCGAGCAGTTCTCGGTACTCGCCCACGACCGAGGCGCCCGCGTCGCGCATCGCCTGGCACTGGACCATCCCGACGCCGTGCAGCGCATGGTGCTGCTGGACATCGCACCCACCCTGTCGATGTACGCCCAGACCGACGAAGCCTTCGCCCGCGCCTACTGGCACTGGTTCTTCCTGATCCGCCCGGCGCCGTTGCCGGAAGCGCTGATCGAGAGCAACCCCGAGCTGTACCTGCGCAGCGTGATGGGCAGCCGCAGTGCCGGGCTCAAGCCGTTTACCGATGAGGCCTTCGCCGAATACCTGCGCTGCCTGCAGCTGCCGGGCACCGCTCGCGGCATCTGCGAAGACTACCGTGCCGCCGCCGGCATCGATCTTGAACACGACCAGGCGGATATCGACGCTGGCCACCACATGAACCTGCCGTTGCTGGTGATGTGGGGCGCCGAAGGCACCGTCGGCCGCTGTTTCGAGCCGCTCAAGGAATGGCAGAAAGTCGCCACCGACGTGCGTGGCAAGGCCCTGCCGGCCGGCCATTACATTGCCGAAGAAGTGCCTGAGCTGTTGCTGGGTGAAGTCCTGACCTTTCTGCGCTGAATGCTGTAACCCCGTGACCTGAAAGACCCGCCTCGCAGGCTGCTGATGGCCTGCGACGGGTTCTGCTTGCCCAAAAAACGATTGAGATAATAACAATGACACTCAAAAAACTGCTGGGAACCCTGTATGTGCAGGTGCTCATCGCTATCGCGCTGGGTGTGTTGATCGGCCATCAATGGCCGCAAGTCGGCATCGACCTCAAGCCCTTGGGCGACGGGTTTATCAAGCTGATCAAGATGATCATCGGCCCGATCATCTTCTGCACGGTGGTCTCCGGCATCACCAGCATGCACGATGTGAAACAGGTCGGTCGGGTCGGCGGCAAGGCGCTGTTGTACTTCGAAATCGTCTCCAGCATTGCCTTGCTGATCGGCATTCTCTCTGCACACCTGCTGCACCCCGGCGTGGGCTTCAACATCGATGTGAAGACCCTGGACAGTTCGGCCATCGCCGGTTTCGTCGGCCAGGCGCAGCACAGTGAAGGCGTCACCGGCTTTCTGCTGAATGTTATCCCGGGCACGTTTTTCGACGCTTTCGCCAAGGGCGAGATCCTGCCGGTACTGTTTATTTCCGTATTGTTCGGCCTGGGCCTGGTAATGGTCGGCGAAAAGGCACGGCCGCTGGTGAGCATGATCAACCAGGCCAGCGAGGTGTTTTTCCGCATCGTCGGCATGATCAGCCGCGTCGCCCCGATCGGCGCCTTCGGCGCCATTGCCTTTACCATCGGCAAGTACGGCGTGGGCTCGCTGCTGCCGCTGCTGAAGCTGGTCGGCACCTTCTACCTCACCGCGTTCTTCTTTGTCGCAGTGGTGCTGGGCAGCATCGCGCGTTACGCCGGTTTCAGCATTTTCAAACTGATGGGCTATATCAAGTCGGAGCTGTTGATCGTACTCGGCACCAGCTCCTCGGAATCGGCGCTGCCGCAACTGATCCAGAAACTTGAAAGCCTGGGTGCCTCCAAAGGTGTGGTGGGCATCGTGGTGCCTACCGGCTACACCTTCAACCTCGACGGCACCAACATCTATATGACCCTGGCCGTGCTGTTCCTGGCCCAGGCGACCAATACACACCTGCCGCTGGAACAACAACTGACCTTGCTGGCGGTGGCCATGCTCACCTCCAAGGGCGCCGGTGCAGTGGTCGGCGCCGGCTTCGTGGCATTGGCCGCCAGCCTGGCGGTGGTGCCAACGGTGCCGGTGGCGGCGATGGTGTTGATCCTGGGCGTTGACCGCTTCATGGCTGAATGCCGCTCGCTGACCAATATCATCGGCAACGCCGTCGCAGCCCTGGTGGTGGCGGCGTGGGAAGGTGAGCTGGATCGCGAGAAAATGGCGCCCATCGCCCTCAAGCGCGGCCGCCATGCGCGGGCGGCCCAGGCGGCACAGGCGAAGATCGCTGCCGAATAAGCAATAACGCCCGGGCGTGCCGGAAGGCGCGCCGATCCGGTGCTATTCTGGCGGCTCATGCCGCCACGTCTGTTTCTGATGACCCATAAGAAAGATACCGTGCCCCTACCCGAAGACCTGCGGGTGTTCCTGACCGTGATCCGCAAGGCTGGCTTTGCCGCCGCCGCCGATGAACTGGGGCTGTCGCCTGCGTATGTCAGCAAGCGCATCCAGATCCTCGAAACCACTTTGGCCACGCGCCTGCTGCACCGTACCAGCCGCCGCATCGCCTTGACCGAAGACGGTGAGCGGGTGCAGCGCTGGGCCGTGCGCATCCTCGAAGATTTTCAGCAACTGGCCGATGAGCTGTCTGACGCCCACGACAGCCCGCGTGGCCACCTGCACCTGTGCAGCAGCTTCGGTTTTGGTCGTAACCATGTGGCGCCGGCCCTGTCCTTGTTGGCCGAGCAATACCCGGACCTGGAAATTCGCCTGGACCTGTTTGACCGCGTGGTGGATATCGTCAGCGAGGGCTTTGACCTGGAAATTCGCGTAGGCGATGACATCCCCGGCCAGCATATCGGCCGACGCCTGGTGAGCAATCGCCGGGTGCTGTGCGCCGCGCCGTCCTACCTCAAGCGGCGCGGCACACCGCAGCAATTGAGTGACCTGGAGCAGCACGACTGCCTGGTGCTCAAGGAGCGCGACAACGCCTTCGGCATCTGGAACCTGGAGCGCGATGGCGCCCCTGAAAGCGTGCGCGTACGCGGACCGCTGTCCTCCAACAACGGCGAGATCGTGTTGCAATGGGCGCTGGATGGGCGCGGCGTATTGCTGCGCTCGATGTGGGATGTGAAGCCACTGCTGGAACAAGGCAAACTGGTGCAGGTGCTGCACGACTGCACCCAGAGTGCCAACGTGTGGGCGGTATACCCGACACGGTTGGCCTACTCCGGGAAATTAAGAGCCTGCGTGGAGTTTTTGCAGGAGCACTTCAAGGGCTTGTCGATCTGACGCTCCGGTGGGCGCTGTAACCCAGCCACACCGTCATGACCAGCAACGCGGTCAGCGGCAGACCATGGAACAACACAATCACCTGGGCCGGCGTCCACGTCAGGTAGAACGGCCCTACCACCAGCATGCCCACACCGAAGCCGGCCATCTGGATCAGGGTCAACAGGCTGAACAGCGGCAAGCGCAGGCTATCGGGCTCGCTTTGCGCGCGTGAGACCAACGCCACCTCGGACACACCATCGCCCAGCCCGGCCCACACCACCAGCAGCAGCGCCAGCCACAGCTCGGTTTGCTGGAAGGTCAGGATAAAGCCACTGGACATCAGCGCCACGCCCAGCATGAACAGGCGCTCCATGGCCTGAGTGCCGCGGCCCTTCAACAGCGCACTGGCAATGCGCGCTCCGACAAACTTGCCGCACGCCCACACCGCCAGCAGATAGCCCATGACGGTTTTGGCGGTGTCCGGCGAAATGTACTGCGACAACACCGGCCAGCCGACGTTATGCGCGGCGCTGCCGAGGGTGTCGAGCATGCTGATCAACAACATCGCCGCCAGCACGGGTGCGCCGCGCAGGCCTTGGGTCAGCTCGCGCCATTCAGCCGCGAGCCCGCGGTGCACGGCAACGGCGATCGAGAACAACGCGCGCAACGGCAGGATCAGGCAGGCCGCCAAAACGTAGGTGCCAATGTTGACGGCAAACACCGCCTCGAATCCGCCCGTGGCAATCAACAAACCGGAGAGCAGGCTGCCGAACACCGCACCGGTCGCCGCCGCCGACGTGATCCACGCATTGGTGCTCACCCGCTGCTCAAGCGCGACCCAGGTGGGCAGCTGGCTGTTCAGGCCAATGGCAAACAGCGAGTTGCACAAGCCAATGCCAAACGCGATAAAGGGCAGCACGTTGAGCTGATGCGCCGGTATCAGCACCAACAGCGGCAACAGCAGCAATGCCCTGGCCAGGTCCAGCCCGGCCAGTGTGCTGCGCCCGGGAAAACGCCGAAAAAACGGAATGCCGAACAGGCTGGCGACAATCCCGCCGGTGACGCGGCACGCCAGAAACACACTGACAAACACCACGCTCTGGCTGAGCCAGTAAACGTAGGTGGACAGCGCCACCAGGTTGAGGAACGCGCCAAAATCCGACACGCCGCGGGCAAAGATGATCAAGCGGGCATTGCGCGTCGACAGGGTCAGCTGTGGATCATGGCTCATGCAGGTTGCGCCTCTTCGTCAGTCGGCACGCCGCGCAGGCTCACCAGCAGCACGTCGCGCCAGGCCGGCGCCGCATCGGCATGGGGCCGCACATCGCTGGCGCGATGGTAGAGCCCACGGTCGTTGATCACGATGGTTTCCAGAAACGCCTCCATCGCCAGGTTAAACACTCGGCTTTGCTCGGCCGGCGAGGTAAATACTTCCGAAACCACCGGCACCGTGTTGCTCTGGCCAATGAAGTGCATGAACACCCAGTCCAGGCCATCCTGGTGAATTCCCGAGGTGGTCGGACTGCTCGATTGCCCATCCGCGCAAACGCGGAACTGGTGGATATCGATCGTATAAGCCTGCTCCCCCAGGTGCGGAGCAATCACCGCAAGGTCGGTGGCCAACAACTTCTGCATCAGCGGGTGCTCGATAAAGCCGTCCTCGCAATAGCTCAAATGGTTCACGCCCTGCCGATAATTGACGGCGTAGGTGACCGGCGACGTGAACGCGGTGTTGCGGTCAAGCTGCAACTGCCGCGAAGGCAATAGACGATAGCGCAGGATGCGGCGCTCGCGGTGGGTGTATGCCTTGAATGCCTCGTCCCGCACCAGATTGGCCCAGTAGGCTCGAAAGCTCTGCTCTTGCCCGGGCTCAACGCCGATCAACGCGCCGTAGTCTCGACGGTGGCAGTAGTGATGGTCGCGCAAATGCGCAGAGATCTTTGGGATGTCCATAGCGCTAAACCTTATTCTCGATGATCACGTGCAGGTTGTGCCTGATCGCGTCATGCAAGGCGTAAGCGTCGGCGGCATCGTCGACCTTGGCCCAGCACTTGAGCAAATAGTGCTCCTCGATATCGGCGTCGAGGCAGTGGCCGGCGTCCAGTTGCGCGTACTCCAGCACGGCGGCGTGGTGATCGAGAAACTGCACGCCCTCAATCCCCTTGAAGCGGCCACTGTGCTCCGGGTAAATCGCCAGCATCGCGTAGTGCTGGCTGCCGTTGGCGACCTTGTGCGCGCCGGCCTCCAGTTGCGCGTTAACCCCCGGCTCGCCCAGCAGCAGCGACATATACAGCTGGTAGGGATTGATCGCGGCCAGGTCTCGGAACGCCGCGTTGACATACAGCCCGCCCACGCGCGGGTTGATCTCAATGACCACGGGGCCTTGATCGGTCATGCGAAATTCGAAATGCACCACCGCGCTGGTCAGCCCGACCGCGCGCAGGCATGCCGTGGCGTACGTGCGGATCTGCTCGCACTGCTCGGCCGTGAAAGAGGTAGGCGGAGAAATCAGCAGGTTCTCCAGCACGGTGCCGCTGCGCTCGGTCAGCATGAGTTTCTCGTTGATCAGCAGCGCGTGGATGCGCTCGCCGACAACCACGCATTCCACGCTGCCTTCAATGCCCGGGATATAGCCTTCCAGCAGGATGCTACGCCCCGGAAGGTACTCGCGCGCCTGACCGTCGACTGCCGGCAAACGGTGCGCGCAACCGTAGAAATCCGCGTAAGCCGCCGCGCCGTGGCCGCTCACGAACTGCGCGTAATGGCTGCGCAACTGCGCCCAGTTGGAGCACTTCTTGATAAAGGCCGACGCACCGCCAAAAGGCGGTTTGGCAATGAGCGGATAGCCCACCCGCTCGGCACCTGCCTGAAGCTCCTGCTCGTTATTGCACAGTGCAAACGGCACCGAGCGCAGCCCGTGCTTTTGCAGCACGCTGCGCATCAGGTACTTGTTATTGCACGCGGCAATCGCCTGCGCACAGCTGTACACCAGCCCCAGGCGCTTGCAGGTGTTTGCAACGATGCAACCCACTTCGCCCAATGCAGACGGGTGCCCGGCCTGGCAGAAAATCGCGCGAATCAGGTAACGCCCGTCCAGCCGGCCCACCAGGTCCAGAATCGACTGTTCGCTTAATGCCTCGAGCAGAAACACTTCATCACTGTCGTCGCGCAGTCGCTGCAGGTGATGACGCCCCGCGACCCCGGCGGTTAGACAGGCCAGGCCTTGTGCGCGGGCGACCGCAAAGTGCGGCTCGCGGTAGTTGTAACGCACCGAGGCACTGTCATCGACATCAATAAAAAGAACCGCCTCTTGCTTCATGACCATCATTGCCTCTTCCATGAGTTAATTCAGGCATCCTGCCAACTGCACCAGTGCCCTTCCCAATTACGAAAACGATAATGGCGCTGCCCCTCGTGCACTTCAAAATGTGGCAAGTCTTCAGGCTTTTCAAAGTCCAGCAACGGCACCGTAAACTTGCCTTGTGCGTGCGGCAGTACATATTCGGGCAGGGCAATGTTCGACACGCGCCGTTTGAGACGATCCATAATAGCGATCGCCTGGCTGATCGAGGCTTTATATTCGGACGCCCCCGGCGAAAACGGCATGAAGTGATACAAGTAATACGGTTTTACGCCCAGACGATAAAGATTAATAAAGAGTGTATGCAAGGTGGCTTCATCATCATTCACGCCGCGCAACAATGGCATGTTGGAGAACACGATCGGCACGGCACGCTGAATACGTTTAACCGCCGCCGCAAAATCAGCCGTCAGTTCAAGCGGGTGGCAAACATGCACCCCAAATGCGTTGACGTTGTACTTCTCGAGCATGGCCACCAATTCATCGGTTACCCGGAACGGGTTGAAACTCAACGCCCGTGAATGGATTCGAATCAGCAGGTCGTCGCGGATCGAACGCAACGCCGCGAGGTTTTCTTCGAGCTTGCGGTCAGCCAGCATCAACGGGTCACCGCCGCTGAGGATCACTTCTTCAATGGCCGGGTTGCCGCGGATGTACGCCACCGAATCCTTGAACGAGTCGGTGCTGGCGTTGGCCTTCTCCGTGCCGACCTGCAAGGTGCGCAGTGCCTCAAAGCAAAATTGGCAATAGGCATTGCAGGTGTTGGTCATGCGCAGGATCACGCGGTTGTCGTACTTGTGCTGGCAAATGGGCGTTTTCATCTCATGCCCGAGTTCCCAGTTCTCCGACGTTCCGTCGTAATCGCCCGCCACCTGCTCGCTCCAGTACGGCACCACCTGGCGCCACAGCGGATGGTCGGTAATCGGGCCGCTGGTGAGTGAGCGCTTGATCAGATCAATGTAATAAGGCGTGATCTGCATCTTGCGGTCTTGCAAGTTGTGCTCGATATGCGCCGTTATTTCCTCACTCCATCCCCCGCAGGCAATGCGCAAGGCCGGTTCATCGCGCAGGGCGTGCTTTTGCTGCCAGCGCCAATCTTGCCATTGCACCGAGCGATGGGTGGCTTGATCAAAAATCGACATGAGTAGGTACTCTCTGTGTTTTAACTTATGTTATGGGCAAATAAGTACTTGCCGTCCCGGACCGGAACAACATTACTATCTGCAACAAAGACAACTGTTTACAGGCGAGCGCGTGCAATCAGGTTATTAACGTGATCACCGACACCCAGGAGACATAACCACTCACTCAACGGCCATAGTATTAACTTCCCTTTCTTATAATGTGCTGACTTCCAAGCCAGCCCCCACTTAAGCCGATGGTCTGCGGGGTGTCAACCCAATACCCTTGTGGTTTTTCCGGGATTACTCTTTCAACTGGCCACACCGCCTGTAATGGCGGGCGAAGCCGGCATTTAATGGCTGTTATTTGAAAAGTAAATAGCACACAAAAACGCCCTCTTAATTAAAAGAGGGCGCTGTGTTGGCTACTTATATAACTACGTGTTTATCAACTGAGCCAAGGGTTGGCAGCCAAATGTTCGCGTTCAAATGCTTTGATTTGCTCACTGCGCTGCAACGTGCTGCCAATCGCATCCAGGCCCAGCAGCAACGCGGTCTTGCGCAAGGTGTCGATCTGAAACGCAATGACCCGGCCATCCGCCAGACAAATTTGCTGAGCCTCCAGGTCGACACTGATCTGCGCCTGGTCCGCCTGGCTGACAGCCTGTCCGAGTGTGTGCACCTGCGCGTCGTCCAGGGTGATGAGCAACACCCCGTTGCGCTGGCAGTTGTCATAAAAGATCCCGGCAAAACTGCTGCCGATCAGCGCGCGAATGCCCATTTGTTTCAAGCCCCACACCGCGTGCTCGCGGCTGGAACCGCAGCCAAAGTTGGGCCCGACGACCATGAAGCGTGCGCCCTGCCAGCCCGGCTGGTTCAACACGAACGCGGGGTTGGGCTCGCCGGACGCCAGAAAGCGCAGATCGAAGAACAGCCCCCGGTCCAGGCCGCTGCGGTCGATGCCTTTGAGAAACTGCTTGGGCATGATCACGTCGGTGTCGATATTGGCGGCCAGCATCGGCGCGGCCTTGCCGGTGACCACAGTAAAAGGTTGCAGGCTCATGCACGGTCTCCAAAGTGGCGAATATCAGTGAGGCGGCCGGTGATCGCGGCAGCGGCGACCATTGCCGGGCTCATCAGGTGCGTGCGTGCGCCGGCGCCCTGGCGGCCTTCAAAGTTGCGATTGGTGCTGGACGCACAGCGGTCGCCGGGGGCCAGCACATCGTCGTTCATCGCCAGGCACATCGAGCAGCCGGACTGGCGCCACTCGAAGCCGGCGTCGATAAAGATCGCCGCCAACCCTTCGGCCTCGGCCTGGTCGCGCACCTCGGTGGAGCCGGGCACGATCATCGCCCGTACGTGCTCGGCCACGTGTTTGCCGCGCACCACGCTGGCGGCGTCGCGCAGGTCTTCGATGCGGGCATTGGTGCAGGAGCCGATAAACGCATGGCTGATGACGATGTCGCTCAGCGGCATGCCGGCTTCCAGGCCCATGTAGTTGAGGGCACGGCGCATGTCCTGGCGCAGGATCAGGTCGCTGACGTCCTGCGGGTCGGGCACGCGGGCGCCAATGGGGGCAGCCTGGTCGGGGCTGGTGCCCCAGGTGACCATGGGTTCCAGGGTGGTGGCATCCAGGTACACCTCCTGGTCGAACACGGCGTCGGCGTCCGAATGCAATTGGCGCCAGTCCACCACGGCCTGCTCCCATAACTCGCCCTTCGGCGCGCGGGGCTTGCCCTTGAGGTAGCTGAAGACTTTTTCGTCCGGCGCCATGAAGGCGCCGCGCGCACCGGCTTCGACCGCCATGTTGCAGATGGTCATGCGTGCCTCGACGCTCAACGCGTCGATGGTGGAACCGCGAAATTCGATGGCGTAGCCGGTGGCTCCGGAGGCACCGATCTTGCCGATCAAGGCCATGATGACGTCCTTGGACGTGAGGCCTGGCGCCAGGTCGCCTTCAACCGTCACGCGCATGCTTTTCAGGCGTTTGTAGACCAGCGTCTGCGAGGCCAGCAGGTGCTCGATTTCCGAAGTGCCGATGCCAAACCCGAATGCGCCGAGGGCGCCGTAGGTGGTGGTGTGGCTGTCGCCGGCGGCGATCACCATGCCCGGCAGGATAAAGCCCTGCTCCGGGGCGATCACATGCTCGATGCCTTGGCGTTTGTCGAGGATATCCAGCAGCTCGATGCCGAAATCGCGGCAGTTTTCTGCCAGGTACGAGACTTGCCGCGCCCCGCCTGCGTCGGGCATCGCCGCGATGCGCTTGGGCGTGGTGGGGTTTACATGGTCGACCACCGCCAGCGCCGTGCCGGGGCGCCACACCCCGCGGCCGGCGTCGCGCAGGCCGCTGAAGGCCTGGGGGCTGGTGTATTCGTTGATCACCTGGCGGTCTATATAAAGCAGGACATGGCCCTGGTCATCCAGGGGGCACACCGTGTGGGAATCGATGTGTTTGTCGTAGAGGGTTCTGGCGGTCATTTTTCTTAGGGCTCACGTTTCTTGAGGCGGGCTCAACGGTATAAATCCATCCTACGCAGCCCTTGGGCCCTATCAATGGCGACCGGGTGATGGCTTGGAACATGTTTCGTGTTCGATGAAGGCCTGCCAGCGCCTTGAATGGAAACCTGAAACATTTTCTTTCATATCCGGGTTAGGGATTTCCAAACCTCATCCGTCTTAACTTAGATACAGCCCGTCGCGTCAGCAAAAGCTACGACCGGCCTTTTCCGGGCCTCCTCCGCCCTCCTCCGATCAAGACCCGCATTCACATGTCGAAGAAGTCACGCTCAAAACTCTGGTTTCTCGTACACAGCTGGCTGGCATTGCCCATCTGGTTTTTTGTACTGATCGTCTGCGTCACCGGCACCCTGGCGGTGGTCAGCCAGGAAATCGTCTGGCTGGCCAACCCGGATATCCGCGCGAGCAAGCCGTCGGATGATGCCCACATGCTGAGCTTTGACCAGGTGATTGCTGCCATCAAGCGCGAAGAACCGCAGGTGATCGTGCAATCGATCATCCGCCCGGACGAAACGCACTTTGCGCTGAGTGTCGACCTCAGCTACCCGGACGGGCGTTCCGTGGAGGTTTACGTCAACCCGTACACCGGGGCGATCCAGGGCATCAGCCCGTCGTTCGATTTCAAGCAATTTACCCGCGCGCTGCATGGCTGGTGGCTGGTGCCGTTCACCAACGGCTTCAGCTGGGGCTGGTACCTGGTTTCGGCGCTCGGCCTGCCATTGCTGGCGTCGCTGGTCACCGGGCTGGTCGTCTACAAACGCTTCTGGAAAGGGTTTCTGCGCCCTACCCTGCGCATCCGCCACGGCGCGCGAATTTTCTGGGGCGACTTCCACCGCCTGAGTGGTATCTGGTCGATCTGGTTTATCGCGGTGATTTCCATCACCGGCACCTGGTTCTTGATCCAGGCGATTTTGGGGGACAACCAGATTTCCATCTCCAGCGAACCGATCGTCCCAGTGATTGCTCGCGAGAAAGTGCCGATGTCTGCGCCCGGCGTGCCGGCACCGAGGATCGCGCTGGACGAAGCCATCGAAATCGCCACCCAACGCATTCCAGGGCTGGACGCCACATTCGTGTTCCTGCCGCTCAACGCCTACAGCCACCTGCAAATCGGCGGGCGCGGCTGGTACCCGTTGATGTTCCAGACCGCTCAACTCAACCCCTACAGCGGTGAAATCGCGGTGTCGCACCTGCTCTCCGATCGCTCGACGCTGGAGTTCGTCACCGAATCCATGCGCCCGCTGCACACCGGCGACTTTGGCGGGCTGTGGATCAAGCTGATCTGGGCGTTCTTCGGCCTGGTGCTGAGCATGATGGTGTTGAGCGGCCTGCTGATCTGGACCAAGCGCACCGCGCTGGCCACCCTCAATGCCCTCAAGCGCGAAGCCAAGAACCAACGTGCGCCTGCTGCCGCTCCCGCCCTGCAGGCTGAAACCTCGGAGGCCAAATAATGAGCAAGGTCAGTGCAACACCGCCTTCGCCGCTGCGCGCCTTTTGGCTGAAATGGCGGTTCCATATCAACATCCTGCTGTTGCTGGTGCCGCTGGGGTTCATGCCCAAGTACTTTGCCGATGCCGCGTTGTTTCGCGGCGATACCGGCATTGGTGAGCGAGTGGTCGGTGACGTGCAGGTCGGGCCCTGGAGCCTGAAACTCGCCGAATTCCGCAATGAAGGCCCGCGTCCGGACCCGGCCGGCCCGATGAAATTCTTCAACGCTGCCCTGTGCGACACCTGCGCCGAGCAGGTCAAGGCCACCTACTTGCGTATCGGCAAGCCCCGCAGCCTGCGCGCCGCCGGAGTGATCTTCTTCGGCACGCCGTACCGCATGGGCGCCGCCCTGCCGGTGCCGGAACGCACGCCGGCCGACGCCGAACTGTGGATCACCATGGAAGGCTGGGACGGCACGATGCACCAGGGTTCCATCCCGCTGAGCCAGGCTTCGCCTGCCACCATTGCCTGGCTGAACAAGCAAGGAGTTAAACCATGACGTTGACGCGCCTGACCCGCGCCGGTGCAGCACTGTTGCTCTGCGCCGGTTTCAGTACCACCGCCCTCGCCCACAACCCGATGTGCGAATGCAAGGAAATCCCCGGCGAGCAGATCCAGTGCACCGGCGGTTTCTCCGACGGCAGCGGCGCCCCGGGCGTGACCCTGGACGTGATCGGCTACGACGAAACCATCCTGCTGCCCGGCAAGCTTGGCCAGGACTCGACCCTGACCTTCAAGAAGCCCGCCGCCGAGTTCTATGTGCTGTTTGACGCAGGCCCCGGTCACGTGGTGGAAATCGACCAAGCGGATATCCAGCCTCAATGAGCACCACACAAGTTGTACGCCCCGCCGGCGCCGGCCACGAAACCCTCTACGTGCTATTGCTGTGCCTGATCATCCTGGCGGTGGCCGGCTCGGTGATCGCCCTGCACGGTGAAACCCAGGAAGTTGCAGCGCTGCCCAGCCACCAGCTGGATGCACGCCGCGACCTCAGTGCCTCCGAGCAAGGCATCTACGCCGACCTGCGGGTGACTCTGGATGAGATCCAGCTGCTGCAACAGGAGCAAAGCGCCCTGCCGACGCCTGAACAATTGGCCGAAGAAGGGTTTGCGCCGTTTGCCCAGGACGCCAGTTCGGTCAGCCGTGGCGACCATCGCTGGCAAATGCTGGAGCCTTCGGCCTACTTGGGCGTGAGCCAGACGCCCAGCACCAGCGGCTCGCTGCTGATGCGCGTGCACGGCGCCGAGCCGGATATCTGGCTGAACCGCCAGGCCAATCTCGCCGCCCCTTCCGACCTCACTGACCAGGCGCTGATCGCGGCCGGCTGGCAACAGGTGGTCGCGCAATTCGATGCCGGCGTCACGCGCCAGCACCGTCACTGACCCGAGAAGACCGAGTGCCCATGTCCATTTCATCTCCCCTGCTGCGCCTGTTGCTGATCAGTCTGTTCAGTGTGTTGCTGGCGCCTTTGGCCAACGCCGAGGCGGCCAAACGCCTGCGCATCGGCATTACGCTGCACCCTTATTACAGCTACGTCACCAACATCGTCGGCGACAAGGCCGAGGTGGTGCCGTTGATCCCGGCCGGTTTCAACCCACACGCCTACGAGCCGCGCGCCGAAGACATCAAGCGCATCGGCACCCTCGACGTGATCGTGCTCAACGGCGTCGGCCATGACGATTTCGCCGACCGCATGATCGCCACCAGCGAGCGCCCGGACATCCCGGTGATCGAGGCCAACGCCAACGTGCCGCTGCTGGCCGCCACCGGCAATGCCGCGCGCGGTGCAGGCAAGGTGGTCAACCCGCACACCTTCCTGTCGATCAGCGCCTCGATTGCCCAGGTCAACAACATCGCCCGCGAGCTGGGCAAACTCGACCCGGACAACGCCAAGACCTACACCCAGAACGCCCGTGCGTACGGCAAGCGCCTGCGCCAGATGCGCGCCGACGCGCTGGCCAAGCTGACCAGCGCGCCCAACTCCGACCTGCGCGTGGCCACCGTGCATGCGGCCTACGACTACCTGCTGCGTGAGTTCGGCCTGGAAGTCACGGCGGTGGTCGAGCCTGCCCACGGCATCGAACCCAGCCCGAGCCAGTTGAAGAAGACCATCGACGAACTGCGTGCCCTGGACGTGAAGGTGATCTTTTCGGAGATGGATTTCCCGTCCACCTACGTCGAGACCATCCAGCGTGAATCCGGCGTGAAGCTGTACCCGCTGTCGCATATCTCCTACGGCGAATACACCCCTGAGAAGTACGAAGTGGAAATGACCGGCAACCTCAACACCGTGGTGCGGGCGATTCAGGAGTCCGGGGCATGACGGCGGCGGAACAACTGAAGGTGGCCAGCATTGGTCCGACAATCGAGTTCGACACGGTGTCGCTGACCCTGGGCCGCACCACCATTCTTGACGGTGTGAGCTTCCAGGTAGAGCCGGGCAGCATCCATGCATTGGTGGGCCCCAACGGCGGCGGTAAAAGCTCGCTGATCAAGACCCTGTTGGGGCAAATGCCGCACCAGGGCCACTTGCGCCTGCACTGGCAGGCCACGCCCGGCACCATCGGCTATGTACCGCAAGCGTTGGAGTTTGACCGTGGCTTGCCGATGACCGTCGACGACTTCATGGCCGCCATGTGTCAACGGCGCCCGGCGTTTCTCGGCCTGTCCAGGCACTACGCCGGGGCAATCGGCGAGGCGCTCGAACGGGTGGGCATGCAGGACAAACGTAAACGCCGCATGGGCGCGCTGTCGGGCGGTGAGCGTCAGCGCGTATTGCTGGCCCAGGGCCTGATTCCGGCTCCGCACCTGCTGGTGCTGGATGAACCGATGTCGGCGCTCGATGAAGCCGGCATCCAGGTCTTTGAACGCCTGCTGAATGACTGGCGCCTGGCCGGGATCACCGTGCTGTGGATCGAGCACGACCTTGAAGCTGTGGGCCGCCTGGCCGACCGCGTCACCGGCCTCAACCGTCGTGTGCTGTTCGACGCCACGCCAAAAGAAGCGCTGACCCCGGACCGCCTGCTGACCCTGTTCTCCACTCACCCCCGGAGCCCGGCACCATGAGTTATGAAGCGTTTCGTCTGATGGTCCAGGGCTGGGCCTCTTCCGGCTATCTGCCGGAAGCGCTGGCCTATGGGTTTGTGGTCAATGCCTTGCTCGCCGGTTTGCTGATCGGCCCGGTACTGGGCGGCCTGGGCACACTCGTGGTGGTCAAGCGCTTCGCGTTTTTCTCCGAAGCGGTCGGGCATGCCGCGCTGACCGGCGTGGCCGTGGGCATTCTGTTAGGTGAACCCTATACCGGGCCCTATGGTGCACTGTTCGGCTACTGCCTGCTGTTCGGCATCCTGCTCAATTACCTGCGCAACCGCACCGGCCTGGCGCCGGACACTTTGATCGGCGTGTTCCTCTCCGTGTCGCTGGCGTTGGGCGCGAGCCTGTTGCTGATTCTGGCGGGCAAGATCAACGTGCACATTCTGGAAAACGTGCTGTTTGGTTCGGTGCTGACGGTCAACGGCAATGATTTGCTGGTGCTGGCCGTGGTCGGCTCGCTGGTGATGGCGCTGGCGTTGCCGCTGTACAACCGCATCATGCTGGCCAGTTTCAACCCGCAACTGGCCGCCGTGCGCGGTGTGGCGGTGAAGACCCTGGACTACCTGTTCGTGATTCTGGTGACGTTGATCACCGTGGCGGCGGTCAAGGTCATCGGCGCGATCCTGGTGGGCGCCCTGCTGGTGATTCCAGCCGCGGCGGCGCGCCTGCTGAGCCAGTCGCTCAAAGGTTTTTTCTGGGTGTCGGTAGTGATCGCCACCGTGAGCACGCTGTGCGGCATCCTGCTGCCGATCATCTTCGACCTGCCTATTCCGTCCGGCGCCGCGATCATTCTGGTTGCCGGTATCGCTTTCGCCTTCGCCGCCATCGCGCGCGGCACCGTGCCCAGCCTCAAAGGGAATCTTGGATAATGCGCCCTTGTTTTCGCCCACTGGCCTTGGCCATCGCTTGTTTGGTCAGCACTTCGGCGCTGGCCGCCGTCGATGGTTTTAATCCCAACGACTTCAAAGTCAACCAAGGTCTCGGCCATGCCGCGCTGACCAAAGCAAAGAAGTCGGTCAAAGTCGTGGCCTCGTTGCCCATCACTTACGGCTTGGCCGAGGTACTGTTAAAAGGCACCGACGTGAAGCTTGAACGCGCCGCCCCTGCCAACCTGCCAGGTTCTCGGCAGGTGTCCTACTTCACCGGCCGTGGCGCGCAGACACTGAATACCCTCGCGTCGGACGCCGACGCCGCCATCGGCCTGCGCTCGTTGTGGCCGGATGACCCGCTGTATCCGGTGGCGCGGCGCAGCAATATCCGCATCGTCGAAATCGACGCTGCGCGCCCGGTGGACGGCGGCCTGCCGGGCATTGCCGTGCAACCAGGCAGCACCGACGGGCTGAACAGCCAGCCCTGGCAGTCAAGCAACAACATGGGGCGCATGGCCGATGTGATGGCCGCCGACCTGAGCCGGCTGGCGCCGAATGCCAAACCGACGATTGATGCCAACCTCGCCGCCCTCAAGCAACGCCTGCTCAAACTCAACGCCGACAGCGAAGCGCGCCTGGCGCAGGCCGATAACCTGAGCGTGGTCAGCCTGAGCGATCACTTTGCGTACCTGGTCAGCAGTCTGAACCTGGAAGTGGTCAGCACCGATGCACGGCCGGACGCCGACTGGACGCCCGAAGCGCTGCAGGGGTTAACCGCCCGCTTGAAGGACAGCGACGTGGCCGTGGTGCTGCACCATCGTCAACCGAGCGAAGCAGTGAAAGCAGCAGTGACGGCATCCGGTGCGCAGCTATTGGTGTTGAACGTCGACGGTGCGGACCCGGTGGCGGAGTTGGAAGGTAACGTGGATCAGGTGATCAAGACACTGATGCCATAGGCGAGCGATTCTTCAAGTCGATCTCGGTTCAAGTGTGGGAGCTGGCTTGCCTGCGATAGCATCAATGTTATTTGCCTGATGTACCGAGGCGCCTGCATCGCAGGCAACCCAGCTCCCCCATTAAGCTCGCGGTGCATCCGCTGACTGTCGGCCAGCCCAGCACCCGAATGTCACACCACATCCACGCCGACGTGAATCGCATCATGGCGCCAGAACTCCAGGTCGCAGTCGATCAACCGCTGGTGCTGGTCATAGTTGACCCGGGCAATGCGCAACCCCGGGCTGCCCACCGACACGCGCAACGCGGCGGCGGCCTCCACCGGCAGTGACGTCGGCACGATTTCAAAGCGCACACGGCCATAGTGCAGGTCGTACTTGCGCGCATACAGTTCGGTCATCGACTGATTCAGATCACACCCCAGAATCCCCGGAAAGTACTGCGGGTTCAGGTAGTGCTCCACATACAACACCAGGCGCCCATCAATCCGCCGGCCTCGGCAGATCTGGATCACACTCGACAGCGCCGGCAACTGCAACCACGCGCACACTGCTGCCGACGCCGGTTGCAGCCGCGCAGAAATCACTTCGGTGGACGCCACCCGGCCCTGATCCCCAACCATCGCGTGAAAGTGGCTGCGTTGCATCAGGTTGTAGGCCAGCCGCGGCGGCGAAACGAACCAGCCACGGCGCTCCTCACGGTAAATCTGGCCTTGGGCTTCCAGCTGTAACAAGGCTTCCCGCACGGTAATGCGAGTGGTACCGAACAACTCGCTGAGCTTGCGCTCGGCGGGCAATTTACTCGCGGGCGGCAACAGGCCGTGGTCGATCTGCTCTTGCAGCGCCAGGCCGATGGATGTCACCGCCTTGATTGCCTCATCACGCATCAACGTTACCTATCTGGACTAGACCAGCACCGTTCAGGTGCACAAACCGCTCCGTAAATGGGCTTTTGCTACTGCGTGCCAGCCTAGGCATTACAGATGACCGACAGATGACAGTCCCTGTCCACGCCCTGCACCACACCCTGCAATACATCGGCCAAGTCCAGGGCCTGCGGGCACTTGGGCATGGTCTACGCTAAGCCTGCACTGCGCGACAAAAGCGATTAAAAAACGACATCGACATGAAACTGTCATGCACCGAGCCTAGATTGGCTCAGGTATTGCTCTGACCTAGACCAACACCACCGCAAACGTTCATAAAAACGCCGCGTTGAAAACGCCCAAAGGAGCTTCGGATGAAAAAGCTTTTCCTGGCATCACTGTTAGGCTCGACCATTGCCATGTGCACCGCCGCCATGGCTGCTGATACCGATCTAAAGACTCTGGAAGCCGCCGCGAAAGCCGAAGGCGCCGTCAACAGCGTCGGCATGCCCGATGACTGGGCCAACTGGAAAGGCACCTGGGAAGACCTGGCCAAGACCTACGGCCTCAAGCACATCGACACCGACATGAGCTCGGCCCAGGAAATCGCCAAGTTCGCCGCCGAGAAAGACAACGCCAGCGCCGATATCGGTGACGTCGGCGCCGCCTTCGGCCCGATCGCGGTGAAACAGGGCGTGGCCCAACCGTACAAGCCGAGCACCTGGGCGCAAGTGCCGGACTGGGCAAAAGATAAAGATGGCAACTGGGCCCTGGCCTACACCGGCACCATCGCCTTTATCGTCAATAAAAAGCTGCTGCACGGCTCCGAAGCCCCAACAAGCTGGGCTGACTTGAAAACCGGCAAATACAAAGTTTCCATCGGTGACGTGAGCACCGCCGCCCAGGCCGCCAACGGCGTGCTCGCGGCAGCCCTGGCCAACGGTGGCGACGAGAAGAACATCCAGCCTGCGCTGCTGATGTTCGCCGACATCGCCAAGCAAGGCCGCCTGTCGCTGGCCAACCCGACCATCGCCACCATGGAAAAAGGCGAAGTCGAAGTGGGCGTGGTCTGGGACTTCAACGGCCTGAGCTACAAAGCCAAGATGGCCAACCCGGATGACTACGTGGTGCTGATCCCATCGGACGGCTCGGTGATTTCCGGCTACACCACCATCATCAACAAATACGCCAAGCACCCGAACGCCGCCAAGCTGACCCGTGAGTACATCTTCAGCGACGCCGGCCAGACCAACCTGGCGCGCGGCAACGCCCGTCCGATCCGTGCCGAGCACTTGACCTTGCCGGCTGACGTGCAGGCCAAGCTGCTGCCGAACGAGCAATACAAGAAAGTCACGCCGATCAAGGATGCCGACGCTTGGGAGAAGACCTCCAAGGCACTGCCGCAAAAATGGCAGGAAGAAGTCATCATCAATATGCAGTAAGGCTTCAACCCACATTGGCTCTCCACTGGAGATCCAATGTGGAAGCGGGCTTGTGTGGGAGCGGGCTTGCTCGCGAAAGCGGTGGTTCAGAGAAAGAAGTGTTGCCTGACACACCGCTTTCGCGAGCAAGCCCGCTCCCACATGTTTGATCCCGTTCAGCCAGCGAAATTGAGTCGAACCTACCGTCGCGGAGCCCCAGCCCCTATGAAGCACAACGTCATCCTTGTGGTGCTCGACGGCCTGAACTACGAGGTTGCCCGACATGCCATGGGGCATCTCCAGGCCTATATCGGCGCAGGACGCGCAGCGCTTTACAAACTGGACTGTGAACTGCCGGCCCTGTCCCGGCCGTTGTATGAATGCATCCTCACCGGCGTGCCACCGATCGACAGCGGCATCGTCCACAACAATGTCTCGCGCCTGTCCAACCAGCGCAGCATTTTCCATTACGCCACCGACGCCGGCCTCACCACAGCGGCGGCGGCTTACCACTGGGTCAGCGAGTTGTATAACCGCACGCCCTTTATTGCCGCGCGTGATCGCCATACCGACGACAAGGCGCTGGCGATCCAGCACGGGCATTTCTACTGGAATGACCACTACCCGGATTCGCACCTGTTCGCCGACGCCGAAAGCCTGCGCCGCAAACACGCGCCGAATTTCCTCGTGGTGCACCCGATGAACATCGATGACGCCGGCCACAAGCACGGCCTCGATACCTCGCAATACCGCAACAGCGCACGCTCGGCCGACATCATCCTCGCCGATTACCTGCAAGGCTGGCTCGACGCCGGCTACCAGGTGCTGGTGACCGCCGACCACGGCATGAACAACGATCGCTCGCACAACGGCCTGCTGCCCGAGGAGCGTGAAGTGCCCCTGTTCGTGCTGGGCTCGGCCTTCAACTTCGACCCTTCTGCCCGACCCAAGCAAACCGAACTGTGCGGCACTGTCTGCGAACTGCTCGGGGTGCCCCACGACAAACCTGTATGCCGGGAGCTGTTGAAGTGAATTCCCTAACCCGTGGCAAATGGCTGGCGATCCTCTGCCTGGTGCCCTTTGCGCTGTTCTTTATCGTGTTTGAAATCGCCCCGCTGGTGTGGGTGTTGGTCAACAGCCTGCAATCGGAGGAGTTTGGCTGGGGCGTGGCCAACTTCATCAAGATCTTCAGTTCGAAGTTCTACCTGCAAGCCATCCAGTACAGCCTGGAGATCAGCTTCTACTCCAGCGTGTTCGGCATCATCATCTCGGTGCTCGGCAGCTATTCGTTGCGCCGCGTCGATGGGCCGTTGCGCAATTTCGTCACCGCCTTCGCCAACATGACCAGCAACTTTGCCGGCGTGCCGCTGGCCTTCGCCTTCATCATCCTGCTGGGCTTCAACGGCAGCATCACGATCATGCTCAAGCAGGCCGGGATCATTCAGGACTTCAACCTGTATTCCAAAACCGGCCTGATCATTCTGTACACCTACTTCCAGATTCCATTGGGCGTGCTGCTGCTCTACCCGGCCTTCGATGCGTTGCGTGAAGACTGGCGTGAATCGGCCTCGCTGCTGGGCGCCAGCGGCTGGCAGTTCTGGCGACACATCGGCTTGCCGGTGCTCACCCCGGCGCTGCTCGGCACTTTCGTGATCCTGCTGGCCAATGCTCTGGGCGCCTATGCCACGGTGTACGCGCTGACCACCGGCAACTTCAACGTGCTGCCGATCCGCATCGCGGCGATGGTCTCCGGTGATATTTCCCTGGACCCGAACATGGCCAGTGCCCTGGCCGTGGTGCTGGTGGCGCTGATGACCGTGGTCACCGTGGTTCATCAACTGCTGCTCAAGAGGAGCTACCATGTCTCGCGCTGAAGCCGGCTCGGCCTCCCTCTACCATCGCGTAGTGGTGTACCTGTTGTTTGCGATTTTGGTGTTGCCGCTGGTGGGCACCTTTGTCTACTCCATTGCCAGCAGCTGGTCAGCGACGATCCTGCCGGCCGGCTTCACAGTAAAATGGTATGTGCAGCTGTGGAGCGACCCACGCTTTCTGGCCGCCTTTGGCCAGTCGCTGCTGGTGTGCGTGGGTGCGCTGATCCTGTCAGTGGTGCTGATTCTGCCGCTGCTGTTCGTGGTGCATTACCACTTCCCCCGGCTCGACGCGCTGATGAACATCCTCATCCTGCTGCCCTTCGCGGTGCCGCCGGTGGTGTCGTCGGTGGGCCTGCTGCAACTCTACGGTTCCGGGCCGCTGGCGATGGTGGGCACGCCGTGGATTCTGATCGGCTGCTACTTCACCGTGGCCCTGCCGTTCATGTACCGCGCGATCACCAACAACCTGCAAGCGATCAACCTGCGCGACTTGATGGACGCCTCGCAATTGCTCGGCGCGAGCACCTGGCAGGCGGCAATCCTGGTGGTGCTGCCGAACCTGCGCAAGGGCCTGATGGTAGCGCTGCTGCTGTCGTTTTCGTTCCTGTTCGGTGAGTTCGTGTTCGCCAACATCCTGGTGGGCACCCGCTACGAAACCCTGCAGGTGTACCTCAACAACATGCGCAACAGCAGCGGCCACTTCACCAGTGCCGTCGTCATTTCCTATTTCTTCTTTGTGCTGGTGCTGACCTGGGCCGCCAATATCTTGAACAAGGACAAAAGCCAATGAGCTTCGTCAGCGTCCAACACCTGCAAAAAGGCTACGCCGGCACCCCGGTGTTCAGTGATATCAACTGCGAGATCGCCAAGGGCGAATTCGTCACCCTGCTCGGCCCGTCCGGTTGCGGCAAGTCGACCTTGCTGCGTTGCATCGCCGGCCTCACGTCAGTGGACAGTGGCAAAATTCTGCTGGATGGCCAGGACATCGTTCCCCTCAGCCCGCAGAAACGCCACATCGGCATGGTGTTCCAGAGCTACGCGCTGTTCCCCAACATGACCGTGGAGCAGAACGTTGCCTTCGGCCTGCGCATGCAAAAGGTCAACGCCGACGACAGCCATAAGCGCGTGCAGGAAGTGCTGCAACTGGTGGAGCTCAAAGAGCTCGCCGGCCGCTACCCGCATCAGATGTCCGGTGGCCAGTGCCAGCGCGTGGCCCTCGCCCGCTCGCTGGTGACCCGCCCACGCCTGTTGCTGCTCGATGAGCCGCTGTCGGCGCTGGACGCGCGGATCCGCAAGCACCTGCGCGAACAGATCCGCCAGATTCAGCGCGAATTGGGGCTGACCACGATTTTCGTCACCCATGACCAGGAAGAAGCCCTGACCATGTCCGACCGCATCTTCCTGATGAACCAGGGCAAGATTGTGCAAAGCGGTGATGCCGAGACGCTCTACACCGCGCCAGTGGATGTGTTCGCCGCCGGTTTCATCGGCAACTACAACCTGCTCGACGCCGACAAGGCCAGCCAATTGCTGCAACGCCCGATCAGTGGGCGCATTGCGATTCGCCCGGAGGCCATCGAACTGAGCCGCAGCGGCGAACTCGACGCACTGGTGCGCAGCCACAGCCTGCTGGGCAACGTGATTCGCTACCGCATCGAGGCACGCGGCGTGGAATTGGTGGTGGATGTGCTCAACCGTTCCGCCGACGACCTGCACCCGGATGGCCAGCGCCTGGCACTTTCCATCGACCCCAGTGCGTTGTGTGAAGTAGCCTGACGCCACGATTTATTTCAGAGAGCATGACGGATGGCATTGGTAATTTTTGATTTGGACGACACCTTGATCCACGGCGACTGCGCCACCCTGTGGAGCGAGCAGATGGGCCGCCTGGGCTGGGTCGACCCTGAGTCATTCATGCGCAAGAACAACGAATTGATGGACGCCTACGGCCAGGGCAAGCTGCGCATGGAAGCCTTCATGGACTTCAGCCTGGAACCCATGATCGGCCGCACGCCGGAAGAGATCGAGCACCTGGTAGAGCCGTGGGTCGAGGACGTCATCGAGCCGCTGATCTACAGTGACGCCACCAAGACCATCGCTCGCCACCGCGCGAACGGCGACCGGATTCTGGTGATTTCCGCGTCGGGCACCCACCTGGTCAAACCGATTGCGGCACGTATTGGTATTGATGAAGTGCTGGGCATCGACCTGGAGGTCAGCCATGGCGTGTACAGCGGCCATACCGTGGGTGTACTGACGTACCGTGAAGGCAAGATCACGCGGTTGCTGGAATGGCTGGAGCAAGAAAGCGAGACGCTCGACGGCGCGTATTTCTACTCGGATTCACGCAATGATTTGCCATTGCTGCTGAAAGTGGATCACCCGCAGGTGGTGAACCCGGACCCGGTGTTGCGTGAGCATGCGCAAAAGGCCGGCTGGCCGATTCATCACTGGGTGTGACACTGCGCTCGTTGAATTGAAATCCAATCCACTGTGGGAGCGGGCTTGCTCGCGAAAGCGGTTTGTCAGTGAAGAATGTTTCATCTGACACTCCGCCTTCGCGAGCAAGCCCGCTCCCACACTTTGATCTCATTTCAGCCGGAGACGGGTGTCAGACCAAACTCTCGTCAATCACCAACACCAACTTCCCGGAAATCTGATTGGTCGCCAACTCGGCAAACGCCGCCTCGGCATCCTTGATCGGGAAGGTCTTGGCCAGTTGCGGGCTCAAGCGTCCCTCGGCAAACAGCGGCCATACCTGCTGGCTCAAGTCACTGAACAGGTCTGCCTTGAACTGATCGCTGCGGCTGCGCAGGGTCGAGCCGAGCAGCTGAATGCGCTTGCCCAGCACCTGCGCCAGGTCGAGCTGCGCGTCGCGCCCGCCCATCAAGCCGATCAATACCCAACGGCCGTCCAGGGCCAGCAGCTTGAGGTCCAGCGCGGCGTAGTTGCCACCCACCGGGTCGAGGATCACATCGAACGGCCCGAAATCGCTTAGCCCTTCAATGCCGTCAGTACGTACCACGCCGCCCTGGGCACCGAGTGCCTCGCAGTACGCCAGGCGCTGCGCCGAGCCGACGCTGACCCAACACGGGCTGCCAAACGCCTTGCACAGCTGGATCGCCGCCGAGCCCACGCCACTGGCGCCGGCATGCAGCAAGACTTTTTCACCGGGCTTGAGGCCCGCCAGCTGGAACAGATTCAGCCACGCCGTGCTGTACACCTCGGGCAGAGCCGCTGCTTCGGTCAGCGACAAACCTTCCGGCACCGGCAGTACATGGCGCGCATCCACCACCACTTCTTCGGCCATGCCGCCACCGGCGAGCAATGCGCAAACGCGGTCACCGACCTGCCAGGACGACCCCGGCCCGACCTCACTGATAACCCCGGCGCACTCAAGACCCAGCACGTGGCTGGCGCCAGGCGGCGGCGGATAGAGCCCGGCGCGCTGTAATAAATCGGCGCGATTAAGGCCCGCAGCCGCCACACGAATGCGAACTTGGCCTACATCGCAGGTAGGGCTGGGTTCTGTCAGCCACTCCACATGACCTTCAACGCCTTGCAATGCTTTCACAGTGCCTCCATAGTGAGTCTGGACTGAGCCCGTAGCTGTAGCGCCGGGCTTTTTGCATTATGCGACCGGATCATATGGAACCGGCTCCCTCAAAGACGGCCTAATATGCGTTATCAATTGCCCCCGCGTCGAATCAGCATGAAGCATCTGTTCCCCAGCACCGCCCTCGCTTTTTTCATTGGTCTCGGCTTCGCGTCGATGTCGACCAATACGTTCGCAGCCAACAGCTGGGACAACCTTCAGCCTGATCGCGATGAGGTGATTGCAAGCCTTAACGTCGTCGAGTTGCTCAAGCGCCATCACTACAGCAAGCCGCCGCTGGACGACGCGCGCTCGGTGATCATCTACGACAGCTACCTCAAGCTGCTGGATCCGTCGCGCAGCTACTTCCTGGCCAGCGATATCGCTGAGTTCGATAAGTGGAAGACCCAGTTCGACGACTTCCTCAAAAGCGGCGACCTGCAGCCCGGCTTCACCATCTACAAGCGTTACCTGGACCGCGTCAAAGCGCGTCTGGACTTCGCCCTGGGTGAGCTGGACAAAGGCGTCGACAAGCTCGACTTCACCCAGAAAGAAACCCTTCTGGTGGATCGCAAGGACGCGCCTTGGCTGACCAGCAGCGCCGCCCTTGACGACCTGTGGCGCAAACGCGTCAAGGACGAAGTATTGCGCTTGAAGATCGCCGGCAAAGAGCCCAAGGCCATTCAAGAGCTGTTGACCAAGCGCTACAAGAATCAGCTGGCACGTCTGGACCAGACCCGTGCCGAAGATATCTTCCAGGCCTACATCAACACCTTCGCGATGTCCTACGACCCGCACACCAATTATCTGTCGCCAGATAACGCGGAAAACTTTGATATCAACATGAGTCTGTCGCTGGAGGGCATCGGTGCCGTCCTGCAAAGCGACAATGACCAGGTCAAGATCGTGCGTCTGGTGCCGGCAGGTCCGGCAGACAAGACCAAGCAGGTCGCCCCGGCCGACAAGATCATCGGCGTGGCCCAGGCCGACAAAGAGATGGTCGACGTGGTCGGCTGGCGTCTGGACGAAGTGGTCAAGCTGATCCGCGGGCCAAAAGGCAGCGTGGTGCGTCTGGAAGTGATTCCGCACACCAATGCACCGAACGACCAGACCAGCAAGATCGTGTCCATCACCCGTGAAGCGGTGAAGCTTGAAGACCAGGCCGTGCAGAAGCAGATCCTGAACCTCAAGCAGGATGGCAAGGATTACAAGCTGGGCGTGATTGTGATCCCGGCCTTCTACCTGGACTTCAAAGCGTTCCGTGCCGGTGATCCGGACTACAAGTCCACCACCCGCGACGTGAAGAAAATCCTGACCGAACTGCAGAAGGACAAAGTCGACGGCGTAGTGATCGATCTGCGCAACAACGGCGGCGGTTCCCTGCAGGAAGCCACCGAGCTGACCAGCCTGTTTATCGACAAAGGCCCGACCGTGTTGGTACGCAACGCTGACGGCCGTGTCGATGTGCTTGAGGACGAGAACCCGGGTGCCTTCTACAAAGGGCCGATGGCGTTGCTGGTCAACCGCCTCTCGGCTTCGGCCTCGGAAATTTTCGCAGGCGCGATGCAGGACTACCACCGTGCGCTGATCGTCGGCGGCCAGACCTTCGGTAAAGGCACCGTGCAGACCATTCAGCCGCTTAACCATGGCGAGCTGAAACTGACCCTGGCCAAGTTCTACCGGGTTTCCGGGCAGAGCACCCAGCATCAGGGCGTGCTGCCGGATGTCGACTTCCCGTCAATCATCGACACCAAGGAAATCGGCGAGAGCGCCCTGCCTGAAGCCATGCCGTGGGACACCATCCGCCCTGCGATCAAGCCGGCGTCGGACCCGTTCAAACCGTTCCTGACGCAGTTGAAGGCTGACCATGACGCGCGCTCCGCCAAGGATGCCGAGTTTGTGTTCATCCGCGACAAACTGGCCCTGGCCAAGAAGCTGATGGAAGAGAAAACCGTCAGCCTCAACGAAGCCGATCGCCGTGCGCAGCACACCAGCATCGAAAATCAGCAACTGGTACTGGAAAACGCCCGCCGCAAGGCCAAAGGCGAAGACCCGCTCAAGGAACTGAAGAAAGAAGATGAAGATGCGCTGCCGACCGAGCCGGAAAAAACCAAGCCGGAAGACGACGCCTACCTGTCTGAAACAGGCCGGATCCTGCTCGACTACCTGAAAATCAGCAAACAGGTGGCCAAGCAGTAAATGATGGCAATTTAGTGTGATCGCTCCTCGGAGTGTCATCATATAGACATCATTCTGTCGTGAAATGAAGGACCGCAGGCGCCAAGCCTGCGGTCCTTTTTTTTCGATCGAGATCGCCATGACCATGACCGAACAGCTGAATGCATTGGGCTCTATCCTGGCTCAAGGCAGTTTGCACAGCCTGTTCCAACCGATCATTTGCCTGTCCGAACGGCGCATCCTCGGCTACGAAGCCCTCAGCCGTGGCCCTTCTAATAGTCCATTGCACTCCCCGGTCGCGCTGTTCTCAGTGGCCGGGCATGCCGGGCGCCTCAGTGAGCTGGAGATGGCCTGCCGCGAAAGCGCGTGTCGACGGTTCAGCGAACAGAAACTGCCAGGCAAGCTGTTCCTGAATATCTCGCCGGAATCCTTGATGGAGACCGCGCATCAACCGGGGCGCACTTTGCAATTGCTGCGCGACTTCGGCATTCCCCCCAGCCAAGTGGTGATCGAACTCACCGAGCAGACCCCCACCGACGACTTCGATCTGCTGCAAACCGCACTGCACCATTACCGCGACATGGGCTTCGCCATTGCCCTGGATGACCTGGGCGCCGGCTATTCCAGCCTGCGGTTGTGGTCGGAGCTGCGCCCTGACTACGTGAAGATTGACCGGCATTTTATCGACGGCATCCATCAGGACGCGCTCAAGCGTGAGTTCGTCGGCTCCATCCTGCAAATCGCCAGGGCGTCGCGGGCACAGGTCATTGCCGAAGGTATTGAGCTACCCGAAGAACTGGCGGTGTTGACCGAGATGGGCGTGGACCTGGTGCAGGGCTACCTGCTTTGCCGCCCGCAGGAGCAACCGCCCCAGGAAGCACGCCTGATGCTGCCCAAGCAGGACAACGCCAACCTCGCCCTCAGCGAAGAAGGCAGCGACCTCAGTGCCCTGCTTAACGAGCAGCCGGCGGTGGATCAGGACACTGCTACCGCCCAGGTGCTGGAGTCGTTCCGCCGCCAGGCCAATCTCAATTCGCTGGCGGTGCTGGACGGGCGTGGCCACCCGGTCGGCATCGTGCACCGGCATTCGTTATCCGACGCGCTGCTCAAGCCCTTCGCCACCGACCTGTTCGCGCGCAAGCCCATCAGCCGTTTGATGAGCGATGACTTTTTGGCAGTTGAATTGAGCCAATCGCTCCAGCAAGTCAGCCGCCTGCTGACCAGCCGCGCGCGGCAACGGATTGAAGAGGATTTCATCATCACGCTCAATGGCGATTACCTGGGCCTGGGGCGGGTGATCGATGTGCTCAAGCTGATCACCGAGCTGAAGATCCAGCAGGCGCGTTACGCCAACCCGCTGACGCTGCTGCCGGGCAACGTGCCGATCCAGCAATGCCTGACGCGGCTGTTGCAGCAACAACGAGAGTCAGTGATCTGCTACGTGGATATCGACAGCTTCAAACCGTTCAACGATATCTACGGTTACGGGCGCGGGGATGAGGTCTTGCTGTGCCTGGCGCAGTGCCTCAACGACCGGGTTGACCCCAGCCGCGACTTTGTCGGGCATATAGGTGGCGACGATTTTTTGCTGGTGCTCGGCCCACAGGATTGGCGCAAGCGGCTTAACCAGTTGCTGGATGATTTTCACACCCAGTGCCGACGCTTCTACCGCGCCGAACACCTCGACGCCGGCTGCTTTGTGGCATTGAACCGCCAGGGCGCGCGTCAGGAATTCGCCTTGCTGTCGCTGTCGATCGGCGTGGTGCATTTATATCCACAGGCCTGTGGGCAACTCGATGCCAGCCAGTTGGCGGAGCTGGCCTCGCAGGCCAAGCACCACGCCAAGGATGTGGCGGGCTACAGCATTCATGTGATCGACAGCATGGACATGCTGGCCCAGACGCTTTAAGCCTCGGCAGATTCCGGATAATCGTACTCGAACACGCGCACCACTTCCGAGGCGTGCCAGGATGCGGCGGCCACGCCATCGGACGGCCCGCTGAAACGCCCCAGGCGCTCCACGCATTCAAAGAAACCGGTACGCGGCAGCCGACTGGCACCCTGGCTGATCACCAGTGAGCTGCGCAATGGTTGCTCGGCCTTGGCGTCCAGCGCGGCCAGGTGCTCAAGGGCGGCGGCCAGGGTCTGCATCGCCGGCGTGGGAAATTGCAGGCGCTCCAGCAGCGCGCGGTAGGTCAGCAGATGACGCTGGCGGCGCGCCTGATCCAGTTCGTTGAGTAATCCATCCCAGTGTTGACGGCTGATACGTAGGCTCAAGATTCATCCCTCCAACCTGCAACGCCCAATTCCCAGGCCAGGCTGCGGCGAATGGCGGCATCCGGCTGGCGTTCACCACTTTCAATCAATCCGAGATACGAGGGGCTGATACCCACGGTGCGGGCCAGGGTTTCGATGGCCAGTCCCCGGGTTTCACGCAGGCCGCGCAGGTCCGCGAGCGGGCGCAAAGCCTGATCGGGGGCGACCTGAGCGTCAGAAGAAGGAGGGAGTGCTGGTTGTTGCTGACCGGCGCCTTTTAGTAGCGCCTGGTACTGGTCCCATGGCAACACCGCGTACTCGGGTTCGCCATTGCGTGAAATTATCTGAATATCCATGACTGCCCCGTAGGATAACAACACTCACTAAGTAAGCTCTTTCCTTAGGAGTGTAATCCTAACAGCCACAAAGGTCGCAGGGGGATATCCGTGTGATCAGTTTTTTTGCGGGTTTTCCTCAGCCAGCAGCGCAGGCGTCGCAGGCAGGCGCTCAACCACCGCGAGCTTTTCCGGGCGCTGGGCGTCGCGCCAGGCGCGAAAGGCGCTCAGTTCGCCGTCCAGGGTCTTCATGACCCATGCCAGCACGGCGATGTCATCGAGCATGCCAAATACCGGGATAAAGTCCGGGATCGCGTCAATCGGGCTGAGGAAGTACATCAAGCCCGCCACTACTGAAATCAGCGCCTTGGGGCTAATCGCCCGGTATTCGCCGCGCCAGTAGGCCAGGCACAGGGCCTGAAGCAATTTGAGATCATCCTTGAGCTTACCCAGGCGGTTGCCCTGGCTTGAGCCTTTTGCGGCGACGGCAAACAGCAGCGTTGGCAAACGCCCACGGCCAAGCAGACGCGCGGCCATGGGCAGGAAACGGGTGAAATTGAACGGTGGTTTCATCTGTCACTCCAGTTCCAGGCGACATAAAAGGTTATCCACACAAATTGTGGATAACCTTGTGAACAGAGCCTGTTTTATCGGCTGAAAGCCACGGACTACAAGGCTTGCAGTCAGATCGGGCGTTTTTTGCGCACATAAAAAAAACCCAAGATTTCATTGACTTGGCGTTGATGTGCGGCTACCCGTGCTCGAGTCTTATATCAGACTGTTTCAGCTTGCAGGGGTTCGTTTGAATTTACGTCGGGTGTGAATCAGGCGGATTTACCGGGCCGCAGATACGACAACGCCCCGTCGAAACGGGGCGTTGTCTGTTCAGGCGCCGATTACTTCTTGGCGGCTGGAGCAGCAGGTGCGTCAGGGGCTTCAGCCTTGGCTGGGTCCTTGATGGCCAGCAGTTCCAGGTCGAATACCAGCACGGAGTTGGCTGGAATCGCCGGGCTCGGGCTCTGAGCGCCGTAGGCCAGGTCAGACGGGATGTACAACTCGACCTTCTCGCCAACGTGCATCAGTTGCAGGCCTTCGACCCAACCCGGGATCACGCCGCTGACCGGCAGGTCAATCGGGCTACCGCGATCAACGGAGCTGTCAAAGGTGGTGCCGTTGGTGAGCTTGCCGGTGTAGTGCACAGTTACCACGTCGGTTGGCTTAGGCTGAGCGCCATCGGCCTTCTTCACGATCTTGTACTGCAGACCGGAAGCAGTGGTCACTACGCCGTCTTTCTTGGCGTTTTCTTCGAGGAATTTCTTGCCGGCGGCTGCCGACTCTTCGCTCATTTTAGTCATACGTTCTTCTGCACGCTTCTGCAGTGCGGCAAACGCTTCAACCAGTTCGTCGTCTTTCAGCTTCTGTTCTTTCTTGCCGACGGCATCTTCGATGCCTTGGGCTACCGCTTTGGAGTCCAGGTCATCCATGCCTTCCTGGGCAAGACTTTTGCCCATGTTCAGGCCGATACCGTAGGAAGCTTTCTGCGCCGGGGTTTTCAGCTCTACGCTGGTCTGCGAATCACAACCCGCAAGTACCAGGCTAACCAGGGCCACCGCCGCCGCCAACCGATGCTGTTTCATGCTATTTCCTTGTTCGTGCGCCAAAAGGGCATTCGAGTAAAGTCGCGAGCTTATCAGGCGGCCACGACCAATGGCTACCGGCATGTGAGCAGGAAACTTCCGATAAGTTCACGTGTTTAAAAGCATTTTCATTCATGATGGAGGCCCGCGACGGATCGCGGGACTGCCTGCAACCAGGCTCATGGCCACTTGCCGCACCTATGGCGTAGTGGCATAACAACGCGACAACTCGACAAGGATAGTTATCTTGCGCATTTTTTCCCGTGTTTTGCTTCTGATATTGCTCGCACTCGGCCTGCTGTTAGCCGTCGTGCTCTATTACACCATCAACCCCAAGCTGCCCGACTACGTGCCCGTGCAGCAGGTGCGCTACCAGGATCAATGGAGTGCCGCCGATCGCCAGACCTACTACTTCACGCCTCAGGGCACTCAAGTTAAAGGCCTGCACTACGACTGGTTCACCGCCCTGGAGCTGCCGTTCTCCGAACAGCGTTTTGCCACGCCCGAGTACCTGGCGCGCTTTGGGTTTCTGGTAGACCCCAAGCAGGTCCCTACCGCGCAGAACCCCGGCAATCTGCCAGTCGGTTTTGCCCGCCACCAGAATGCCGGCAGCGCGGTTGAATACCTGGATATCACCTGCGCCGCCTGCCACACCGGCGAGCTGCACTTCAAAGGCCAGGCCCTGCGCATTGATGGCGGCTCGGCCCAGCACGTGCTGCCCTCCAGCGTGCCCACCTTGCGCGGCGGCAGCTTCGGCCAGGCACTGGTGGCCAGCCTGGCCGCCACTTATTACAACCCATGGAAATTCGAGCGCTTTGCCCGCCAGGTGCTGGGGGATCGATACGACGCCGAACATGGCCAGCTGCGTCAAGACTTCAAACGGTCGCTCAACCAGTTCCTCAAAGTCGCCTGGAATGACACCCACCGCGGCCTCTACCCCACCGAAGAAGGCCCGGGCCGTACCGACGCGTTTGGCCGCATCGCCAATGCCAGCTTTGGCGACGCTGTCTCGCCGGACAATTACCGCGTTGCCAATGCCCCGGTGGACTACCCGCACCTGTGGGATATCTGGACCTTCGACTGGGTGCAATGGAACGGTTCGGCCCAGCAACCCATGGCGCGCAACATCGGTGAAGCCCTCGGCGTCGGTGCGACACTGGACTTCTTCGACAGCGCCGGCCAGCCCCTTCAAGGCCAAGCGCGCTACCCTTCCAGCGTGCGCGTGCGTGACCTCAACCTGATCGAAGAAACCCTGCAACGCCTCAAGCCGCCCACTTGGCCGGAAGACCTGTTCGGCGCCATCGACAAACCCCTCGCCGCTCAGGGCCGCGCGTTGTTCGCCGAGAACTGCGCCGGTTGCCATGTGCCCGCCGTCAGCCAGGTCAATGGCCGCCCGGTGCAGCAGTTGAAAATGCTCCCCGTTGAATACATCGGCACCGACCCCGGCACCGCCAGCAACATCGCCGACCAGCGCTACGACCTCAGCGCGCTGCAATGGGACCCGGCGGAACTGGCCACGCTCAACGTCGAAATGCACCCTACGCCGACCGCGCCGCTGGACCTGCACAACCTGTCGGTGGCGCAAGGCCTGGCCTACGTCACCGCCTTTGTCGAAGACCACGCCTACCGCGCCGCCGGCGTGACCCCGGCCGAGCGGCCAAGCCTGGACGGTTTCGGCCTGCCTATCGGTGTGCGCGAGGTACGCGCCTACAAAGCGCGGCCACTGGCCGGCGTGTGGGCCACGCCGCCATTCCTGCATAACGGCTCGGTGCCGACGATCTACCAATTGCTCTCGCCTCAGGACGAGCGCAGCACCACCTTCTATAAAGGCACGTTCGCCTACGACCCGCGCCACCTGGGCTTTGAAACACAGGCGTTCAAGAATGGCTTCCGGTTCGATACCAACGTCACCGGCAACCACAACAGCGGCCACGAATTTCGCGCCGGCCAACGTGGCAATGGCGTGATCGGCCGCGGCCTGCAGCCGCAGGAACGCTGGGCGCTGCTGGAATACCTCAAAGTACTGGGCGGCCCGCTGGAGCAACAGTTGCCATGACTATTGGATCTGACTACAAGGAATCTTCGATGCTCGCGCGTCTGTGGCTGCGCCTCGGCGCGTTTTTGGGTAAAACCCTGTTATGGCTGGTGGGCCTGGGGCTGCTGGGCTGGCTGATCGCTGCCGCCTGGTTTGCCTGGCAGCACAGCGGCCCGGTGTCGCCGGACGAGCAGATCCCGCCCGGTGAAGCGGCCATGACCCAGGGCATCATTCAGACAGCCGTGCGCATCGTCGATCAGCACCGCGAAGGCACGCGTTACCTGCGCGACGCGCATGCCAAGGCTCACGGCTGCGTGAAGGCGCACGTCAGCGTAGTGGCGGATCTTGACCCGGCATTGCGCCAAGGCGTGTTCGCCGAGCCGGGCAAAACCTGGCAGGCGTTGATGCGTCTGTCCAATGGCAATGCCTACCCGCAATTCGACAGAATCCGCGATGCGCGGGGCATGGCGCTCAAGCTGCTGGATGTTCCGGGCAAACAGTTGATGGCGGATCAGCAGGCGCGCACCGAACAGGATTTCGTGATGTTCAGTCATCCGAATTTCTTCGTCAGCGATGTGGAGGAGTATGCGCAAAACATCGGCGCCCAGGCCGACGGCAAGAAGGTCCTGGCGTTCTTTCCCAAGGCAGACCCGCGTAGCTGGCAGGTGCGCCATTTGTTTATCGCGCTGGCCACACTGTCGCCTGCGCCGGCCAGCCCGACGCAGACGACTTACTTTTCGGTGTCGCCCTACAAGTTCGGCGCAGCCAATGCCAAGTTTCGCGTAGCGCCTGACCCGCTCAGTTGCCCGGAGTATGTGTTGCCCAAGCAGAACCAGGACCTGCCGAACTTTCTGCGCAGTGCCTTGAGCCAGCAGCTGTCGACCGACCGTGTGCCGGCGTGTTTTGTGTTGCAGGTTCAGCGGCAGAATCCGCAGAAATTCATGCCGATCGAAGACACCAGCATTGAATGGAAGGAGAGCGATGCGCCGTATGAGACCGTGGCGACCGTGCGGGTTGAGGCGCAGGATTTTGATACGCCGGCGTTGAATCTTGCTTGTGATAACCAGTCGTTTAATCCGTGGTTCGGGCTTGAGGCGCATCGACCGATTGGGGGGATTAATCGGTTGCGCAAGGCGGTGTATGAGGCTGTGAGCGACTATCGGCATAGTCGTAATTTGTGAGGTGTCGGGGGTGGGTACATATCCGTTTTTTGGGTGATGGCGGGTATGGGTTCCGCCCTTACGGCGGGTCACTTTGGAAAAGCCCCAAAGTAACCAAAGGGCTCTTGCCCCACCACTCGGCACCTCGCTTGGGCTCGGTGTGCCCGAACGAAGGC
>NZ_CAWNZA010000014.1:0-53689 GCF_963878885.1 Pseudomonas sp. R9.37 | reverse complement strand
GAGTAATCGGGGGCCGGGGGGACGGCGGCGGCAGGCGCTTGGCATAGAGGTTCAAGGTTTGCGTGCGGCCATCCAGGGCAAAACGGGCGTATTGCGGCGTCAGGTGTTCCAGGCGCCAGCCGTTGGGCAGCGTCTGGCCCACGCGCACGGTCAGCGGACGGCCGTCGGCCTGCTTGAGCATCGCCAGTTGCAGGTTGCCGGTGATCATGATGCCGCTGAGGGTCAGGTTGGCCAGGCTCGAGACCCGGGCTTTGCCCACCACGCTGTCGGGGCTGCGATCAGGGCTGAACAGCGGCGTTTGCCAGGTGGCGGCAAGGCTGTCGAGCGTGACGCTTGGCGCCACGCGCGCACTGACCGCAGGGTGCGCGCGCGCGACGGGTTCGGGCAGCCACTGCGGTTGATCGCCGATGCTGCTGAGGATCACCGCCATCAGCACGCCGAGTACCCCGGCCAGGCCGAGCAAGCCCCATTCCAGGGGGCGCAGGGCGCCGATCATCGCGCCACCTGCGGCTGCAGATAGCCGCGCACCAACAGCTGCACCAGCAGTTTTCCCGCCCCACCGGTGGCGGGCGCCTGCTGGCCACGGCGGATGCGCAGCTCATCCACAAACAAAAACGGCGGCTGGTACTCCAGCTCATGCAGCACGGCTTCCAAGGGCTCGATGGCGCAGTTCAGGGTCAGGCTGACTTTGACCTGGCGATACGGCTCGCCCTCGTCCTGCTCCGGGGTGATGGGCTTGCGTTGGGTCAGGCTGCAGCCGCCGCCGAGCGTGGCGTGACTGTTGATCAGGTCGGCAAGGCGCTGCATCAGGTCGGCGGCCACCACGTCGGGGTCATCGCCCGGCAACAGGCTGGTGCTGCTCGCCGGGTCCTGGCGGGCCTGTTGAAGTTGCTGGCGCAGCGCATCGCCCTGGCGCACCACGCCGGCGTAGCGTTGCTGCTGCTCGCGCAACTGCTCGGCCTGTTCGCCCATGTCACGCAAGGGGCCGGCGAACCAGCTGTCGATCAACAGCCAGTAGGCCGCGCCGACGACCACGGCCAGCAATAACAAGGCCGCGCCGCGACGTTCACGGGGTGTGAGGGGTCGGCGCATCGGCGGCCTCCTGGCGTAGGTGGGCACGCAAGGCAAACTGGTCCTTGCCGGTGCGCGCATCGGGTTGAATCACCCCTTCGAACTGGGCGTTTTCCAGGCTGTGGCAACCCTTGATGCGGGTGATCAGCGCGCTGGCCTTGGCGCTTTGCCCAGAGATGGAAATCTCGCCGTCCTTGACGTCCAACTGGTCGAGCCAGGTGTCGGCGGGCAGGCAGGTGGTGAGGTCATTGAGCAACGCGGCCAAGGGCGGCTGCGCCAGCTTGCGCTGGGTCAGGTATTGCGCCGCGCCACGGGTATTGAGCAGTTGCTGGCGCAGGGCGTGCACCTCGGCGACCTGGGCTTTTTGCTGCTGCACGCTGGCGTGCATGGCGTCGAGCACGCGCTGGCGGTCGTTGAGCCACAGCCACATCGCCGCAATCAGCAAGGCGCCGCACAGCCACGGCAGGCTGCGTTGCAGGCCTTTGCCGGAGTGGCGTTGGCGCGGTCGCAGCGGCGTCGGGAGCAAGTCGATGCCCAGGTGGTTCACGTCCACCCGATGAGGGTGCACGCCGAGGGCGGCGCAGTCGGTGAGGATCTGGTCCAGCTGTTCGCGCAGGATCGCCACCAGTGTGACTTGCAGGTGCGTGGCGGTGCGTTGATCCTGGCGCGCGACAAAGTACAGCTGGTCAGCCTCGAAGGGCGTGTAGCGATCCAGCTCGTACCCGACCACAGCGTTCAGGTTGCGCGCGGCGGCCAGCGGCAGTTGCACGGTTTGCAGCAGCACCGCATCGGGCGCGAGCATCAGCACCTGGCGCGCGCTACCGAGTGCGACCGGTTCGCTCAGTGGCCAGTGGCAGACCTGCTCAGGCGGCTCGCTCAGGGCCAGCCATTTCGGTACACAGGCGCGCAACTCCGCGAGCCACAGGCGCCAGCCCTGTTGCAGCAGGCTGCCACGCCAGTGCCGGGCGATGGGTTCCAGTCGATTCATTCTTGCCAACGCAGCACCCGGTAGGGTTGCGCGCTGTCCTCCGAGGGGCTCAATAAAACAGTGAGTTGCAGGCGTGCCTGATAGCCGCCGGGACGCTGTGCGTGGCTGTCGACCACCAGCACCACACCCGGGTCGGCGCCTTCGGCGTTCTGGCGCGGCAAGTTCAGCGCCTTGCGCATCAGCGGGCTGGCGAAGGCCGGATCGGGTCGATCCAGGTCACTCCACAGGGTGATTTGCGGCAGCAATTGGCTGTACAGGGTTTGTGTCATGCCGGGCAGCTGGCGCACTTCTTCCAGCACCCGAAACGGCGGCAGGCCGTGCTTGCGGCGCGCCTCGAAGGCTTTGATCAATTGGTCGGCCTGGGCCTGGGTGGCGCCGCAGGCCAGGGCCAGGCGCATCAAGTCGTCGGCCTCGGCGTTGATCAGGTAAAGCTTGCCGCGCTCGCTGCGCAGGCTGACGTGCAACTGGGCATCGTCGAAGGTCAGCGCGATGTCACGGCCGTCGGCAATCCAGCGTCGATCGGCCATGACCAGGGCGATGCCGGCTTCGGCAGCCAGCACGGTCTGGGTGTGCTGGCGCAACCACAGGGCCTGGCGGCTTTGCAGCTGCACCCAACCGGCCAGGCCGCCGAGCAGTACGCTGAGCAAGGCCAGCGCCCACAGCACCAGCAACAGCGCGGCGCCGCGTTGGCGCCTCATTCCTCCAGCGCTCCGCTTGCGAGGTTCAGACGCAGGGCAATCACCTGGGTAACCCACGGCAGCGGGCCGTCGACGCGCGCGGCAATGCGCACCGCAGCGGGCAAACGCTTGGGCCACGGCCATTGGCTGACCCATCCGGTGGCTTGGCCCAAAGGCGATACGCCGCGGTAACTGAACTGCACGTCCTGGAGGTTCTTGAGCAGCACTTGCGGCTCACTGCGGGCGACGTTGGTGTGCGATTCGAGCTGAGAAAACGACACCTGCAACGCCTGTTTTTGCACTTGCAGCGTGAACCGCTGAATGCCGCCGCCCAGCACACCCGGCAGCGTCGCCACAAACTGCAATCGCTGGGGCATGCCGACAAAAAAACCATCGGTCTGGCTGTCATCTTCGGTCACGTCCAGCGGCAGCGCTTCACTGATCGCCGTGCGTAAAAACTGCTGGGCGGCGCGCATCTCATCCAGGCTGGTGGTGTAGCGCTGGGCCTTGGACACGGCACGATTGGCGCCCAGCAACGCGCCGCCCACCAGCACCAGCAACACCGCGAGCAGGCTCAGCACCACGAGGATTTCCAGCAAGGTGAAGCCCTGCTCGCGGCGCTTCACAGGCGCGCCTTCAAGGTACTGAAACGAGCCTGGTGCGGCCCTTCGCTGACGGTCAGGTCGAGGCGAAACACGTGGGGCTGTTGTCGGGTCTGGGTCAGTTGCCAGTGGATGCCCTGCAGGTCACCTTCACTGACCCCCTCAGTCAGCGGCCCCGCCGCCTCCTGGTCGAGCACCGTCAACGCCGCATGGGTGAGGCGGTCGCTGTGGGCGACTTGCGACAACGAGCGCGCGCTCTGGCCAAAGGCGACCAGCAACACTGTGCCGCACACCGCCATCAATGTCAGCGCGGCGAGCATTTCAATCAAGGTGAAGCCCGTCTGGTATTTCATGGCAGCGCCCTGGACTGCACGCTACCGGTCAGCCAGCCCACGTCAATGCGCCAGCGCCGGCTGCCATTGGCCAACAACAGGTGGCCGCCGGTTGAGCTGCCGTCGGGGTAAAACTCGACAGCCGAGCCGGCCTGTTCGGCAGTGTGCAGGCTCACGTGCAACTCAGCCGGCCAGCGTTGCAGCGCGCGGCCCGGTGCCTGGAAGGTCATTTTTTGCAGATCGAACTCAGTGCGCGCCACCGCGCCGCTGACAACCGCCCCGGCCCGCGTGGTTCGCAGTGCATCGACCATCTGCCCGACCACACGGCGCTCTTGCGCCGCCTGCAAACCCTGGCGCACGCCCAGCCCCAACAACCCGGCGGCGAGGCCGATCAACAGGATGACCACCAGCATTTCCAGCAGGGTAAAGCCGCGCTGGGCCATGGCGAGGTTATTCCCAGTTGCCCAGGTCGGCGCTGTAACCATCGCCGCCCGGCTGGCCGTCCTGACCGTAGAAAATCAGGTCGAAGGCGCCGTGCTCGCCCGGGTAGCGATAGCCGAAGGCATGGCCAAACGGGTCTTTGAGGTCGGATGGCTTGGCGTAGGGGCCGGCCCAGCTGGCTGCGTTGACGGGCTTGTCCACCAGCTGTTGCAGGCTGTTGGGCGGTGCGCCGACGTCGAGGGCATAGCTGTCGATCTTCATGCTCAGGCCGGCCAGTTGCGCCTTGCCTGCGCCGTACCTGCCCTTGTCCACGTTGCCGCCGACCTGGCGCACCACAATGGTTGCGACAATGCCCAGCAACACGATCACCGCGAGCATTTCGAGCAGGGTGAAGCCGCTTTGGCGGCGTGTCGATCTGAGTTGAAGGTGTCGCATGGGAGTGGCTCCTTGAAGGTTCATATATTGCTGGTCAGGCTCATCAGCGGCAGCATGATCGCCAGCATGATCACCGCCACCAGCACGGCCATGACCACCGTCAGCGACGGCACCAGCGCGGCGAGCAGGCGGTCGATGCCGCGTTTGGCTTCGACGTCGAACACCTCGGCGACCTTGAGCAGCATGCTGTCCAGTTCACCGGCCTGTTCGCCGACTTCAATCATTTGCAGGGCCAGGTCTGGCAGCAGCGGTTGCGCGCCGAACGCGCTGGCGAGGGTGCCGCCGCCTTTTACCGATTCCGCCGCCTCCGCCACTTGGGCTTGCAGCGCCCGGTTGGTGCAGACTTGGCGGGCAATGACGAGTGCCTGCAGCAAGGCCACGCCGTTGCTGAGCAGGGTGCCGAGGGTGCGCGTCAGTCGGGCTGCTTCGACGCGTTGCAGCAGCGGGCCGATCACACGAATGCCGAGCAGGCGGCGGTCATAGCGCTGCCTGCGCAGCGGATCACGCAGGCGTGCCGCCACGATCCAGATGGCCGCAACCAGCGCGCCCAGAACCCACAAGCCATAAGCGCCGAGGAACTGGCCAAGCGCAAGAATGACCTCGGTGATCAGCGGAATCGGCACGCCGAGGTCCTGGAAAATCGGCACGAATTGCGGCACCACGTACGCCAGCAACAGCGCCAGCGAACCCACCACACCGACCACCAGGAACGCCGGGTAGATCAGCGCATTGATGACGTCGCCGCGCAGCAATTGGCTGCGTTCCAGATAGTCGCCCAACTGGTGCAAGGTGCTTTCCAGCGCGCCACCGGCCTCACCGGCGCGCACCATGCTCAAGTACAGCGCCGAGAACGTGTCGCCCTCCTCCTCCAGTGCGGCGGATAACGGCTTGCCCGCCTTGACGTGGTCGCGGATACGCTCGATCAGCGCCCGCACCTGGGGTTGGCCGGGTTGCCTGAGCAGCAGGCCCAGCGAACGCTCAAGCGGCTGGCCGGCGCCGAGCAACGTGGCCAGTTGCTGGGTAAAGCTCACCAGGGCCGCGCCCTTCAACGGCCCGCGCGCAGTGCGCAGCAGCGGGCTGCCGGCCACTTCGATGTGCAACAGCAGTAAACCGCGTTTGTGCAGGACGGCGATGGCCGCCGCCTGGTCCTGGGCTTGCAGCGTGCCGTTGTGGGCCACGCCCTGGCTGTCCAGCGCGCGAAACCTGAACAGGGTCACGCGCCCTCTCCACGGGTGACGCGCAGCACTTCTTCCAGCGAGGTGACGCCCGCCAGCGCCTGGCGCAGGCCTTCTTCATGCAAGGTGCGCAGACCGGCGCGGCGCGCAGCCTGCTCCAGCGTGGCGGCGTCGGCGTGGCGCATCAACAGGCTGCGCAGTTCGTCGTTCATCACCAGCAATTCGGTGATTGCACTGCGACCGCGATAACTGCCCTTGTAGAGCAGGATCGGGCGCTGGTCGGTCAAGCGATCCAGGCCATGTTCTTCGATCAGTTCCGGCGCGGCTTCAAATGCCACGCGGGTCGCCGGGTCCAGGCGCCGTACCAGGCGCTGGGCGAGAATGCCGCTGACCGTCGAGGCGATCAGGTAGCTTTCCACGCCCATGTCCAGCAAGCGCGTGATGCTCGCGGCGGCGCTGTTGGTGTGCAGGGTGGAGAGCACAAGGTGACCGGTGAGCGAGGACTGGATGGCGATGCGGCAGGTCTCCAGGTCGCGGATTTCGCCGACCATGATCACGTCCGGGTCCTGGCGCACGATGGAGCGCAGCGCGCCGGCGAAGTCCAGGCCAATGGCGGGTTTGACCTGGATCTGATTGATGCCTTCGAGCTGGTATTCCACCGGGTCTTCGACGGTGATGATCTTGCGTTCAGCGGTGTTGAGCCGCGACAACGCGGTGTAGAGCGTGGTGGTTTTGCCCGAGCCGGTGGGCCCGGTGACCAGCAGGATCCCGTGCGGGCGTTCAAGCAGGTCGAGAAACGCCGCCAGGCGCTGGCCGTCAAAGCCCAGGCTTTGGAAGTCGAACTGCACGGTTTGCCGGTCGAGCAAGCGCATCACCACCGATTCGCCGAAGCTGGTAGGCACCGTGGACACGCGCAGGTCCAGCGCCTTGCCCTGCACACGCAGCATGATCCGCCCGTCCTGGGGCAGGCGCCGTTCGGCGATGTCCAGGCGCGCCATGATCTTGACCCGTGAGATCACCGCCGCCGACGAACTGGCGGGTGGCGCTTCGGCGTCGTGCAGCACACCGTCGATGCGGTAACGCACCTTGAGCTGGTTTTCGAAGGGTTCGATGTGGATATCCGACGCGCGCTGTTCCACCGCACGCTGCAGGATCAGGTTGACCAGGCGAATCACCGGCGCTTCGGAGGCCATGTCCTTGAGGTGTTCGATATCTTCCAGCGCCCCGCCCTGCTCATCGAGGTTTTCGATCAGGGTGCCCATGGCGGACCGGCCCTGGCCGTAGTAACGCTCGATCAGCGTGTCGACTTCAGTGCGCGGGCCGATGGCCAGCCACACCGGCACCTGGCAGGCGTAGGCCAGGGCTTGAAAGGGATAGAGGTGCGCCGGGTTGGCCGCCAATACGCGCAGGCCACCTTGGGCCCAGCCCATGGGCACCACTTGGTAGTGGCGCATAAAGCGTTCAGTGAGGGCGGGCAACGGGTCGAGCAGCGGCGGCGCGGCATCGGCCAGTAACAGCGGCGCGCCAAGCAGGTCCGCCCAGGCGCGGGCCAGCTCGATTTCGGAGACCAGCCCCAGACGCGCAAGCAGCCCGAGCAGGTCGCCGGCGTCCGTAGACAGACGCCGGGCGCGCTCCAGGTCGACCGTTTTCAGCCCGGCGTGCCGCATCAGCCACGCGCACACGTGGTCGGTGTGCGGGATCTGCAGAGTGCAGGCATCGGTGGGCATTGACGACATAGTGTGGGGTGTCTAGTTGCGAGAAAGTATGGCTATTTGGAACTACTGGCCAATACCGGAGAAGTGCCATTAGTTCGCCACGCCGCAGTCGGGGTTAACCGGGTTAATCGACTGAAAGTTGTAAATCTAGTTCCTGATGGCTGGAAACAAACTGAAAAGAATACACATTGGCTGTCCCGGATTTCCGGCACAGCCCTTGATTTAGAGCCTTTGAGTGAATCAACAGAATTGGGCTAGTTGCAATTAGCCACTTCGCTAGTTATTCAAGTGCTCTCACGTTCAATCAAGCGACACTCCAGAAGATTCAATCGCACAACTTCATCCTCCACCGGTAGAACACCCAAACTTTCAAGTACCCGCGTGGCGGCTAATATTCCGATTTCCAGGGCCGGCGGTTTTATCGTGCTCAGACTCGGCAAAAGCATTTCGGCAAAGGGGTAATCACCAAAACCGAGCACGGCGCAGTCTTGCGGGATGTTCAATCCGGCACGCTGGCCCGCCAGCAAACCACCGGCGGCGAGGTTATCGTTGGCGAAGAAAATCGCATCCGGCGGCGTGGCGTGGCTCATCAGCACCTGCATTGCCTGCTTGCCGGCTTCGAAAGGCGCCAGGTCCGCCTCCGGAGCATACACCCAAGGCTGCATACCCAGTTCGGTGACAGTGGCGGCATAACCGTCGCGCCGCTCCAGCGCGCTGAAGTCGCCGGGCGCACTGTTCTGCACGAAGGCGATACGCCGATACCCTTTGGCATGCAGGTAGCGCGCAGCGCGGACGCCCACCTGGTAATGGGAGAAGCCAATCTGCAAGGGTTCGCGCGCGGGCACGTAATCCCAGGTTTCCACCACCGGAATGTCTGCCTCAGCGATCATCTTTTCAGTGCCCGCGCTGTGAAAACGACTGGTCAGTACCAACGCCGCCGGCGACCACCCGAGAAACGCGCGCACCGCGCTTTCTTCCTGGTCGGCGCTGAAGTAACTGGACGCCAATAGCAGCTGATAACCATGGCGGCTCAGCGTGTCACTGAAGCCCTGAATGGTGTTGGCGAAGATCGGCCCGGAGATGTTGGGAATCACCATGGCCACGATGCGACCGCGCGCCGAGGCCAACCCGCCGGCCACCAGATTGGGCACATAACCCAACTCGGCCACCACCGCTGCGATCCGCTCCCGGCGCTCTGGCGAGACCTGCTCTGGCTGATTGAAATAGCGCGACACGGTGATCGCCGACACCCCGGCCTGGCGCGCCACGGTATTAAGAGTGACGCGCCCGGCGCCACGGCGTTTGCGCGGTTTTTCTTCGCTCAAAAGGCAATCCTGTTAAACACAAAAAGGCATATAGGACTAATTTTTTAGTATTTGACGCTCTAAACCAGACCTACCAATAATGCCGATGTTAGCGCTAACAAAGCGCTTTGTCTGCTACTCGCTCGAGCGAATGCCCAAGACACGACACAGGCGCTGACGGTCGCAGAACCGCAGCGATTCAGGGCATTTTTCGAGCGGGCACAGCATGCACAACTTTCCACGTCACACTCATTTATTGTTGCTCGCCGGGCTGACCGCCCTCCCCGCGCCGGGCGTATTTGCCGCCGATACGCAGGAGCCTACGCTCAAATCCGTCACGGTCACCGCGACGCGGCGTGAAGAGTCGCTGCAAAAAGTCCCGGTGGCGGTTTCGGTGCTCGATGGCGAGCAACTGGAGCGCGACAACCGCAACGGCGTGGCGAGCATCGTGCAGCAAGTGCCGTCGCTGAACTTTCGCACCGGCGCGTCGAACAAGGACACCTCGTTGTTCGTGCGCGGCGTGGGCACCATTTCCACCTCCCCAGGCGTTGAACCGACCGTGGCCACCGTGATCGACGGCGTGGTCTATGCGCGTCCGGGCCAGGCCACCCTCGACCTGCTGGACCTTGAGCGCATCGAAGTGCTGCGCGGCCCGCAAGGCACCCTGTTCGGCAAGAACGCCTCGGCCGGCGTACTGAACATCACCAGCAAGGCACCCACCGCCGAGACCCACGGCTATATCGATCAGTCGTATTACAGCGGCAATGAAAGCCGCACGCGTTTCGGCATTGGCGGCAGCCTGGTGCCGGACGTGCTCAAGGGCTCGATCAGCACGCTGTTCGGCAGTTACGACGGTAATGTGGATAACAAAAACAACGGCCAGGAGGTCAACGGCTACAACCACAAAGGTATTCGCGGCAAGCTGGAATTCACCCCCAGTGATGAGGTGAAACTGACCTTGATCGCCGACTATATGCAGGCCCACGATGACGGCCCGAACGGCGTGGTGAGCAAGTCGCTGACACCCGCGTTTGCCAATGCGTTGAGCCCGGTGCGTGCGTCCAGCGACAACCGCAATATCAACACCGACACGCGCAGCCATGTCGAAGACACCAATAAAGGGTTATCGGCGCAGCTGGACTGGAACCTGGGCGACTACACCCTGACCTCGATCACCGCCTGGCGCGGCTGGGACAACACCCAATACCAGGATGGCGACCGCCTAAGCACCGTAACCGCCGCCTTCCCCGGCACCGCCGACAAGGGCGAGCTGGCCTTCGACCAGTACTCCCAGGAACTGCGCCTGGCCTCGCCCAAGGGTGAATTCCTGGAGTACGTCGGTGGCCTGTTCTACATGCAAGGCAAGGACGAAGAGACCTACCAGCGCACGCTGACCACCCCGACGCGCACCGACCGCGGCATTGCCGACTACAGCACCACCAGCGACAGCTACGCGGCATTCGGTGAAACCACGCTGATTTTCACCTCACGCTTTCGCGGCATCGCCGGCCTGCGGTATACCCACGACGACCTGAAATACGATCACCGCCGCGTTTCCACCTCCGCTACCACGGTGAGTGGCATTCAACCTTCCACCCGCAGTGCCGGTTCGGTAGACGAGGACGGCTGGTCCGGGCGGCTGGGCGTGCAATACGACATCAGCGACAGCATCACCAGCTACCTGACCTACTCACGTGGCTACAAAGGCCCGGCGTACAACGTGTTTTTCAATATGCAGCCGCGCGACACCAACGCGCTCAAGCCGGAAACCTCCAACACCTGGGAAGCCGGGATCAAGGCCACCAGCTGGAACAATCGCCTGACCACCAACCTTGCGGTCTTCCACAGCGACTACGACAACTACCAGGCCAACTTTTTCGACACGGTCGCAGGCCAAGTCGTGACGCGCCTGATCAACGCCGGCAGCGTCAGCACTGAAGGTGTCGAACTCGATTACGCCTTGCAGGCCAGCCAGCAACTCAAGCTGTCCGGGGCCCTGGCTTACACCCGTGCGCGTATTGACGAATTCGCCTGCCCCGCCGGTGCGGCGGCAACGTGCAACGTGAATGGCAAACCGCTGCCGTTCAGCCCGGACTGGAAAAGCTACGTGCGCGCCGACTACAGCATCCCGCTGGAGAACGGCCTGGACGTTGAGCTGGGCACCGACTACAGCTGGCAGAGCGAAGTGCAGTACGACATCAGCCAGAACGTCGACACCAAACAAGGCGCCTATGGCATCTGGAACGCCAGCGTGGCCCTGGCCGACTACAGCAATGGCTGGCGCGTGGCGCTGCTGGCCAAGAACCTCGCCGACAAGTCCTACTCGCCGCTGCTGGCCAGCGGCGGTAACTACATCTACCGCGCCGTGCCCCGTGACGATGAACGTTACTTCGGCGTGCAACTGCGCAAGGATTTTTAAGCATGAGCCGTCAATTGAAACTCGGCGCCTTTCTCATGGCCACCGGGCACCACGTCGCCGCCTGGCGCCACCCGGAAGTGCCGGCCAACGCCGGGCTGGATTTCGCCCAGTACAAACGCCTGGCGCAGATCGCCGAGGCGGCCAAGTTCGACGCGCTGTTTGTGGCCGACAGCATTGCCGCCGCCACGGGTGAGATCGCCAGCCAGATGGCGCGTTCGGATCACTTCGAGCCGCTGACGTTGCTCTCGGCGTTGAGTGCGGTAACGGCGCATATCGGTCTGATCGCCACGGCGACCACCAGCTACAACGAGCCCTACCACGTGGCCCGCAAATTCGCCTCGCTGGATCACCTGTCCGGCGGTCGCGCGGGCTGGAACCTGGTGACCTCGGACAATGCCGCCGAGGCGCAGAATTTTGGCCGCGACGAACACCTGGACCATCGCGAGCGTTACAGCCGGGCGCGGGAATTTCATCAGGTGGTGACCGGGCTGTGGGACAGCTGGGAAGACGACGCTTTTGTGCGCAACAAAGCCAGCGGCCACTACTATGACCCGGCGAAATTGCATGTGCTGGACCACGTCGGCGAGCATTTCCGGGTCAAGGGTCCGTTGAACGTGGCCCGCTCGCCGCAGGGCCAGCCGGTGGTCGTGCAGGCGGGTTCTTCCGAAGCCGGCCGGGAGCTGGCCGCGCAGACCGCCGAGGTGGTGTTCACCGCGCAAACGTCGCTGGCCAGTGCGCAGGCGTTTTATGCCGACCTCAAAGGGCGCCTGGGCGGCTATGGGCGTGAGGCCGACGCGCTGAAAATCATGCCCGGCGTGTTTGTGGTGGTGGGGCCAACCGAGGCTGAGGCACAGGCGAAATTCGAGGCGTTCCAGGCGTTGGTCGAGCCCGAGGTGGGCGTGGCCTTGCTGGGGCGGATGCTGGGTAATTTCGACCTGTCCAAATACCCGTTGGACGGGCCGTTGCCGTCACTGCCATTGACCGACAGTGGGCAACGCAGCCGCCAGCAATTGCTCAGTGACCTGGCGAGCCAGGAGCAACTGACGCTGGCACAACTGGGCCGGCGGATTGCCGGTGGTCGCGGGCATTACAGCCTGATCGGCACGCCGCTGCAGATTGCCGATGAGCTGCAACGCTGGTTCGAAAACGGTGCGGCCGATGGTTTCAATATCCTGGTGCCGCATTTGCCGGGAGGGCTTGAGGATTTTGCCCAATGGGTGGTGCCCGAGCTGCAGCGGCGCGGCCTGTTCCGGACCGAATACACCGGCAGCACACTCAGGGAACACCTCGGTTTAGTCCGCCCGGCGAATCGTTTCAAGGCGGCTCAGGCATGAAAATCCCTTTGCTGTTGCTGACTCTGCTGGCCGTCACCCACACCGCGCTGGCGGCCGACCCCGCCACCCTGCGCATCGGCTATCAGAAAGGCTCTATCGCCCTGGTACTCGCCAAGGAACATGGTTTGCTGGAAAAACGCTTTGCTCATACCGCGGTGAAATGGGTCGAATTCCCCGCCGGCCCTCAGATGCTCGAAGCGCTGAACGTGGGCGCACTGGATGTAGGCTCTACCGGCGATATCCCGCCGCTGTTCGCACAAGCGGCCGGTGCCGACCTGGTCTACATCGGCGCCGAACCGCCCAAGCCAACCGCCGAAACAATCCTGGTGCGCAACGACAGCCCGCTGCACTCGGTTGCCGACCTCAAGGGCAAGAAAGTGGCGTTCCAGAAGGGCTCCAGCGCCCACAACCTGATCCTGCGCGCCTTGAATAAAGCCGGCCTGCGCTATCAGGATATTCAACCGGTGTACTTGCCCCCGGCCGACGCCCGCGCGGCGTTCGAGCAAGGCAGCGTGGACGCCTGGGCGATCTGGGAACCCTATTCGTCATTGGCGTTGAGCCAGAGCCCGAGCCATCTGCTGGCCAACGGCGAGGGCCTGGGTTTGTCGGGGCCGATGTACACCGCGCGGCGTGAGTATGCGCAGGCGAACGGCGCGTTTATCCATGCGCTGCTGGGTGAACTCAGTGCCGCTGAAGCGCTCACCCGCAGCCAGCGTGAAGACAGCTTGAAGGTATTGACCGCCTTTATGGGCCTGCCTGCCGAGGTGATTGCCCGCTATATGGATAACCGCCCGCCTTCGCCGATCCTGCCGATTGACGATACGATTGTGCAGGCACAGCAGGCGACGGCGGATCTGTTTTGTCAGAACCGTTTGTTGCCCAAGGCCATTGAAGTGAAGAAAGCCGTGTGGAGCGCTCAAGCCAACTGAGGCCCAGCCGTGCGGGAGCGGGATAGCTCGCGAACAGCGCGTGTCAGCCAACACATCAGGTGACTGACCCACCGCATTCGCGAGCAAGCCCGCTCCCACAGTTTTTTGGCTGCATTTCACATCAAGTCATCCGGGCAAGGCGGTCAGTAGCAGGCTAAACACGGTCAACCTGTGGGAGATGGCGTGTGTGCGATAGCGGTGGATCAGCCAACCTACTTAGCACTGACCCACCGCTTTCGCAGGCACGCCAACTCTCACACTTTGAATGACGTCAGGCTTGATTTCGGGTGCTTTTTTCCACGAGGCACATCGGTGTGCCGGCCACCGGCTCGCGCATGATCTGCACCTGCACATCGAATACTTGACGCATCAGTTCGGCGCTGATGACTTGGGCGGGCGCGCCGTGCGCGACCAGTTTGCCGCCGTGCATCACCGCCAGGTGGTCGGCATAGCGGCAGGCCTGGTTGATGTCGTGGAGCACGGTGATCACGGTCTTGCCTTCGGCGGCCAGTTCGCCCATCAGGTCGAGCAGTTCGACCTGGTGACTGATGTCGAGGTAGGTGGTGGGTTCGTCGAGCAGCACCACCGGTGCGTTCTGCGCCAGCACCATGGCCAGCCACGCGCGTTGGCGCTGGCCTCCGGACAAGTCCGCCAGGGCGCGGTCGGCCAGGGCGTCGAGTTCCAGGTGCTGCATGGCTTGTGTCACGTGGGCCTGGTCGTTGCCGCTCAGGCGCCCCCACAGCGAGTTGTGCGGGCTGCGGCCGTAAGCGATCAGTTGGCGCACGCTGACGCCCTCCGGCACCGGCAGCACCTGGGGCAAAAATGCGATCTGTTGTGCCAGTTGGCGGGCGGACAGGCTGGCGTAGGCGTGATCCCCCAACGTCAACTCGCCCTGGGTTGGCTTGAGGATGCGCGCGAAGGCCTTGAGCAAGGTGGACTTGCCGCAGCCATTGGGCCCGATCAACGCAGTGACACACCCCGGTGGCGGCGCGAACGACAACCCCTGCACGATGCGCGTGGCGCCGTAGCCGATGTCGAGTTGATGTGCTTTTAAAATGCTCATGTCATCAGCCCTTGAACCGTGCCAGCAACCAAAGAAAGTACGGCGCGCCGATCACCGCCGTCAGAACCCCTGCGGGGATTTCGCTGGGCGCGATCAGTGTGCGCCCGAGGGTGTCGGCCAGCACCAGCAACAGCGCGCCGATCAGCATCGCCGCCGGCAGCACATACAGGTGATGCCCGCCGACCAGCCGCCGCGCCATGTGCGGCGCGACCAGGCCGATAAACCCAATTGGCCCGATCACCCCCACGCCCAGGCTGGTCAGGACCACCGCGCACGCCATCGCCAACCAACGCGTGCGGGTCAGTGCGGTGCCCAGGCTGTGGGCGGCTTCGTCACCCAGGGCGATCAGGTTCAGCGGTTTGGCCAGGCACAGGCCCAACGGAATCAGCAGCAGAAACGGCAGCACCAGCGCCACGTGGTGCCAGTTGCGGCTCCACAAACTGCCGGTCAATGCGAGCAAGGCGGTGTTGATATCCAGCGGATGGGAGAGGATCAGAAACTCGGTCACGCTGGACAACGTGACCGCAATCGCCACGCCCGACAGCGCGAAACGCACCCCGGAAAAACTCACGCCGGTGTTGTACAGCGCGAGCAGCAAGGCGCCGCCGGCACCGCCGAGGCAGGCCACCAGAGGCAGCCAGGCAATCGGCATGTGCGGCCAGCCGATGATCGCCACCGTGAGTGCCAGCCCGGCGCCCTGAGTGACGCCGAGGATTTCCGGCGAGGCCAGCGGGTTGCGAATCACACCCTGGACGATCGCCCCGGCCAGGCCGAACGCGCAGCCGGCGAGGATGGCGATCAGGCTGCGTGGCAGGCGATGGTTCCACACTTCGAAGTCGAGGGCGTTGTGGGCCAACAGGCGGTCCAGCACCGTTTCCGGCGTGAGCCACACCGTGCCGGCACTGAGGCTGACACCGGTCGCCACCAGCAACATGCCGAGCAGCAGCCATAGGCGCAATCGGGGTTGGCTCATAGCGCGCGCCTGGCAAGAAAGAGGAAGAACGGCGCACCGATCAGCGCGGTCACCACACCCGCCGGGGTCTCCACCGGAAAGGCCACGGCGCGGCTGAGCAGGTCGGCGCCGAGTACGATCACCGCGCCCAGGGCCGCACTCAGCGGGATCAGCCAGCGGTAGTCATTGCCGAGAAATTGCCGAATGATATTCGGCGCGATCAGCCCGACAAAACCGATGGGGCCGACGGCGCAGACGCTGGCCCCCACCAGCAACAGGCTGGCGAAAAATACCTGCAGACGCAGGCTGGCGATGCCCACGCCCAGCGAGCGTGCAGCGTCTTCGCCCAGGTTGATCAGGTTCAGGCGCGGCGCGCACCACAGCGCCCACAGGCCGCCGATCAAAGTGCAAGGCCAGAGTAATTGCACCTGTGCCGCGCCGACGTTGGCCAGGGAACCGGCCAGCCAGTTCAGCACGCTCTGTGCCTGAGCCTCGACCAGAATCACCGTGAGCCGGGTCAATGCTGCGCACAGCGCCGCCACGGCCACGCCGGCCAATACCAGCCGACCTTGAGCAGTGGTTGGCGACCACGCACCGCCCAGACTGAATACGGTGACCCAGGCCAATGCGCCGCCCACGCAGGTCATCAACAATGCGCCGCCGGCAAAGGGTGGCGCGACCAAGCCGGTCGAGAACAATGCCAACCCGAGCGCCGCACCCGCCGTTACGCCAAACAGCGACGGCGATGCCAGACGGTTGCGGGTAATCCCCTGCATCAGCGCACCGGCCAGGCCCAGGCAGGCCCCGACCAATGCCGCGCATACCGCTCGCGGCACCCGCAACTGGGCGACGATATAGGCCATATTGCCGCCCACGCTGCCCTGATGAACCAAGCCATTCCAGGCATCCGCCGCCGTGATGGTGAACGGTGACCAGCTGTACAAAGAGAGCCAGAACACTAAAGCGCCCAGCAGCACGATACTCGCTGCCGCGAGACTTCGGCCCATGCTTATTGGCTCAGTACGGCTTTGCCGCCTTTGAGAATTGCCAGGGCGTCTTCGGCGATTTGCTCCGAGGCCAACACACCGCGATTGCGCGCCCAGCTGTCGCCGTCGACTTCGGCCACATGGTGGTTACGCACCGCACCGAGCACTTGCCACAGCGGCTGCTTGCTCCAGGTGTCGACGATGCTTGGGCGGCGGTAGTGGCCGACCAGCAACCAGCCCGGGTCCAGCGCGAGCAATTGCTCCAGGCTGACAAACTCGGTGGGGGCGGCTTCGGCGCGCACCGACGGGACTTTCAGGCCGATGGCCTGCAGTACGCTGCCGGCGTAGGAGTCCGGGCCGTGCACGGAAAAGCTGTCTTCCCGGGCGACGCCAAACAGCACGCTGGCACCGGCGGGTATCTGCTTGGCAATCGCTTGCAAATGCTCGCGGTTCTGCGCGATACGCGCCTCCATCTGCGGGCTTTTGCCCAGGGCCTTGCCGATCAGCTCGGCGGATTTGAGGCTGCCTTCGTAATCCTCACCGCGCGAAGGCAACAGCAAGGTTGGCGCGATGCTCGACAGGTCGCTGTACAGCGCCTGGTGACGATTGAGATCGGCGACGATCAGGTCCGGCTTGAGCCGGGCGATTTCCTCGATGCTCGGCTGCGAGCGCAGGCCCACGGATGTCCATTGGCCGATGGCCTGGCGCACGCGCGGCAACACTCGGTTGGCGTCGCCATCATCGGCAGCGCCTACGGGCGTAACGTCAACGGCGGCGAGGCTGTCGAGAAAGGAAAACTCCAGCACCACCACGCGCTTGGGCGCATCCGGCAAGTGCACTGCGTGCTGGCCATCATTGAGGTCGATGGGCGCGGCGCTTAACACACTGGATGAGAACGCCAGGAGGCAGGCGGCAAGGGTCGGGATGGAGCGCAACATTCGCATGACAGGGACCTCGGCGTTGGAACACCCCGGCTGGACAGGCTGGGGAAAACGGCGGGTACTATTCCATATCAGGGCGATGCAATCAAAAAACATTCTTATTAACGCTTTTTCATTTACAGGCGCTGTACACATCCTGTGGGCAGTTGGGCGGCTGTGGCGAGCGGGCTTGCCCCGCGTTGGGCTGCGCAGCAGCCCCTATACAGTCACCGCAGTTTTTTCAGTCAGAACGCATTGTCAGGTTTTGGGGCCGCTTCGCAGCCCAACGCGGGGCAAGCCCGCTCGCCACATCAAGCCCGTTCGCCCTCAAATTGCGCAGTTAGAAGTCGACGGTGGCCGAGAGCAAGTACGTGCGCGGCGTCGACAGGGTCAATCCCGGTTCGCTGTCATCCGAGGCCCCGGCCGAGCTCCAGTAGCGTTTATCGGCGACGTTCTCGATATTGGCGCGCAAAGTGATGTGTTTGTCATCCACCTTGAAGGCATAACGCGCACCGACGTCGATACGGTTCCAGGCGTCAATTTCTTTCACATTGGACTGATCCAGGTACTGCGAGCTGGAGTAAATGCCCCGGCTGGTCAGGGTCAAACCCTCGAGCGTCGGCACATCCCATTCCGCCCCCAGGTTCACGTTGTACTTGGGCGTGGCCGGTGCGCGGTTGCCGTCGTAAGTGCCATTGGTGGTATGGGTCAGCTCGCTGTCGATGTACATCACGCCACCGAGCAGGCGAAAGCCCTTGAGCGGCTCGCCAAACACACTCAGCTCCACCCCGTCGTTCTGGCGTTTGCCGTTGGGGCCGAACACCCGCGTGGTCGCGTTGGTTTCATAGGCTGGCTGTTTGATGCGGAACACGGCGGCGGTAACAGCAAAGGCGCCCGCGTCGTATTTGGCACCGACTTCGACCTGCCGGCTGATGAACGGCGGGAAGATTTCGTCTTCGTTGATCGAGGTAGAAGGTGCGATTTTGCCTTGGCTCAGGCCTTCCATGTAGTTGGCATACAGCGACAACGTGTCGGTGGCCTTGAAGAGGATGCCACCCGACGGCGAGATTTTTTCCTCGTCATAGGCGGTGTCACCTTTGACGTTGTCGGTCCAGTCATCCACCTTCACCCGCTGCCAGCGCGCGCCAAGGGTCAGCAGCAATCGGTCGTCGAAGAAACCCAGGGTGTCGGACAGCGCGACACCGCTGAACTTATTCTCTGTGTAGACCTTGGAATCAAAGCGCGTCGGCCGCGAGGGGGTCGGGGTTTGCACCGGATCATAGAGGTTACTTGGCGCCGCCGCGTAGCGCGCCCCGCCGTTTTCAAAGTCCATATAGAAGTAGCTGGCAGCCAGGTTGAGCTCATGGCTGACGGGGCCGGTGTGGAACCAGCCGCGCATGCCCGCCGTGGCGGTGCGCACGTTTTCGTCGCGGGTAAAATCACGCGGCTGCACGCTGAAATCCCCGGCATTGTTGGTGACGGACACGGCGTGGCGCAGGAAATCGTGATTACTTTTACGCGCGCCGACACCGCCGTAGAGCATCACGCTATCAGTGAGGTCGAACTCGCCGTTGACGGTACCGAACGTGTCATCGGTGCTGGCCTTGCTCCAGGGTTGCGCGTAGTTGCGGCGCACATCGCTGGCACTCGGCACGCGGGCATTGGGGCCGATCTGCACACGCTCCTGAGGGGCATCGGTGTCACGCTCGGTGTGACCGATGTCGGTAGAAAGGCGCAGGCGTTCGCCACGAAAATCCAGGCCCAGAACGGCCATCTCACGGTCGACGCTCTGGTGATCCCATTCGGTGTCGCCGGACTGCTTCACGCCGTTGAAACGGATGCCGAATTTGTTGTCCTCACCAAAGCGCCGGCCTATGTCCACCGCGCCGCCAGCCTGGCTGTCGGAGGCCCAGGTGCCGGTAAACGAATTGATGTCCTTGTCGGTGGCACGCTTGGGCACCACGTTGATTCCGCCGCCGACGCTGCCGCGCGGTGAGATGCCGTTGATCAACTGGCTCGGGCCCTTGAGGATATCGACGCGCTCGGCCATTTCCATGTCGATGGTGTACGTCGGCAACACGCCGTACAGGCCGTTGTAGGCCACATCACTGTTGAACAGACTGAATCCGCGAATGGTGAACTGCTCATAGCGTCCACCGGCCGGGTTGGTGGCGCGCACTGAAGGGTCGCTGGCGATCAGGTCGCCGAGGGTGCGGGCCTGCTGGTTCTTCACCGCTTCCTCGGTGTAGGTGGTCATGCTGAACGGCGTTTCCATGAAGTCCCGCGAACCGAGCAAGCCCTGCGAGCCACGACGCGCCACTTGGCCGCCGGCGTAGGTATCGCCGCCCTCCTGCCCGGTGCTGCCGATGATTGAAGTCGGCGCCAATTGCAGGCTGCTGCCGTCGGGCGCCGGCACCAGCCTGTATGCCTGCTCACCCATCGGTTGCAACTGCAGGCCGGAGCCTTGCAACAAGTAAGCAAAGCCCTCCTCCACGCCATATTCGCCGGCCAGGCCGCTGCTGCTGCGACCGCTGACCAACGCAGGATCTACCGACAGATTGACCCCCGACAGCCCGGCAAAACGGGTCAACGCCGCGCTCAGGCTGCCGGCCGGCACCTGGTAGCTGCGCCGAGCACTGCTGTCTTCGGCGTAGCTGATCGGGACGAATAATGGGCTGGCACTGAGGCTCAGCATCAAGCTCAAGTTCAATAACGGGCGCAGGCGCAAAGGTGGGACGGCGGGCATTGGCGGAAGCTCTCGATTTGATTCACTTGCCATGAGTGACAGGCGAGGTGAAAAAAAGGGACAGGCTTCGGCTATTTTTTCAGGCAATAAAGCGCTCAACTGACCGGAACTTCCGGCCCCAGCTTGACCCGGTCCAGCGTCATCAGAGCCTTGAACCACTTCAGGTTGGGGTGCGCGGCGAAGACCCGGCGGGCCAGCGCCTGTTATTTCTGCAGGCTGGCGACATTCAGTGTCAGCACGACATTCACGTCGCCGGTGGCGCAGTGATGGGACTGTCGCTGTTGGCGGTGCCTGGCGGTTAAACGCTTACGTGTCAGGGTTATCCCGGCAAATACCCTGGGTATTTTCGTCTTGCATAGAAGCCACCCATTGCTCAGGATGGCGGCCTGATTTCAACCTCTGCAAGAAGGCTCGACGCATGAAACTATTGCGTAAATGGCGCGAACACCAAGCGCGCAAGGCATTACGCGCGCTCTCCCCCCTGGAGCGTTCGACGCAAAAACTGCGCAACCGTTACCCCGACTACAGCTTTGGCATCGGCACCTACGGAGACCTGAAGGTTCACGACTGGCATGAAGGTACGACCTTGCGCGTAGGCGCTTACACGTCCATTGCCGGCAACGTCGAAGTGTATCTCGGCGGCCACCATCGCACTGATTGGCTCAGCTGCTATCCCTTCCCGGCCAAGGTTAAAAGCCTCGCGCACATCACTGATTTTGGTGGCAGCAAGGGTGACGTGATCATTGGCAATGATTGCTGGATCAGCTCGCACGCGAAGATTCTGTCCGGCGTCACCATCGGCAATGGCGCGGTCGTCGCGGCGGGCTCGATTGTGACCAAGGACGTTGCCCCTTACGCCATCGTGGGCGGCAACCCCGCCAAACATATCCGCTGGCGCTTCGATGAGCCCACCCGCCAGATCCTCGAACAGTCCGCCTGGTGGGAATGGCCGGAAACCGAGGTGCGCGCGATCGCTCATTTGCTCTGCAGCACGGATATCGACCCGTTTGTGGATTACCTCAAGCAGCGCGCCACCGGCGCCTGACGCATGCCGACAGGCAGCCATTCACAACTGGCGCGCATGAAAAAGCCCAACCTTTTCAGGTTGGGCTTGATCAAGAATATGGTCGGGACGGAGTGATTCGAACACTCGACCCCTAGCACCCCATGCTAGTGCGCTACCGGACTGCGCTACGCCCCGACTAGGCGTGTTACTGGGTTCGCTTCGCTACGAAGCGATCCGGAATATACCGCAAGCTTTTGAAATGTGGAAGTATTTTAAAAGCCGACGTTATTTCTTCAAAACCACCAGCACATCTTCGAGTTCGGAGATCATCTGGCGGATCAGTTGCTTGTATTGGGTGGTGTCGTCTTTGGCTTCATCACCGGACATGCGCTGGCGCGCGCCACTGATGGTGAACCCCTGGTCGTACAGCAACGCACGGATCTGTCGGATCATCAGCACATCCTGGCGCTGATAATACCGACGGTTCCCGGTGCGTTTGACGGGGTTGAGTTGAGGAAACTCCTGCTCCCAATAGCGCAGTACGTGCGGCTTGACCGCACAAAGCTCGCTGACTTCACCAATGGTGAAGTAGCGTTTGCCTGGGATGACGGGTAGTTCGTCGTTATGACTTGGTTCCAGCATAAGCCTCAACTCGGGCCTTCAACTTCTGCCCTGGACGAAAGGTGACCACACGGCGAGCCGTGATCGGGATTTCTTCTCCCGTTTTTGGATTGCGGCCAGGCCGCTGGCGTTTGTCCCGCAGGTCAAAATTGCCGAAACCGGACAATTTGACCTGTTCGTTGTCTTCCAGAGCGTGCCTGATTTCTTCAAAAAACAGCTCGACCAATTCCTTGGCTTCGCGTTTGTTCAGACCCAGCTCTTCGTACAGACGTTCCGCCATCTCAGCTTTCGTCAAAGCCCCCATACGTCACTTCCTTAACGTGGCGTTCAACCTTTGTTCGAGCGAGGTGAGGATATTTTGTGTCGTGGTATTCACCTCATCGTCATTAAGAGTGCGCGATGGATGCTGCCAGGTCAAGCCAACTGCAAGGCTTTTTCTATGCGGATCAATGCCTTTACCCTGATAGACGTCAAATAGCCTGAGGTCTGTCAGCCATTCCCCTGCATTTTCACGGATTACATCCAGAACGGCAGTGGCGGCGACTTCGCGATCGGCGATCAGGGCCAGGTCACGACGCACTTCAGGGAAGCGCGACAACTCGCTGAATTTAGGCATCTTGCCCGACGCGACTTCCGCCAAGACTAGCTCAAAAACGAACACCGGACGGTCCAGACCGAGGGTTTTCGACAACTCCGGGTGGATGGCGCCTACGTAGCCCACCAGGCGCCCTTCGCGTTCGATACGCGCAGTCTGGCCCGGATGCAACGCTGGGTGGCTGCCCGGCACGAACGTGAAATCGTCGAGCGCGCCAGCAAAGCCCAATACCGCTTCCACGTCAGCCTTGACGTCGAAGAAGTCCACGGCGTCGCGGCCTTGGGCCCAGCCCTCAGGCAGGCGGCTGCCGCACACCACGCCAGCCAGCATCGGTTCTTGTTTCAGGCCGTCGAGTTGGCCGACAAAACGCAGGCCGCTTTCGAACATGCGCACGCGGTCTTGCTGACGGTTCAGGTTGTGGGACAGTGCCTTTACCAAGCCCGGCCACAACGACGAACGCATGGCCGCCATGTCGTTCGAGATCGGGTTGGCCAACAGCAGTGGCTCGACGCCAGGGTTGAACAACTCGAACTGTTTAGGGTCGATGAAGCTGTAGGTCACCGCTTCCTGGTAGCCACGGGCGACCAGCAGGCGACGCAACTCCGGCAAGTGCGCACGGGCCTCAGCTTTAGGCTGCGGCGCCAGGCGTGCTTGCGGGTAGCGAACCGGCAGGCGGTTGTAGCCATACAGCCGGGCCAGTTCTTCGATCAGGTCAACTTCCAGGCTGATATCGAAGCGATGGCTTGGCACTTCAACGTGCCACTGCCCTTCCCCGCCCGCGGTAATGCTCAGGCCGAGAGCCGACAGCAGCTGCTCGATTTGAGCCGGCTCAATCACCAGGCCGAGCATTTGCTCGACGCTCTTGGCGCGCAGGGTGATCGGAGCAACGGACGGCAGGTGCTGCTCACTCACGGTTTCGGTGATCGGGCCAGCTTCGCCGCCGGTGATTTCCAGCAGCAGGCCAGTGGCGCGCTCCATGGCTTCACGGGCCAGCTTCCAGTCCACGCCACGCTCGTAGCGATGCGAGGCATCGGTGTGCAGGCCGTAGGAACGGGCCTTGCCGGCGATGGCGATCTGATCAAAGAACGCGCTTTCGAGGAAAATATCGCGAGTGGTCGCGGACACACCGCTGTGCTCGCCACCCATCACGCCGGCAATCGCCAGGGCCCGGGAATGGTCGGCGATGACCAGGGTATCAGCGCGCAGGCTGACTTCCTGGCCGTCGAGCAAGACGAGCTTCTCGCCTTCTTCGGCCATGCGTACGCGGATGCCGCCATTGATTTCGGCGAGATCGAACGCGTGCAGCGGTTGGCCCAGCTCCAACATCACGTAGTTGGTGATGTCGACGGCAGCGTCAATGCTGCGTACGTCGGCGCGGCGCAAGCGCTCAACCATCCACAGCGGGGTTGGCTTGGACAGGTCGACGTTGCGGATCACACGGCCGAGGTAGCGTGGGCAAGCGTTTGGCGCCAGCACTTCGATCGGGCGTACTTCCTCGTGCACGGCAGCTACTGCGGCAACCACAGGACGGGTTACCGGTGCGTTGTACAACGCACCTACTTCGCGGGCCAGGCCAGCGAGGGACAGGCAATCGCCGCGGTTCGGGGTCAGGTCGACCTCAATGCTGGCGTCTTCGAGCTCCAGGTAGACACGAATGTCCTGGCCTACTGGCGCGTCGGCCGGCAGTTCCATCAGGCCGTCGTTGCCCTCGCCCACTTGCAGTTCAGCCTGGGAGCAGAGCATGCCGTTGGATTCAACGCCACGCAGCTTGGCTTTCTTGATCTTGAAGTCGCCGGGCAGTTCGGCGCCGATCATGGCAAACGGAATCTTCAGGCCCAGGCGCACGTTTGGCGCTCCGCATACGACCTGGAAGGTTTCGGTGCCATTGCTGACCTGACACACGCGCAATTTGTCGGCATCCGGGTGCTGCTCGGTGCTCAGCACCTCGCCTACGACCACGCCACTGAAAACACCGGCGGCCGGCGTTACGCTGTCGACCTCAAGGCCGGCCATCGACAGACGAGCAACCAGCTCGTCGCGATCTACCTGCGGGCTTACCCAGCCACGCAGCCATTGTTCACTGAATTTCATCCTGCTCTCCTAAAGATTCGTTACGACTAGCGAAATTGCGCGAGGAACCGCAAGTCGTTGTCGAAGAACAGACGCAAGTCGTTCACGCCGTAACGCAGCATGGCCAGACGCTCAACGCCCATGCCGAAGGCAAAGCCCGAGAACTCTTCCGGGTCGATCCCGGACATGCGCAGCACGTTAGGGTGAACCATGCCGCAGCCCATCACTTCCAGCCAGCCGGTCTGCTTGCAGACGCGGCAGCCTTTGCCGCTGCACATCACGCATTCCATATCGACTTCAGCGGACGGCTCGGTGAACGGGAAGAACGAAGGACGGAAACGCACCGCCAGCTCTTTCTCGAAGAACACCCGCAGGAATTCTTCGATGGTGCCTTTGAGGTCGGCAAAATTGATGTCGCGATCAACCAGCAGGCCTTCGACCTGGTGGAACATCGGCGAGTGGGTGATATCCGAGTCGCTACGGTACACACGGCCTGGGCAGACGATGCGGATCGGCGGCTTGTTCGCTTCCATGGTGCGGACCTGGACCGGCGAGGTATGGGTGCGCAACAGCATGTTTGCGTTGAAATAGAAGGTGTCGTGCATCGACCGGGCCGGGTGATGGCCTGGGATGTTGAGCGCCTCGAAGTTGTGATAGTCGTCTTCGACCTCAGGGCCTTCGGCAATGCCGTAGCCGATGTGGGTAAAGAACTGCTCGATACGTTCCAGAGTTCGGGTGATCGGGTGCAGACCGCCCGAGGCCTGACCACGGCCAGGCAGGGTCACGTCAATGGACTCGGCGGCGAGTTTGGCCGCAAGGTCGGCCTCCTCGAGCGACGCCTTGCGCGCATTGAGAACCTCTGTGACACGCTCCTTGGCAACGTTGATCAGCGCACCGACTTGCGGACGCTCTTCAGCCGGCAAATTCCCCAGGGTCTTCATCACCTGAGTCAATTCACCTTTCTTGCCAAGGTAGTGAACCCGGATTTGCTCCAGGGCATTTACATCTTCAGCGCTTTGCACAGCCTCAAGGGCTTGAGCGACGAGCGCGTCCAGGTTTTCCATGTACAGACTCCAGATACAAAATAGGGGAAGAGCTTGAAGGCTCTTCCCCTATTTATGACGTTTACCACCGTGGGCTACAGGAGTAGCCCACGGTGACTGTCGGGGGTACTTAAGCCAAGGTGGCTTTAGCTTTCTCGACAATCGCAGCAAACACCGCTTTATCGTTCACGGCCAGTTCAGCCAGAACCTTACGGTCGATTTCGATGGACGCTTTTTTCAGGCCAGCGATGAAACGGCTGTAGGACAGACCGTTAACACGAGCACCAGCATTGATACGAGCGATCCACAGAGCGCGGAACTGACGTTTTTTCTGACGACGGTCACGGTAGGCGTATTGGCCTGCCTTGATTACCGCTTGCTTGGCAACACGGAATACGCGCGAGCGTGCGCCGTAGTAGCCTTTAGCGAGTTTCAGAATTTTTTTGTGACGTTTACGGGCAATGACGCCACGCTTTACACGAGCCATGAGTTACTTCCTCTAGTCTTGATCCAAAAATTAACGAAGGCGCAGCATGCGCTCGACTTTTGCCACGTCAGACGGATGCAGCAAGCTGCTACCGCGCAGTTGACGCTTACGCTTGGTCGACATTTTGGTCAGGATGTGGCTCTTGAAAGCGTGCTTGTGCTTGATACCGTTAGCAGTTTTCAGAAACCGCTTAGCAGCACCACTTTTAGTCTTCATCTTTGGCATGTTCGGATACTCCGCATTCAGTTGATAAACATAATCAGAAGGCCTGCCGTGCCCTGTTGATTACTTCTTCTTTTTCGGGGCGATGACCATAATCAGCTGGCGTCCTTCCATCTTAGGATGCTGCTCGACGGAACCGTACTCCAGCAGGTCAGCTTCAACCCGCTTGAGGAGTTCCATCCCCAGCTCCTGGTGGGCCATCTCACGGCCGCGGAATCGCAAGGATACCTTGGCCCTGTCCCCATCACTCAGGAAACGTACCAGGTTGCGCAGTTTTACCTGGTAATCCCCTTCCTCCGTCCCTGGACGAAACTTGATTTCTTTTACTTGAATCTGCTTCTGGTTCTTCTTCGCTGCGGCAACCTGCTTCTTCTTCTCGAAGATCGACTTGCCGTAGTCCATCACCCGGCAAACGGGTGGGATTGCATCGGCGGAGATTTCCACCAGGTCCAATTTGGACTCTTCAGCAATACGAAGCGCTTCATCAATCGAGACGATGCCAATCTGCTCGCCGTCAGCGCCAATTAACCGAACCTCGCGTGCCGAGATATTCTCGTTGATCGGGGCTTTCGGTGCAGCTCGTTTATCTTGTCTCATTTCACGCTTAATAATAATTACTCCGAATCTGGGCGACCACGCCGGGAAACCGCTTGCGCGAGGAACTCAGCGAACTGGGCGACGGGCATCGAGCCCAGGTCAGCACCTTCACGAGTACGCACAGCGACAGTCTGCATCTCGACTTCCCGATCTCCGATAACCAAAAGATAGGGAACCTTGAGCAAAGTATGCTCGCGGATTTTAAAGCCGATCTTTTCATTTCTCAAGTCGGACTTGGCACGAAATCCGCTTTCGTTGAGAGTTTTTTCAACTTCAGCTGCAAAATCTGCCTGTTTATCAGTGATATTCATGATCACTGCCTGAGTCGGAGCCAGCCACGCAGGGAACGCACCCTCGTAGTGCTCGATCAGGATTCCGACAAACCGTTCGAACGAGCCAAGGATCGCTCGGTGCAACATAACCGGGTGTTTGCGGCTGTTGTCTTCGGAGACGTATTCGGCTCCCAAACGGATCGGCAGGTTAAAATCGAGCTGCAAAGTACCACATTGCCAGACACGACCAAGACAATCTTTCAGCGAGAACTCGATTTTCGGACCGTAGAAGGCGCCCTCACCCGGCTGCAGATCGTACGCAAGGCCCGCGCTGTCTAGGGCGGCGGCCAGTGCAGCTTCGGCGCGATCCCACAGCTCGTCGGAGCCGACGCGTTTTTCCGGACGAGTGGACAACTTCATTTCGACTTCGGTGAAGCCGAAATCGCGATAAACGTCCATGGTCAGCTTGATGAACGCGGCGGATTCAGCCTGCATCTGCTCTTCGGTGCAGAAGATGTGGGCGTCGTCCTGAGTGAAACCGCGCACGCGCATAATGCCGTGCAACGCACCCGACGGCTCGTTACGGTGGCAGGCACCAAACTCGGCCAGACGCATCGGCAACTCGCGGTAGCTCTTCAAGCCCTGGTTGAACACCTGCACGTGGCATGGGCAGTTCATCGGCTTGATGGCGTAGTCGCGGTTTTCCGACTGAGTGGTGAACATGTTGTCGGCGTAGTTGGCCCAGTGCCCGGACTTTTCCCACAGGCTGCGGTCAACGACCTGCGGAGTCTTGATCTCCAGGTAGCCGTTTTCGCGCTGAACCTTGCGCATGTACTGCTCAAGCACCTGGTACAGGGTCCAGCCGTTCGGGTGCCAGAACACCATCCCTGGCGCTTCTTCCTGGAGGTGGAACAGGTTCAAGCGCTTGCCGATCTTGCGATGGTCACGTTTTTCGGCTTCTTCAATGCGCTGGATGTAGGCCGCCAGCTGCTTTTTGTCAGCCCAGGCAGTGCCGTAGATGCGCTGCAGTTGCTCGTTCTTCGCGTCGCCGCGCCAGTAGGCGCCGGACAGCTTGGTCAGCTTGAACGACTTGAGGAAGCGCGTATTCGGCACGTGCGGGCCACGGCACATGTCGACGTATTCTTCGTGGTAGTACAGGCCCATCGCCTGCTCGTCCGGCATGTCTTCCACCAGACGCAGCTTGTAGTCTTCACCACGCGCGGCGAACACGTCGATCACTTCGGCGCGCGGCGTGACCTTCTTGATTACGTCGTAATCTTTTTCGATCAGCGCATGCATGCGCGCCTCGATAGCGGCCAGGTCGTCCGGAGTAAAGGGACGCTCGTAGGCGATATCGTAATAGAAGCCTTCATCGATGACCGGACCGATCACCATTTTTGCGGTGGGGTACAGCTGTTTGACCGCATGGCCAATCAGGTGCGCGCAAGAGTGGCGAATGATCTCCAGCCCCTCTTGATCCTTGGGCGTGATGATTTGCAGGCTGGCGTCGCTGGTGATCAGGTCGCTGGCGTCAACCAGTTTGCCGTCGACTTTGCCGGCAACGGTGGCCTTGGCAAGGCCTGCACCGATGGAAGCGGCGACTTCGGCTACAGATACCGAATGATCGAATGAACGTTGACTGCCGTCGGGAAGAGTAATAGTTGGCATGGCGCCTCCTCTCCTAGTGGTGACCCCTACCAAAGGTCACGTGGGTTGGGATGAGCCAGTACAAGATCCAACACCAGGCCGTTCAATGATGAACGCCTGCCTTACAGCGGCAGGAGCCTTTCGGCCAACCGATAATCGAACCAGAGTGACTGGAGTGAGCTAAAAAGAACATGGCAAGGCGGCAATTTGGCACGCCTGTAAATAGCCAGGCCGAGGATGCTAGCACAGATGAACGGTCATAGCGCTGGCGCCGCCTTTCTGAAAAGACAAATTCCAGGCTTTATAGGTGCAAAAGTGAACTTGAGCTGTACGCCATGCCTCAAACACACCGAGAATCGCTGTTCGTCCTCGACCCAAAGGAGCATCCACATGATGCGTTTCACCTCGACCCTCGCTCTCGCTGCTTCCCTGGCCTTCCTGTCGCTCGGCGCCCAGGCAGCCGCCCCATCGAACTGGCCAACCGGCGCTCGCGACAACTTCATCAAAGATTGCAGCTCGGCAGCCCAGCAAAGCGTGGACGCCAAAACTGCCAAAGACCATTGCGAATGTGGCGCTGACAAGATCAACGCCGAATTGAGCACTGCTGAGATCAAGGAGCTCATGACCAACCAGAACGCAGATCCGGCGCTTAAGAACAAAGCTGTCGCGGCTATTTCGTCCTGCAAGGTCGTGAAGAAATAATCAGAACGATCACTGATCAGACGGCCGTCGCGCTGAAAAAACAGCCCGAAAATTGCCATTTCGCACAAATTACGCAGCTTTTACGGCTTTTTTTAACAGCTGATATTTCGCACCAAAGCCCCGTAGATCGGGGCTTTCAGCCAGCCCAGGCAGTAAATGCAACGCTATTGATTAGCAAACAATGCCTTGGGGGGGCTCCCAAGTCGAACATTTCGACTATGATAGCCAAGTGTGCCCAGTTGGCCTGAGCAGCACAGCACTACTGAAAATATATGTTTCTTGGAGATACACCATGTCTAATCGCCAAACCGGCACCGTTAAATGGTTCAACGATGAAAAAGGCTTCGGCTTCATCACTCCTCAAGGTGGCGGTGACGACCTGTTCGTACACTTCAAAGCTATCGAAAGCGACGGTTTCAAAAGCCTGAAAGAAGGCCAAACCGTTTCCTTCGTGGCTGAGAAAGGCCAAAAGGGTATGCAAGCTGCACAGGTTCGCGGCGAGTAATTCTCCGCTGAGCTAAAAAAAACCCCGTCCATGTGACGGGGTTTTTTATGGGCGCTACAAAAGCCGCGAAGTTCTTAGCCGCAGTTGACTCGCGTGATCACCAGATTGTCATCGGTGTTCAGGTTCAGGCGGTCGGAACGGTATTCCAGGGTGATCATGTCATTAGGCTTGAGGATACGTGCGTTCTGCGCACCGGCACGTGTACGCGCCTGTTCCAGCAATTGGGGCGAGGCTTTCTGGCCGATCGCGAACTCGGCGGCCTTAGCCTCACAGCGGCTATGACCGGCATCGGCCACGGCGGCGTCTTTGGCTGGCTCAGAGGTACCCGGGGTGCTGCAACCCGCCAACGCGAATGCTGCCAACAAAGTACCGAATGATGCGAGCTTCCAAGGCATGAAGCCTCCTATGATAAAAATGGACAGAGATCGTGCGACAGCGATCTGGGGGATTGGTTTCAAGACGTGAATCGCCCGCGGGCAAGTCTGCCTGACTCAGGCCGAGCATTCGCTCGGTCAATCGTCACCAGATATGAATGTATTCAGTAGATGTCGATGTAGTCGAACGGCGGGTTCGGCCAATTCTGCTTGAGCGCGTTGAATATCTGCATGACCCAGACTTCATCACTGGCCGCCACGTTACCGACATAACCGGAGCCTTTGGCCCAGGTCTCAAGGCGAAACAGCAAGCCGGCGATATCAGTACCGCCCACCACGCCTGACGAAATGTAGGCAATCCCGGCCTTGGTCACACGCAACTGGGTATGCTCGTCATCGCTGGCGCTGGCCAGCAACTGACGAACAGCTTCCAGCGTCAGGTTCTCGGGGTTGTTCAAATCGATCTGCACCTGGCGTTCCCCGGCAATTAAACAGAGGCACAGTGTCGCACAGCACATGCCTCATGCCTAAGTAGCAGTGCCAAACGCTGCCCAAAAATGGTTAACTGCGCCGGTAAGAGCCGCGTTTTAGCGCACTGCCCAGTACTTCAACTCCGCGAGACCCCCATGACCACTGTTACCCTCCAAGCCGACATCAAAGCCAAGTGGCCCCAAGGACAAAGTTCCTACAGCCCCGGAAGCCCGGAGGAGTTGGCAATCATCGGAATCGACCTGCTGGTCAAGGAACTCGGCACTCGGGCTGCACAGGCCTTCATCGGTCAAGTATTCGAAAAATACCCGGCCGATCACATGGGCGCACACAACCCCGAGCGCGAATAAGAACCGGCCGGCGAACGCCGACCGGCATACACATTACTTCAGACGCGCCAGACGCTCGGTCAGCAGATCGAAGAAGCCCTGAGCATCGCCGTTCTCGACCCAAAAGGCATTTTTCGGCTGCTTCAGGCCGTCGTACCAATCGACGATGGTCTGGCCGAAGGTCGGGCCTTCACGGCTGTCTACCACCACATTGACTTCACGGCCGCTGAACAGCTCAGGTTTGAGCAGGTAGGCAATAACGGTAGCATCGTGAACCGGGCCGCCTGGAATGCCGTAGTGCTCCATATCGCCTTTGACGTATTCATTCAGAATATCGCCGACAACCTTGCTCGCGTTGTTGTTGATATCGGCGATTTGCTTGAGGCGTGCCTCACTGGTCAAAACCTTGTGGGTTACGTCCAGTGGCAGGTAAGTCAACTTGACGCCGCTTTTGAGCACCACCTCAGCCGCAATAGGGTCGGCAAACAGGTTGAATTCGGCCACCGGCGTGATATTGCCGCCATTGAAATGTGCACCGCCCATCACCACCACTTCCTTGATGCCTTGGGTGATTTCCGGAGCCTGGGTCAACGCCAGCGCCAGGTTGGTCTGAGGGCCGAGCATGGCGATGGTAATGCTGTGGGGCTTGGCGGTGCTCAGGGTCTTGATCAGGTAATCAACGGCGTTGCCTTCGGCCAGGCCTTTTTTCGGCTCGTGCACGGTGACGCCCGAAATACCCTCTTTACCGTGAATATTCTCGGCGTAGATCGGTGTGCGCAGCATCGGTTTTGGCGCCCCTGCGTACACCGGGATATCCTCGCGCCCTGCCCATTCGCGGGCCAGGCGCGCATTGCGGGAGGTTTTGTCGAGGCGCACGTTACCGGCGACGGTGGTCAGCGCACGAATATTCAATTCCTGTGGAGAGGCCATTGCAAACAGCAAGGCCACTACATCATCAGCACCCGGGTCGGTATCGATGATCAGGTCGATTTTTTCCGCCGCGTGGGCGCTGGCTGCTGTGAGCGCGGACAAAAGCAGGACACTCCGAAACAGGTTTTTCAGGGATGGAAGACCACGTTGCATGAAACACTCCTTGTCGTAGGAAAACTCTAGAAGGTTACGCCGGAGACCAGCGCGATATTGCAATAAGGCTGGCACTCGCCGGTGCGCACGACGGCGCGAGCCTTGCGGCTCAGTTGCTTGAACTCTTCGTGGCTGACCAGGCGTCGCTCGCCCAGGGCTGCCTGCTCGGTCAGGGTGTTGAGCTCTGTGAGTGCAGGCGGTTGCTTGAGCAGGATTTCTTCGGCCAGCACGTGGCTTTCCACCTGCATCTCGCTGAGCACAATGCGCAGGGTGCTGATGAAGTCAGGAATACCTTGGGTCAGCGCCAGGTCGATCAGCTCGACACCCGGCGGCACGGGCAAGCCGGCATCGCCGATCACCAGGACGTCACCGTGACCGAGAGACGCAATCACACGCGACAGGGCAATATTGAGCAGCGGTGTCTTTTTCATGAGGGCACAAAACCTTGAACGTCATGCAGCTTGGGAATAGAGGGTTGCGCACCGGCGCGAGTCACAGACAGTGCTGCGGCCACCTGACCAAAGCGGATGGCCTCGGCTTCGCTCTTGCCATTGGCGAGCGCGGCGGCAAACCCACCGACAAAGGTGTCGCCCGCCGCCGTGGTGTCCACCGCCTTGACCTTGGGCGCCACCAGATGCTCAAAGCCGTGGCCATCGGCAAACAATGCGCCCTGGGCACCGAGGGTGATGATGACCTTGCCCGCGCCTGCCTTGATCAACTGCGTCGCAGCGACTTTGGCACTGTCAAGAGAGTCGACCGTTACGCCGCTTAAGGCGGCGGCTTCACTTTCATTGGGAATCAGGTAGTCAATCGAGGCGTACCATTCGGCCGGCAAAGGGCCGCTGGCGGGTGCCGGATTGAGGATCACCGTCTTGCCCAGCTCACGTCCGCGCTTGAGCGCCTGGCCCACCGTGTCCATCGGCGATTCCAGCTGGCAGACGATGACGTCGGCGGCCTGCAACACTGCGTCAGCCTGTTGTAACGAGGCTGGCGTCAGCGCACCGTTACCGCCGGCCACGATTACAATTGCGTTCTGGCTACTGTCATCCACCACAATCAAGGCCACGCCACTGGAACCGTCTACCGTGCTTACGGCCTGGCAATCAATGCCTTCCACCACCAGCGCATCACGCAATTGAGCGCCGTAGGCATCAGTGCCGACACAGCCAATCATCGCCACATCAGCGCCCAGACGCGCAGCAGCCACCGCCTGGTTGGCGCCCTTGCCGCCGGGGACGGTAGAGAACGTTTGGCCGATCAGGGTTTCACCGGCACGCGGCAACCGACTGGCGCGGGTGACCAGGTCCATGTTCAAGCTGCCTATTACCACTACTTTTGCTGGCATACATCAGTACTCATCAATTCGGTTCAGCGGTATTGGGCGAACACACCGGCGACCGGCGCCGTTGACTCACGCAAAACAATACTCGGCGTCACGATACGTTGATCGATCGGCAGTTGGGGGGTTGCAATTCTTAGCAGCAAAAGCTCGGCCGCCGTTTCGCCCAGTTGCACGATCGACTGCCCGACCGTGGTCAGCGCCGGGTAAACGTAACGGCCCATTTGAATGTCATCGAAACCAATCACCGACAAATCGCCGGGCACGCGAATATTGCGCTCTGCCGCAGCACGCAACACGCCGAAACCGATCATATCGTTACTGGCGAAGATCGCGCTCGGTGGATTGTCCGCCAGCAACTGCACGGCTGCGGCATACCCGCCGGTGCTGGTGAAGTCGCTCTCTTGAGTGCGATTGACCGCCACTTGCACACCCGCCTCACGCAGCGCCCGGTGATACCCCGCCAGACGCATTTGCGCCACGCGGGTGTGGCCGGGGCCGCCAATGCAGGCGATGTCGCGATGACCCAGTTCAAGCAAGTGCCGGGTCGCCAGGTAGGCGCCCTCCTCGTGGTCGATGCGCACCAGATCGACATCGATACCATCCAGCGCACGGTCGACGATCACCATAGGTGTGCGCACCGCGCTCAAGCCAGCGGCGAGGCCACTGTCGTCGCCTCCCACCGAGGTCACGATCAAGCCGTCGACGCGCTTTTCGAGCAAAACGCGCAAGTAGCTGCGCTGTTTTTCAGCGTTGTCGTCGGAGTTACAGAGGATCACGCAATAACCATTACGCTCGCAGTAATCCTCGATCCCGCGGGCCAACTCGGCAAAATACGGGTTGAGGCTGTTCGGCACCAACAGGCCGATGGTGGCGGTGGTCTTGGCCTTAAGCGATCGCGCGACCGCACTGGGCACATAGTCGAGCTGCTTGATCGCCGCTTCGACCTTGATCCGCACAGGCTCACTCACCGGCCGCGTCTTGTTCACCACGTGTGACACAGTGGTGTAGGAAATACCCGCAAGCGCTGCCACATCCTTGATCGTTGCCATGGCTCAGCCTCGCCGACTGGCGCGCTGGCTGCGGTAAGTGTCGAGGACCACGGCAATCACGATCACCGCACCGGTGATGATGCGTTTGGTGGGCTCCGTAGCGCCGATCTGCGCGAGGCCTGCGGCCAGTACCGAAATGATCAACACACCGAAAAAGGTGCTGATAACCGAACCGCGCCCGCCCATCAAACTGGTGCCGCCGATCACCACAGCGGCGATCACCTGCAGCTCCAGGCCGGAGCCGGCATTCGGGTCCGCCGCTTCCAGGCGCGAAATCTGGAACAGTGCCGCCACACCGGCCAACAGCCCCATCAGGCTGAACACCAGGATTTTGTAGGGTTTGGGATTAATCCCGGCCAGGCGCACGGCCTCTTCGTTGGTGCCGATGCCGATCAGGTAGCGACCAAATACCGTGCGCGTCAACACCAACTGAGCGGCAATGATCACCAGCAAGGCAATGATGAACGACGGCGAAATCCCGAAGGCAACCGGGTTCGACAGCCAGGCAAACGAATCACCGATATACGCGGTACGCGAGCCGGTCATTTGGTACGCCACGCCACGCGCCATTTCCAGCACGCCGAGGGACACAATAAACGATGGGATTCGCCAGGCCACGGTGATCGAGCCGGTGATGGTGCCAGCCACTGCCGCACAGCCCATGCCCAGCAACGCTGCCGGCAGCACGCTCCAGCCCCAGCCGAGAATCGCCACGCTGACCGCCGACGCGGCCAATGCCAGCACCGAGCCAACCGACAGGTCGATGCCACCGATAATCAGGATGAAGGTCATGCCCACCGCCAGTACCATCAAGTCCGGTATCTGGTTGGCCAGGGTGCTGAAGGTGTCGTAGGACAGGAAGTGATCGCTCAACACTGAGAACAGCGCAATCATCGCCAGCAAGGCACCGGCCAGGCCCAGGTAAGTGCCCAGGCCGTAGAAGTTGCCGCCGGTTTTACCCGGGGAATGTGTGGTTTTCATGGGGTATCCCTAAGCACTGCGTCGTTGAGCAGCGCGTCACGTTTTTGATAGCCGGCAAAGGCGGCGGCGAGCAATTCGTCCTGGGTCCAGCTGTCGCGCTCGAAGGTTTCGATCAGGCGCCCGGCGGACAGCACACCGATGCGGTCACAGATCAGCATCAGCTCCCGCAGGTCGCTGGACACCACCACCAGCGCTTTGCCCTGGCGCGTCAATTCGCCGAGCAAGGCATAAATGTCGAACTTGGCACCGACGTCGATGCCTCGGGTCGGCTCATCGAACAGCATCACCGCGCAATCGCGCTCCAGCCAACGGCCGATCACGACTTTCTGCTGGTTACCGCCCGATAGCTCGGACACCAACTGCGCCGGACTGGAGCTGCGGATGCGCATGGCGTCGATCTGGCGCTTGGCCAAGGCGGTTTCATCGCGGCTGTTCACCACGCCGCCGCCGGAAATTTCCGGCATGTTGCCCAAGGCGATGTTGGCGCTGATCGACTGGGTCAACAGCAGGCCTTCACCCTTGCGGTCTTCGGTGATCAGGGCAATGCCATGGCCGACCGCATCTACCGGGGAGCGAATGCTCACCACGTTGGCCGGCGATCCCAGAGCGACGGTGCCGCTGTCCGCCAGGTCCGCGCCGAAGATCAGGCGCAGCAGCTCAGTGCGGCCGGCGCCGATCAGGCCGGAGATGCCATAGATCTCACCGGCGCGCACTTCAAAAGACACATCACGCACCTTGTCCGAGCGGGTCAGCCCTTTCACGGTCAAGGCCGGGCCGCCGATAGTGCGCGGGCCCAGGTCAATTTTTTCACCCAGCTCGCGACCGACCATCAGGGTGACCAGTTGCTCACTGTTGTAGTTGGCCATCGGCTCGACGCAGACCAGTTTGCCGTCGCGCAATACCGCAATACGCTGGGCAACACGGGCCAGCTCTTCGAGCCGGTGTGAAATATAAATGATCGCCACGCCCCGAGCCTGCAGGCGGGTGATTTGTTCAAAGAGCATTTCGACTTCACGCGCGGTCAGCATCGCCGTGGGTTCATCAAGGATCAGTACGTGGCAGTCGCCGATCAGGTTGCGGGCGATTTCGACCATCTGTTGATGGCCAATGCCCAGGGTGCCAACCAGGGTATCCGGGTCGATCGCATCCAGGCCGACCTGAGCCATGGCTTCGATCGCGGCTTTGCGCAGCTGTTTGCGGCTGATCCATCCACACTTGCTGGGCAGGTTATCCAAGAACAGGTTTTCGGCCACGGTCAGTGTGGGCAGCAGGTTGAGCTCCTGCATGACCATGCGCACGCCCAGCTCTTCAGCCTGGGTGCGGCTGCCGGGACGGTAGTCCTGACCATTGAACTGCATGTGCCCGGTGGTCGGCGTGACCAGCCCGCCGATAATTTTCGACAGGGTACTTTTACCCGCGCCGTTCTCACCGGTCAGCGCCAGCACTTCCCCGCGGTTGAGCGTCAGGGTGATGTCGGACAGAACCGGTTGGGCATAGGTCTTGCCGATACCGCTGACCGAGAGGACAGCGTTCGGGGCGGAAGATGACATAGGAAAATCTCCAGGCGCCCACTCAGGACGAGCGGGCGCTGTTGGGTGCTGCCAGGATTACTTCTTGAGGACGAGTTCGACCGGGGTTTCGATCACGCCGTCTTTGGCATCGACTTTCTCACCCTTGACCAGCTTGAGCGCGTTCTGGATACCGAACACGGCTTGCTGGGCGGCAGCCTGGTCAGCGGTCGCGAGCACACGGCCATCTTGCAGCATTGGTTTGATGGCTTCGATGTTGTCGTAGCCTACGACCAGCACTTTGCCGGCTTTGCCCGCAGCGCGTACGGCAGAGACAGCGCCCAAGGCCATGTTGTCGTTACCCGCCAACAGTGCCTTGAGGTCCGGGTATTCGCTCAACATGGCGGAGGCGACTTTCTGACCCTGGTCGATTTCCCAGTTGCCCGACTGAGTGGAGACAATCTTCATGCCGGCAGCGTCCATCGCGTCCTTGTAGCCTGCGGTGCGCTGCTGCGCGTTGGTGGTGGTCGGGACACCTTCGATGATGCCGACCTTATCACCCGCGGCCAGTTGCTTGGCCAGGTAGTCACCAACCAGCTTGGAGCCTTTACGGTTATCCGGGCCTACGAACGGAATATCGAGGTTTTTGCTTTTCAATACCTCCGGATCAAGGCGGTTGTCGATGTTGACGACCTTGATGCCCGCATCGGAAGCTTTCTTCAACACGGTGACCAACGCCTTGGAGTCAGCCGGGGCGATTACGATGGCGTTGACTTTGGCGAGAATCATTTGGTTGACGATATCGATCTGCGCGCTGGTATCGGTTTCGTTCTTGATACCGTTGGTGATCATGTCGAAGTCGGCAGCATGGTCTTTCTGATAGGACTTGGCGCCATCCTGCATGGTGACGAAGAATTCATTGGCGAGGGATTTCATCACCAGGCCGACCTTGGGTTTGGTGGCGGCGTCATCAGCAAAGGCAGAGGAAAGAGGTAGCGCAGCGGATGCAGCGGCAAGCACAGCGACAGCAAGAAGACGTCCAGCAAATGGCAGCTTCATGGGTTCACTCCGATCTTATGATTATTGTGAGCAACGCTTGCACGGCAGACCGTCTCGCAAACGTTTGCGTTAGCCAAACTATGAGAACCTTGTCGAGATTTGTCAACGGGTGAAAAACGCCTTTCATCCAAGCCCACTGCTACCTGCCATTACGCTATTGGGTGGATACGATTAAACATCGCCCTCGCCCGGCCGTTCTCTAAAAACGACAGCCTGTGACTCTAATGTCATACGCAACCCGTCGATAAACCCTCATGGCTTTCGGGCAACCGAACACGGTACTGCCTTCCCGTTCGGAAAGCCGGACGAACGAGCTTTCACGTCATCTGAAATATCTATGAATACTGTTTTAAATCAATGCCTTAATTTATAAACACGAACACAATCAGCTTGGTACAAATCCTGCTCTTTCCTGGCACCTCGCGGCGTTCAGAACCGCCCGGGTGTTCTAGATGAACCTGCGACCGCACTCATCAAAAACCAGAGAGAAAAATAATGAAATCTGCACTGAAGTCTTTTGTTCCGGGCGCACTCGCCCTTCTGCTGCTGTTCCCCGTTGCCGCTCAGGCAAAGGAAGTTGAAACCAAGACCAAACTGTCCAATGTGGTGATTCTTGCCACCGGCGGCACTATTGCCGGCGCTGGCGCCAGCGCTGCCAACAGCGCCACTTATCAGGCGGCCAAGGTGGGCATCGAGCAATTGATCGCTGGTGTTCCTGAGCTTAGCCAGATTGCCAATGTGCGCGGCGAGCAAGTGATGCAAATTGCGTCCGAAAGCATCAACAATGAAAACCTGCTGCAACTGGGTCGCCGTGTTGCCGAACTGGCCGACAGCAAGGACGTCGACGGCATCGTGATTACGCACGGTACCGACACCCTCGAAGAAACCGCCTACTTCCTGAACCTGGTGGAAAAAACCGACAAGCCAATCGTGGTGGTCGGCTCGATGCGTCCAGGCACCGCCATGTCGGCGGACGGCATGCTCAACCTGTACAACGCCGTCGCCGTCGCCGGCAGCAAGGATGCACGCGGCAAGGGCGTGCTGGTCACCATGAACGATGAAATTCAGTCGGGTCGTGACGTCAGCAAGATGATCAATATCAAGACCGAAGCGTTCAAGAGCCCATGGGGCCCGTTGGGCATGGTGGTCGAAGGCAAATCCTACTGGTTCCGCCTGCCGGCCAAGCGCCACACCCTGGATTCTGAATTCGATATCAAGACCATCAAAAGCCTGCCGGACGTTGAAATCGCTTATGGCTACGGCAATGTGAGCGACACCGCCGTCAAGGCCCTGGCTCAGGCTGGCGCCAAAGCCATCATCCATGCCGGCACTGGCAATGGTTCGGTGTCTTCCAAGGTCGTCCCTGCCCTGCAGGAACTGCGCAAACAAGGCGTACAAATCATTCGCTCGTCCCACGTGAATGCTGGCGGTTTCGTGCTGCGTAACGCCGAACAGCCTGACGACAAGTACGACTGGGTGGTTGCCCATGACCTGAACCCGCAGAAAGCGCGGATCCTGGCGATGGTTGCGTTGACCAAGACCCAGGACAGCAAAGAGCTGCAACGGATGTTCTGGGAATATTGATATCTGGTAACACTGTGGAGGCGGGTTTACTCGCCTCCACTTTCCCTTGAGACTTCCCCGCTACAACTTCCCCGCGAATGTCCTGAGTTTTAAGCAGTTGCGAAATTCCTTATAGTTAAATACTGTATGCACATACAGCAAACTAAGGAATGCTCCGTGGCAAAGTCTTCTTCCGCAGCCCCAACTCCGCCTGATGCTTACGCACGCTTGGCCGTTCGCGTGCAAAAAATCATCAATTCGACCAATGCTCAGAAAGCCAAGGCAGCCTTGATCTTCCGTTTACCGGAAGAGCCGGAAGATGAATGGGCGCGCTTGCTGGAAGAAATTGCTGAGAACGACAACGTCACCCTCGCTTATCGGGACGACGGTGGCGTGCAGATTTTCTGGGTTGTGCCGAAGGAAGATTGATTCAATGAGTGTTCGCTTTACTGCTTTGTGTTGTCTGTTTTTTGCCATTACCGCCAACGCCCAGGCGCCTCGAACCTTCAGCGAGGCCAAGAAAGTCGCCTGGAAGCTCTATGCCCCACAATCCACAGAGTTTTACTGCGGCTGTAAATACACCGGCAATCGGGTGGATTTGAAAGCCTGCGGGTACATCCCACGCAAAAATGCCAACCGTGCCGCACGCATCGAGTGGGAGCATATCGTTCCAGCCTGGCAGATTGGACATCAGCGCCAATGCTGGCAGAACGGTGGACGCAAGAACTGTACGCGCCGCGATGATGTGTTCAAGCGTGCAGAAGCCGACTTGCACAACCTGGTGCCGAGCATCGGGGAGGTCAATGGTGACCGCAATAACTTCAGTTTCGGTTGGCTGCCGGTGCAGACCGGACAGTACGGTTCCTGTTTGACCCAAGTGGACTTCAAGGCAGAAAAGGTCATGCCACGCCCGTCCATTCGCGGAATGATTGCCCGAACCTACTTTTACATGAGCAAACAATATGGCTTGCGCCTGTCGAAACAGGACCGCCAACTGTATGAAGCCTGGAACAAGACTTACCCGGTACAAACCTGGGAACGCCAGCGCAACCAGACCGTGGCCTGCGTGATGGGTCGGGGCAACGAATTTGTCGGCCCGGTTAACCTCAAAGCCTGTGGTTGAAGGCGGGAGAGGCTCCCGCCCGCTTTTGGTTACTGCGCAACCTTGTGTTCAATCACCTGCGACTCGGTGTCATTTTTCTTGGCGCGCGCCAGTTTTTCGGTCAGCTGCGCTTGCTTGGCTTCGGCTTCGGCCTTACTGGCGAACGGCCCCAGCAAGACATCGTCCTTGCCGTCTGTTTTCACGATATAAAAGCTAAACCCATGTTCCAGCAACCAGGCGGTCAAGTCAGTGATTGCCTGGAGCTTATGGTCTGGCGGGCCAACCCGCACGTCCCATTCCTGAGCGGCAATCGCGCCGGTGTCTGGCTGGCTTTCAATCACGGCAGGCTTGGCCTTGGGCGCTTCGACAGGTTTGCCTTCACCGCAACCGGCCAATGCCAACACCGCAATTGCCATCGCTACTTTACGCACTGCCCTGCTCCTTTGAGGATAAAGAGGCAACTTTATCATTCACTGTCTATTCTGGCCGTCATAAACGTTGGCTTAAACAATGCGAATGATGTATCGCAGACCTGTATGATGCCGCCATGGGAATTAATGTCGCCTCTATGCGTCCTAAAAGAGGCAGTCACAGGGAAGCGCTTAGCAGTAAGCTACACACATCCGACATCTGCCCTGTCTGAAACATGTGTCCTTAAAAGTAATCAAGGAGAAGTCCATGCTTATACTCACCCGCAAAGTCGGTGAAAGCATAAACATCGGTGATGACATCACGATCACCATTCTGGGCGTCAGCGGCCAGCAAGTACGAATCGGCATCAACGCACCCAAGGACGTTGCCGTGCATCGCGAGGAGATTTACCAGCGCATCCAGGCTGGCCTGACGGCTCCGGACAAAAACCAGACTCCTTGACGCACTCTCAGTAGCCAGCCCTTTCGTTCACTGTAACGGCTGGCGAAGACCCTTCAAGCCTGCTCGCCTCTCTTGCGTGAACAGCTCGCTTTGCGCCTCGCGCTTCGCCCCAAGATGAAACTGTCTTGACGACTGGAACTTGTTGCGTAATCCACAGCCGAATCTTCTGACTATTATCCTGCCGTCCGAGTGCATTCAGGAGCACGTCGATGAGGCCTACCGCCCCCAAGCCCCTAGTTTCCAAGTCCTGGTGGATCGTCCTGCTGATAGGGCTGGTCTTCGTGACGGTGGGTTATGGCCTGAGATACGAAATTGAAAGTACCAGCGCCTCCAGTGGCAGCTCCTGGCCTGATCTGGCGCTGTTTCTATGCGCTTACCTGTTTGCGTTCTGCCTCAAGCCTATTCAGAAGGCAATTCTGCGCAAGTTATGCCAACGCGCGGCCCAACGAACGCACCACAAAACTGCACGATGACGCCTCCTTGCGGGCAATCAGATCACCGGTATTTACAGTGTCGTGTCAAGACCTATGCTTGGGCTTGCAAGGTCAGTATTAAGGGCTGAAACAGATGGATACCCTGAGTAAATCCGAAATCGAAACTGCGCTGGCCGCCCGCCTGCCCAGTTACACAATCGCCTGCACACTGCACGCTGACGGCACATTGTCGGCTGTTCTCAGCGGCCCTGAAACCGACCACTTTGCAATCACCGGCATCGTCCGCGCGCACTATCGCGGCGCAGAAGCGATAGCCCGGCTGGCGAACGAAATCCTCAGGGAAATGGTGATGTCCCGGCAGGGCCTTCGCAGCAGCCGACTGCACGCCCTACCGGAAAACAGCGTAAGGCCGAACAGACCTGACAGCTGATAAACCTTGGCCATAACGCGGTTGGCTTTCGCGTATCAAGCCACGGCGATCGATAAACGCAGCAAACCGTCATCGTTACGATGCACGCGCACCTGCTCATACCCCTCAATCGACGTATGTACCGTGGCCATCGGCTGCAAGTGCGTCGAAGTCACGACTACCACGTCAGCCCCCGCCGCCTCCGCGGCGCGAATCCCCACCGTCGCATCCTCGAACACCAGGCAGTCCTGCACCGGTACGCCCAGACGTTGCGCACCCAGCACATAACAAGCTGGATCCGGCTTGCCGCTGGCGACATCCTCAGCCGTCACCAGCACTGCCGGCGGCGCAATGCCCGCCGCTTGCAGGCGGCGCATCGCCAACTCCCTGGGTGCAGACGTGACCAGCGCCCACTGATCGCCGGGCAAACTGTTCAGAAACTCGACCGCGCCCGGAATCGCGACGACACCCTCGACATCGTTGATTTCCGCCTCGGTTATCCACTGCGCTTCAACTTCAGCGTCCACGCCTGGCAATGCCTGCCGGGTAATCGTATCAATGGCTCGTGCACCGTGAATGGTGCTCAGAAAGGCCGCCACGTCCAGGCCGTGGCGTTCAGCCCAGATACTCCACACCCGTTCGGCGGCGGCGATGGAGTTGAGCAAGGTGCCATCCATGTCGAATAAAAAGGCGCGGTAACGCTGGGTAAAGGCGGCTGGACCTTGAATAGACACTGTGGGATTTCCTTTTTATCGGTAACAAATGCTGACCCCGATGCAATCTACGGATCACGTCAACACTTGTAAACGCTGCAGAGCACTGCCCTCCCCCTTTGCATTACAAGCTTGTAATGAAGCTGTAAGTCTTGTCAGCACCCTCACTTCATACAGTGGAGTCGTCAGTCACCCACACCGGGTGACACACCTGCACACTGATGAAGGGCCGCACGATGAAACCTGCAAGCACACTCTGCCTGATCGCCGCCAGCTTGTTGATGCTGGGCACCGCTACCGCCATGGCCGGCACCGTCGCACCGATCAAAGCCAACAACGTGGTCCTGGTGCACGGCTCCTGGGCGGACGGCTCAAGCTGGTCCGAGGTGATCACCCGTCTTCAGGCCGCCGGCCTGCATGTCACCGCCGTACAGAACCCGCTGACCTCGGTGGCCGATGACGTCGCCGCCACCAACCGCGTACTCGATCAACAGGACGGTCCTACCGTACTGGTCGGCCATTCCTACGCAGGCACCGTGGTCAGCGACGCCGGCGCGAACTCCAAGGTCAGCTCCCTGGTGTATGTGGCAGCCCGCGCGCCGGACGCCAATGAAGACTTCGTCGCGCTCTCTGCCAAATACCCGAGCATGCCGGTGCGAGCCGGCGTTGAAGAGCACGACGGTTACCTGACCCTGAACCAGGACGCTTTCCTCAAGTATTTTGCCGCCGACGTGCCCCGCGCCAAGGCACTGGAGCTGTACGCCGTACAACAACCGATCACCAAAACGCTGTTCAGTGGTCGCACCGTGAATGCCGCCTGGCACACCAAACCGTCCTGGTACGCCGTGTCGAGCAATGACCAGACCATCAACCCGGACCTGGAGCGCTTCCTCGCCAAGCGCATGAACGCCACCACCATCGAGCTGCCTTCGAGCCACTTGTCGCTGGTGTCCCACGCCAAGGAAATCACTGACCTGATCCTCGAAGCGTCCGGTCGCCAGCCTTGAATCCGTTGATTACGAACTTGTCATGATCCTGTTGGTTGGCTGTTTGGGGCGCCTGGTTACTGTGAACTCACTGCCAATCCCGGCAGCCGACCCTTTAAGAGAACTACTGCCATGAAACTGTTTATTCTGGGCTTCGCCGCACTCCTTGCCACCGGTTCTGCATTTGCTGCCGCCACCCCTTCCGCCCCCAACGTGATCCACGACAAGACCGGCTTCTTCGTGCACCTGGACGTCGACAAAGTGCTGTCGAGCACCGACACCTACGGGCAGTGCGGCATCGTCCCCGCTCGCCTCGATTACCTCGACCACCAGGGTCGCGAACATGTGCTGGACTACCAAGTACAGGGCATCGGTTGCGCCAGTGACAATTGATCGGGCTACACTTGCGCCACGCACAGAACCAGGGCACTTCCCATGCATATCCTCGTAGTCGAAGACGAACCCAAGGCCGGCAACTACCTGCTCAATGGGCTGCAGGAACTGGGTTACTCCGTGAGCCTCGCCCGTGACGGTGTGGACGGGTTGCACCAGGCGCTGGAAACGTCATTCGACGTGATCGTGCTGGATGTGATGATGCCGAAAATGGACGGTTGGGAAGTGCTGCGCCGCCTGCGCAAGGAGGCCGACACGCCGGTACTGTTTCTCACCGCCCGCGATGACATTGCCGACCGCATCAAGGGCCTGGAACTGGGTGCCGACGATTACTTGATCAAACCGTTCTCCTTCGCCGAACTGGTCGCGCGTTTGCGCACCTTGACCCGCCGTGGCCCGAGCCGCGAAGAAGAACAGCTGCACATCGCCGACCTGCAAATCGACGTGCTCAAACGCCGTGTCACCCGCGCCGGCACGCGCATTACCCTGACCAATAAAGAGTTCGCCCTGTTGCACCTGTTCGCGACCCATCAGGACCAGGTGCTGTCACGTTCAATGATCGCCTCGCGCGTCTGGGACATGAACTTCGACAGCGACACCAATGTGGTCGACGTCGCCGTGAGGCGCCTGCGCCTGAAAATCGACGACCCGTTCCAGCTCAAGTTAATCCACAGCGTGCGGGGCATTGGCTACCGCTTCGACACCCAGCCATGAACAGCCGCCGCCACTACTCGCTGACCCTGCGCCTGGCGCTGATCTTCGCCCTGCTCGCTTTTGCCCTGCTGGCCACCCTGGGCGTAGCGCTGTACCGCGAGCTTGAGCGTGAACTGATCAAGCGTGACGATGCCGCGCTGATCTATCGCGCCGACCAGTTGCGCAACCTGCTCAATGACAGCAACACCCTGGACCTGATCAAGACCAAGCCGGAACTGTTCCAGAACATGCTGGGCAACAGCGAGTCGGTGCTGAGTATCGCGGCGCCGGGGCAGAAGCCGCTACTGCTGGTCAACCCGGGCAACATCGAAATGCCGAACGTCACGCCCGTGCCAAAGGACCATGAGCTGGGCTTTTCCGACGTGCACCACTTACCTGGTGTGAACGGCGTACCCTTCGCCACCGTGGCCGCCTCGATTGATTCCGGAGACTTGGGAAGCCTGCAAGTCACCACGGGACGTTTGATGACCGAACGCACCGCCATGCTTGCCAGCTATCGCCTGAGCGTATTTATCCTGGCCAGCATCGCGGCAATCATCCTCGCCCTGGTCGGTTACCTGCTGGTGTACCGAGGCCTGCTGCCGCTGAGGCGCCTGGCCAAACACGCCCAAGGCATCGGCGTGGGCAACCTTGCCGAACGACTCGACAGCCACGGTGCACCGAAAGAACTTCTGCCGATGATCGACTCTTTCAACACCATGCTCGAGCGACTGGCCAAGGGCTTTGTGCAACTGGGCCAGGTGTCCACCGACATGGCCCACGAACTGCGCACGCCGATCAACAACCTGCTGGGCGAAACCCAGGTCGCGCTCCAGCAGAGCCGCAGCATCGAAAGCTATCAGCAATTGCTGGCCTCCAATGTCGAAGAGCTCGAACGCCTGGCACGGATGCTCGACAACATGCTGTTTCTCGCCCGCACCGATCCGGCCAGCGCCTTGCGCCAGCGCCAGGAGCTCAATGCGGCGGATGAGGTGCAACGCATGGCTGATTACTTCGAAGGATTGGCGAGCGATGTGAATATCAGCATCCTCGCGCAGGGCGAAGGCGTGATCTGGGCTGAACCGATGCTGCTGCGCCGGGCGCTGGCAAATCTGTGTGCCAATGCCATCAAATACGGTGCACCCGGTTCGGAGCTGGTGATTCAAGCCACGCCAAACGCCGAAGGCATCCGGCTGAGCGTCATCAATCAGGGAGAGACCATCCCTGCCGAACACCTGCCCAGGCTGTTCGAACGGTTTTATCGGGTGGACGAATCGCGGGAGCGCTCGACCCAGTCCAACGGGCTGGGTTTATCGATCGTCGCCACCATCATGCAGCTGCATAACGGCCGCTACAGCGTCACCAGTGAAGGCGCATTGACATGTTTTGAGCTGATTTTTCCGAGGCGGGAACACTGAGCAGTGCGTGCCAGAAGGCTGCTGTTATTTTGCACAGTTTTGTAGGTCGCAGCCATCCCCATCTGCCTCTACTCTCGCCCGGAGCGCACTCTCGGATCATTCAAAACAGGTGTCACGCTTTGGTGAACAAACCGCATCAATCAGGCGGCGCGAGCACGCTGACTCAGGGCAGAGCCGGTGCAGGTAATAACGGAGATTCTGGTTTGGAAAAACGCTTGGGTTTACTGGAAAAAAGGGCTGGCTGACATGAAAGAGAAGCTGATCGCCATTTCAAACAGGGCAGGTCAGCTGACCTGCCCACCGGTTTGCACGATATCCACCGGCGTGTCCCACGCCGTCTGTAGCGCAACCCGCAAACCTTCAACCATTGTCACCAGCGCCATCGAAGGCTGCGCCGCACCAGAAACCTGCTCCGGCAGGCTGGGGGGTACGTGGATAAAGCCACTGCGTATCGCCGTGCCGGCTAAGGCATGCTGCAACAGGTAAAACACCTGATTACACACAAAGGTCCCCGCCGTCTGTGAAACCGACGCCGCGATCCCGGCCTCGCGCACTGCCTTGACCATCGCTTTGATCGGCAAGGTCGTGAAGTAGGCGGCCGGCCCTCCAATCACCACTGGGGTATCGACCGGTTGTGCGCCCAAATTGTCAGGGATGCGTGCGTCGTTCACGTTGATCGCCACCCGCTCCATGGAGAAATCGCTACGACCGGGGGCGAGTCCCGTGGCAATCACCATCACCGGGTCAAATTCAGCGATCAATCGCGTCAGGCACGCCCCCGCCGTGGCAAACGCACAGGGCAGTCGACGCGCGACAATGTGCACGTCTTCGCTCAGTCGCACGCCGTCCAACTGGCGCGACGCCTCCCAGGACGGGTTGATCCGGTCCTGGTCAAAGGGCTCGAAGCCCGTCAGCAACACAGTTTGCATTTTCGGCCTCACATCAACAGGTAGAGCAGCACGATATTGACCACCAGCATCATCAACGCAGTCGGCAGTTGAGCCTTGATCACCGCGTTTTTGTCTGGCAACTCCAGCAACGCCGCCGGGACGATATTGAAGTTGGCAGCCATGGGCGTCATCAACGTACCGCAATAACCGGAGAACATGCCGATCGCCGCCATCACCGCCGGGTTGCCGCCATACACGCCCACCAACACCGGTACGCCGACACCGCCGGTCATCACCGGAAACGCCGCAAAGCCATTCCCCATGATCACCGTGAACAGCGCCATGCCCAACACGTAGACCATCACCGCCACCCACTTGAAATCGAGGTTGATGTAGGTAGTGGTGACATGCGCAACGGCCGTGCCCACCCCGGCTTCATTAAACAATAGCCCCAGCATTGCAAGCATCTGCGGCAACACCATGGCCCAGCCGAGGGCCTCGGTCAGGCGTCGGGATTCACGCAAGGCTTGCACCGGTGTGTCGCGGGTCAGCCAGCAAGCCAGACCGAGGGCGATCAGGCAGCCGATACCCAAGGATACAAAGGTGGTGTTTTTCGGGTCCAGCAGCGGTACGCCGCCGATCTCGGTGTGTTTGAGCAACACCGAGCCAATCACGGTGGTCAGGGGAATGGCCAGCGCGGGAATAAACAGTTTATGCCCCAGGCGCCCGGCACTCGCGCGGGAGGCCTTGTCATGCAGTTCGGCGGGCTTGCCGCGGCCGACGCCACCCAAGCCTGCGATCAGCGCCATCACCACCACGCCAACACCAATGACTACCGACGGCAAGCGCTCCCCCACCAGGAACGGCACAGCAAACAAGAGCCAGAACAGCGCGGTTGACCAGCGTTTGGGATGGGTGCGATCCAGCAGGATCATTCCCGCAGTTATCAGCAATAGCACACCGGCAAGCCAGTACAGGTACTCAATGGAGATGATCATTGTGCAGCCTCCACCGGCGTGGCGGCGGGCGTCATGTCGCGCGTAAGCCTGCGATCAAACCGGTGCAGGCGAATCGCATGGATGATAAAGGCGCAAATCGCCGTCGGGATGCCCCACACGGCAATGTGCAGTGGCTCCACATCAATCCCCGAACCCAACAGGAAGGTGTGCATCAGCGCGATCGCACCAAAGGCGACAAAGATGTCTTCACCGAAAAACAGCCCGACGTTATCGGTTGCCGCACACATGGCCAGCACTTTGTGGCGCAACCTGTCCGGCAGCTTGCCGTAGCGTTTCTCCGCCGCCCCTTCGGCCATGGGCGCCAGCAGCGGCCGCACCATTTGCGGATGCCCGCCCAGGCTGGTCAGGCCCATGGCGGCGGTGGACTCGCGCACAAACAGGTAGATGATCAACAGGCGCCCGACTGTGGCTCGCTCGAAACGCGCGATCCAGTTTTGTGCATGCAAGCGCAGGCCATGGCGCTCCAGCAGGCCAATGACAGCCAGGGGCAATAACAGGATCAGTTGCAGCGCGCGGGTCTGAAGGAAACCTTCGCCCATGCTGGCGAGGATTTTTTCCAGCGGGAAGTGGGCTGCCAGCCCGGTGGCGATGGCGGCGGCGGTAACCACCAACAGCGGATTGAAGCGCAAGACGAAGCCAACCACGATGACAAGTACGCCGATCAACGGCCATAGGTTCACAACAGTTTGCATGACGGAGAGGTCCTTGAATGCGCGCTGCGGCGCCATTACAGCAGGATGTGAACCAAGGGTTCACAGCATGAAAGTGGCATGCAGCCCGGCGCGGTTTTTATTGTTGACCCGATAGGTCGAGCGTCAGTGGCGGCAACTTTGCTGCCTGGGGGCGGGAGGTGTCCAACAAGAAAAATTGTTGCTGCAAACCAATAAATTTTGTGGGTGATTGGCGCCGGGCGAGCCGGCGCCGTACGAAGATTCAGCCCAGGCGCTTCTGGAAAAAATGCCGCTGGTGACCCGCCGGGTAATCAGCGATATGGCCAAATTCACTGAAGCCCAGCTTTCGATAAAACCCCGGTGCCTGAAAGCTGAAGGTGTCCAGCCAAATGCCAACACATTGCCGTTCACGGGCTAGGTCTTCGGCGGCGCGCATCAAACGCGTGCCGGTACCTTGGGTACGCATCTGATCCGGGATGCTCAACAGCTCAATGAACAACCACCCGTAGGAAATTTTTCCATAAAGGCCACCGACAACGTCTTGCGTGGCGGGGTCTCGCAACAAAATCCCGACGGTTTCGAACGCCATGTTGCCCGTGTGACCAAGGTTGTAAGCCCTCAGCGGTTTGAGGATGGCCTCACGCTCCTGCGCCGTTACGTCGAACGACACTTCCATTGCCACTTCCATAACGTGCTCCCTGGTATGAATTGAGTCGGCGGCCAGTATGCAGCCTTACTGCGGCTTGAGCAGCGCCTCGTAATCCGGGCTGATCTCCGCCAGGATCATCAAGGCTGCCGCCCCCAATGCCACTGCGTCCTGCCCTGCGGCCCCCATTTGAATGCGCGGGTACCGGCGATCAGCACGGCTACTGACGGAACGGCTCAATGGCTCAAGGCGGGCTATCAGGCGGGCAAGGATGGCCTCAGGCAAAAAGCCGCTGATCAGGATGGTCTGCGGGTCAAGCACCGACTCCAGGATGTTGATCGCCTGGCGCAATGCCGGCGCCGCTTCCGCCAGCCAGACCTCTACGTTTGCGTCCAGCGCCTGATCGTTGGCGTCCCACGCGCAAAGGTCGTGCTCGGCCGGCAGGCCCAGGTGTTCCAACAGTGCGGCAATCGAGATGTAGCGCTCCAGGCACCCTTGGTTACCGCAGGAACACGCCTTGCCACCTGGAATCACCGTCATGTGCCCGATCTCACCAGCATTGTGCCAGTGGCCGGAATACAGGCGGTTATCCAGGTACAAACCGGCACCAAGACCGCTGCCGATAAACAGGTGCACAAAATTCGTCAGCTCGCTGGCGATGCCATACAGGCGCTCACCCATGGTCGCCGCCGTGGCATCGTTTTCTATCAGTACCGCCAGGCCGGTTTCCCCCTGCAAGCGCTCAGCGATATCCGGCTCGTCCCAGCCGGACATCGCCGTCGGCCCGACCGCCGTCATGCCTTCGACACTGAAAGGGCCCGGCAGGGCAATGCCCACACCCAGGAAGCGCCCGGCCGGCCTCTGCTGCCGAAAACCTTTCACCGCGTCCAGCACCAACGGCAATGCCTGCTCGAACGTTGGGTAGCTGACGGTCAGCGTGACTTGAGCCACCGTCTGCCCAAGCAGATCAAGCAGCACGCCGATGATGCGGTGCTGTTCGATATGAAAGCCGATGGAATAACCACCGTCGGGGTTCAGCGACAACGGCACCGGCGGTTGGCCTCGCCCACCCTTCTCGGCCGCATGAGCCAGCAGGACGCCTTCTTCGTGCAACTCGGTGACGATATTGGAAATGGTCTGCGCGGTCAGCGAGGTGAGCCGCGTGAGGTCGGCGCGGGTCAGCCGGCCGTTCTGGCGGATGGCCTCGAGAATCACCCGACGGTTGTGCAACCGGGCGTGTTCGGCATTCGTGCCGGTGGTGAGCGTGCGTTTGTTCTGAGGCGTTTTCATGGGCGGATAATCCGCGCAGCCGATTAATTAAATCAAGTTGAATTAATACTCTTGCTGTGGTTTTCTAAGCGCCTCGGTCTCTCGCACCCACTGCGAATGCCGGTTACGCCCCATAACAATAATGACGGGTCGACAGCACCCTCGATGGCAAGCAGCCCCCTTTGCACTCTGCCCTCACGCGCCTGTCACTCGAACAAGAGGTCGTCCCCATGAGCACGCTGACACCCGTTGACCCGGATTTACCCAACAGCAAACGCAAAATCGGTCTATTCCCCGCCATCACCCTGAACATGAGCCAGATGTGCGGCGTGGGCCCCTTTATCACCATCCCGGCGATGATCGTAATCATGGGTGGCCCCCAGGCCTACCTGGGCTGGATCCTTGGCGCCCTGCTGGCCCTGTGTGACGGGCTGGTCTGGGCCGAACTCGGTGCGTCATTGCCAGGTGCCGGCGGCACTTATGTTTATCTGCGTGAGGCGTTCGGCAAACGAACCGGCAAGCTGCTGCCGTTTCTGTTCGTCTGGACGGCGATGCTGTTCATTCCGCTGATCATGTCCACCGGCATCATCGGATTTGTGCAATACCTGACCTGGTTTTGGCCCGACATGAGCCAGACCGCCGGCAACCTGATCGGCCTGGTGGTGATCTGGCTAATCATCGTGATGCTGTGGCGCAAGATCGAGTCCATTGCCAAGTTAAGCATCGTGTTGTGGGTGATCATGCTGATCAGCATCGGCGCGCTGATTGCCGCCGCACTGTCCAATTTCCACGCCGACCTGGCGTTCACCTTCCCCGAAGGCGCGTTCAATCTGGCCGACAGCGGTTTCTGGTTTGGCATGGCCGGCGGGTTGACCATCGGCATCTATGACTACCTGGGTTACAACACCTCGGCGTACCTGGCCGGTGAAGTCGAACAACCGGGCCGGGTGATTCCCAAGTCGATCATTCTGTCGATCGTCGGCATCCTGGTCATCTACCTGGTGATGCAAGTCGGCGTATTGGGCGTGGTCGACTGGCACCGCATGCTCGACCCCGAATCCGCCGCCTACAAGTCGGTAGCCTCGGTGGTACTCAGCGAAACCTGGGGCAGTACGGCCGCCGGGATCGTCACCGTGCTGATACTGATCACCGCAGTCGCCTCGGTATTTGCCGGTTTGCTCGGCGGCTCCCGCGTGCCCTTCGAAGCCGCCAAGGACAACGTGTTCTTCAACGCCTTCAGCAAGACCCATCCCAAGCATGAGTTTCCTACCTGGGGCATCTTGAGCATGGGCGCGCTGACTTCCGTGGGCTTCATGATCGGGCGACTGACCGATTTGAATACCCTGATTCAACTGCTGACCACGGTGATGATCCTGGTGCAGTCAGTGGCGCAGATCGTCTCGTTGCTGGTGCTGCGCAAAACCAAACCGCACCTGGCCCGGCCTTACAAAATGTGGCTCTACCCGGTGCCTGCGCTCATCGCGCTGCTGGGCTGGGTGTATATCTACATGGCGTCCAACCACAACGCGCCCGGCGCCTACCCGATCCAATGGTCGCTGGTCTGGGTGCTGGCCGGCAGCGTGGCTTATCTGTTCTGGGCGCGTGTTCAGCGACTATGGCCCTTTAACAAGTGATTAACGCAATGCATGAATCAGTCAGATCAACGGGCGCTACGGCGCCCCGGCAAGGCTTGCTGCTGGCGATTGACGTGGGCGGCACCAAGACTCAGGTCGCCTGCTACGACACCGCCCGCCAGCGCATGAACACGCGGATTCTCGCCACCCATGCCGACGGTTTGTCCGGCACGCCCGCCCTGCATCGCATCCTCGCGGCCGCGCGCGATTGTGTGACCGAATGGGGCAACGCCCCGGTGTTGAGCGTGGCGGCGGTATTCCCCGGTGTGGTGCGCGGCCCGACGTTGCTGATGGCGCCCAACACACCGGGGTTCGAAGGGCTCGACCTGCAATCGTCGATTGCCCAAGCATTCGGCAACGTCCCCGTGCGCCTCGATAACGACGTCAAGGCCGGCGCCCTGGCCGAAGTGCGCTGGGGTTCGCTGGCGGGTATTGATAACGCGATCTACCTGAACCTCGGTACCGGGCTCTCCGCTGCAGCCATCGCCAATGGCAGGTTGATCCGTGGGCATAACGGCGCAGCCATGGAAATCGGCTACCTGCTGTCGCCGTTTCTGAACCCTGAGCACCCTGATCAATGGGCGACCTATCAGAGCGGCAACGCACCGCTGGAGGAGCTGTTCTCCGGCAATGCCCTCAGCCAGCTGGCGGGTGAAATGCTGGGACACGGGCATCACGCCCAGGACCTGTTTACCAGCGCTGACCCCGCCGTGCGCAAGGCCTTGGCGCTGCGCATCGCCGCTTGTACGGTGCACATCGCCAACCTCGCCGTGGCGCTGGACGTCGAGCGTATCGTGATTGGCGGCGGCCTCTACCGCCAGGCGGCGCTGTTGGCGCCGTTGATCGAAACGCTGATCCAGCGCGCGGTGCCCTTCCCACCCACCCTCGCCGCTGCGCACTTCGCCC
>NZ_CAWNZA010000013.1:0-64127 GCF_963878885.1 Pseudomonas sp. R9.37 | reverse complement strand
GCTGGCTTGCCTGCGATGCAGGCACCTCGGTGTATCAGTGACACACAGTTGATGCCATCGCAGGCAAGCCAGCTCTCACCTTTGACCGAGTACAAACGAGCAGCACCCATCTACCGGATGCACTGCGATCCAACTGTGGGAGCGGGCTTGCTCGCGAAGGCGGTGGTTCAGTCAACTCATGTGTCACTCACATACCGCTTTCGCGAGCAAGCCCGCTCCCACAAGGTGACCGCGTTCAACTGCCAGTAGCGCAGTGCTTGGCTTTTCTGTGGGAGCTGGCTTGCCTGCGATGCAGGCACCTCGGTGTATCAGGCACACCCAGTTGATGCCATCGCAGGCAAGCCAGCTCCCCCCTTTGATTGAGTACAACGAGCAGCACTCATCTACCGGATGCACTGCGATCCAACTGTGGGAGCGGGCTTGCTCGCGAAGGCGGTGGTTCACTCAGCTCATGTGTCACTCACACACCGCTTCGCGAGCAAGCCCGCTCCCACAAGTTGACCGCGTTCAGCTGCCAGCACCGCACTGCTTGGCTTTTCTGTGGGCGCTGGCTTGCCTGCGATGCAGGCACCTCGGTGTATCAGTGACACACAGTTGATGCCATCGCAGGCAAGCCAGCTCTCACCTTTGACCGAGTACAAACGAGCAGCACCCATCTACCGGATGCACTGCGATCCAACTGTGGGAGCGGGCTTGCTCGCGAAGGCGGTGGTTCAGTCAACTTATGTGTCACTCACATACCGCTTTCGCGAGCAAGCCCGCTCCCACAAGGTGACCGCGTTCAACTGCCAGTAGCGCACTGCTTTGCTTTTCTGTGGGAGCTGGCTTGCCTGCGATGCAGGCACCTCGGTGTATCAGGCACACCCAGTTGATGCCATGGCAGGCAAGCCAGCTCCCACCTTTGATTGAGTACAACGAGCAGCACTCATCTACCGGATGCACTGCGATCCAACTGTGGGAGCGGGCTTGCTCGCGAAGGCGGTGGTTCAGTCAACTCATGTGTCACTCACATACAGCTTTCGCGAGCAAGCCCGCTCCCACAAGGTGACCGCGTTCAACTGCCAGTAGCGCACTGCTTGGCTTTTCTGTGGGAGCTGGCTTGCCTGTGATGCAGGCACCTCGGTCTATCAGTGACACACAGTTGATGCCATCGCAGGCAAGCCAGCTCCCACCTTTGATTGAGTACAACGAGCAGCACCCATCTACCGGATGCACTGCGATCCAACTGTGGGAGCTGGCTTGCTCGCGAATGCTGTGGTTCAGTCAGGTCATGTGTCACTGACATACCGCTTTCGCGAGTAAGCCAGCTCCCACAAGTTGACCGAGTTCAACTGCCAGCACCGTGCTGCTTTGCTTTTCTGTGGGAGCTGGCTTGCCTGCGATGCAGGCACCTCGGTGTATCAGTGACACACAGTTGATGCCATCGCAGGCAAGCCAGCTCTCACCTTTGACCGAGTACAAACGAGCAGCACCCATCTACCGGATGCACTGCGATCCAACTGTGGGAGCGGGCTTGCTCGCGAAGGCGGTGGTTCAGTCAACTCATGTGTCACTCACATACCGCTTTCGCGAGCAAGCCCGCTCCCACAAGGTGACCGCGTTCAACTGCCATTAGCGCACTGCTTGGCTTTTCTGTGGGAGCTGGCTTGCCTGCGATGCAGGCACCTCGGTGTATCAGGCACACCCAGTTGATGCCATCGCAGGCAAGCCAGCTCCCACATTGAATTGGGTTCAGCTCTCACGATCAGGTCGGCTGTCAGGCCGCCTCGGCTTTGCTTTCGCTTCTACCACTCAGGTCGGCTACTAGGCCGCCGTGCTGTAGATTTTGATCTTGATCTTAGGCGCCCCGTTAAACCACGCTGGCCGAACGCAGGTAGTACGGAGCGGGTAAACCGGCAGGACGCCGGTTTAGCCGCGACGGGGCAGGGACGGCCCGTCGCGGCGGCCCGCTGCGTAATGCCTTCGTTCGGGCACACCGAGCCTAAGCGAGGGGCCGAGTGGTGGGGCAAGAGCCCTTTGGTTACTTTGGGGCTTTTCCAAAGTGACCCGCCGTAAGGGCGGAACCCAAAGCGGCCATCCCCCAAACAACGGATAATCACCCGGTCAAACCAAGCCCCCCGCGCTCACACCTCAACCACCACAACCCAACGCGCTTCACGGGCAGCCACACGAATCGCCGTTGCCAACTGCTCAACCGCCCATGCCCCCTCAAAGTCAGTGCCCCCCGCGCCTTGCCCCGCCAGCGCCATGATCAGTTCGTGCACCTCCAGCGTTTTCAACTCGTTGTACCCCAGTTGATGCCCGGCCGCCGGGCTGAACGCGGCATAGCCGGGCAGGGCAGGGCCGGCCAGCAGCCGTTGGAAACCGTCCTGGCCGAGCCGACACACCCGCAGTTCATTCAAGCGCTCCTGGTCGAACGCCAGCGTGCCTCGCGTGCCGCTGATTTCAAAGCTCAGGTGGTTCTTGTAGCCGTGCTTGAGCCAGCTGCTGCTCACCGTGCCGCGCGCGCCGTTGGTAAAGCGCAAGAGTGCGTGCACCTGGTCATCCACCGCGATGGGTTTACGGTCGCTGCTGCCGTAGACGACCGGGCGTTGGGCGTGGACGGTCTGGGTGTCGGCGCACACGCTGTGCACCTCACCGACCAAGTAGCGCGCCATCGACAGCAAATGACTGCCCAAATCCGCCAAGGCGCCGCCGGCATGTGCCACGTCACAGCGCCACGACCACGGTGAGGCCGGGTCGGCCATGAAATCTTCGCTGAACTCGCCCTGGAAACTGATGATTTCGCCCAGTTCGCCGTCGGCAATCATCTGCCGCGCCAGGCTGATCATCGGGTTGTGCTGATAGTTGTAGCCTACCCGCGTGACCACGCCGGCTGCACTCGCGGCGCGGCGCATGGCTTCGGCCTGCTGCAGGCTGACCGCCAGCGGTTTTTCGCAATACACCGCCTTGCCCGCTGCAATCGCCGCCATGGCCATGGGGTAATGCAAGTGATTGGGTGTGGTGATGGCCACGACATCAACGGTGGGGTCATCTATCAGCGCCTGCCAGTCGCCGTGGGCCTGGGCAAACCCCCAGGCGGTAGCGCAACGCTGTGCACGTTCGGTGTCGGCATCGGCCAAGGCGGCCAGGTTGAGGTGTACCGGCAGTTCGAATACCGCGCGGGCATTGTTGAACGCCAAGGCATGGGCGCGCCCCATGAAGCCCGTGCCGATCAGGCCAATTCCGAGTTCACGCATAGCGGTGGTCCTTTGGATTATTGTTTTCAGGACGTGTATTAATGGAATAAATATTCTCTAAATTCAATAGATGGAATAAATATTCATTAATCAGCCTGGGTAATGCACTCATATTCAGGCCATCGTCATAGCCCGCCAGTTAACAAAAGATAACGTAGCGCCGATTGTCAGACGATTCGAAAGCCCGATAGGATGGCCCCTGCTTCCTTCAGGCGCTCTAGATTGCAGGTTTCAGAGGCCGGCAAGGCAAGACGACCTAACAATAATAAATCGGGAGAAAGGTCTATGAGTGAGCCTGTCATGGGTTGGGTTGTTTGCCGCCCGCGCGCCGCACGCAAGGTTGCGATGCTGGCTACAGCGCTCTCGCTGCTGGGGGTGTTGTCGACACCCGTGCTGGCAGCCGATGAAACCGGCGCACCGCCGGCATTTGCGATTCAATCTCCCAAGGCCGCCAAAGGCCTGATGATCGACGTAGTGCACGCCGGCTCCCGTCTGGTGGCGGTCGGTGATCGCGGGCACATCCTTTATTCCGATGATCAGGGCAGCACCTGGACCCAAGCCAAAGTGCCGACTCGGCAACTGCTGACGGCGGTGTTTTTCGTCGATGAAAAACACGGCTGGGCTGTCGGCCACGACGCACAGATTCTTGCAAGCGTCGATGGCGGCGCCACCTGGACCCAGCAATACCAAGACCTCAAACGCGAAGCTCCCTTACTCGACATCTGGTTCAAGGATGCCGAGCACGGCCTGGCCGTGGGCGCCTACGGTGCGTTGATCGAAACCACCGACGGCGGCAAAACCTGGGCAGACGTCAGCGACCGCCTCGACAACGAAGACCAGTTCCACCTCAACGCCATCGCCGCTATCAAGGACGCCGGGCTGTTTATCGTCGGTGAGCAGGGCAGCATGTTCCGCTCCAGTGACGACGGCCAGACCTGGGAAAAGCTCGAAGGCCCGTACCAGGGCTCGCTGTTTGGCGTGATCAGTACCGCTCAACCCCACACCCTGTTGGCCTATGGCCTGCGCGGCAATCTCTACCGTTCCACGGACTTTGGCAGCACCTGGGAACAGGTTGAGCTGAACGCGGCGCGAGGTGCCCTGGAATTCGGCTTGTCCGGCGCCACGTTGCTCGCCGACGGTTCGCTGGTGGTGGTCGGCAACGGTGGCAGCGTGGTGGTCAGCCATGACGACGGGCAGATCTTCAGCGTGTTCAACCGCCCAGACCGCATTTCACTCTCGGCGGTTACCGCGGCGGGCAACGGCAACTTGATTCTGGTCGGGCAGGGTGGCGTGCGTGTGGCCTCGGCCGCCGGTGCAGAGCTCTCAAAATAATAAGAAGGCGGGGTTTCAATGAGCAGTCATCACAACGATAAAGCGACCTTTCTTGAGCGCCTGATCTTCAACAACCGCCCGGCAGTGATCGTCATCTGCCTGCTGGTGAGCATTTTTCTGTTCTGGCAGGCGACGTTGATTCGCCCGTCCACCAGTTTTGAAAAGATGATCCCGCTCAAGCACCCCTTCATCGAAAAGATGATGGAGCACCGCAATGACCTGGCCAACCTGGGCAACACGGTGCGCATCTCCGTGGAGGCCAAGGACGGTGACATCTTCACCAAGGAATACATGGAGACCCTGCGCCAGATCAACGACGAGGTGTTCTACATCTCCGGCGTCGACCGCTCGGGCCTCAAGTCGCTGTGGAGCCCCAGCGTGCGCTGGACCGAGGTCACCGAGGAAGGCTTTGCCGGCGGCGAAGTTATCCCGCAGAGCTACAACGGCTCGCCGGAAAGCCTCGACCAGTTGCGCAACAACGTGCTCAAGTCCGGCCAGGTGGGGCGCCTGGTGGCCAACGACTTCAAGTCGAGCATTGTCGACATCCCGCTGCTGGAGTCCTACCCGGACCCGCAGGACCAGGGCAAGTTGCTGGCCTTGGACTACCGCAAGTTTTCCCACGAGCTTGAAGACAAGATCCGCGACAAGTTCGAAGCACAAAACCCCAACGTCAAGATTCACATCGTCGGGTTTGCCAAGAAGGTCGGCGACCTGATCGACGGCCTGGTCATGGTGGTGATGTTCTTCGGCATCGCATTCGTCATCACCCTGATTCTACTGCTGTGGTTCACCAACTGCCTGCGCAGCACCGTCGCGGTGTTGAGCACCACGCTGGTGGCGGTGGTGTGGCAGCTCGGCCTGATGCATTTCTTCGGTTTCGGCCTCGACCCGTATTCGATGCTGGTGCCGTTCCTGATCTTTGCCATCGGTATTTCCCACGGCGTGCAGAAGATCAACGGCATTGCGCTGCAATCCAGTGAGGCGGACAACGCGCTAACCGCCGCCCGACGCACGTTCCGGCAATTGTTTTTGCCGGGGATGATCGCGATTCTCGCCGACGCGGTGGGCTTTATCACCTTGCTGATCATCGACATCGGCGTGATCCGCGAGCTGGCCATCGGCGCCTCCATCGGCGTGGCGGTGATTGTGTTCACCAACCTGATCCTGCTGCCGGTGGCGATCTCCTACGTAGGCATCAGTAAACGCGCCATCGCCAAAAGCAAGAAAGACGCGCACCGCGAACACCCGTTCTGGCGCCTGCTGTCCAAATTCGCCAGCGCCAAGGTCGCGCCGGTGTCCATCCTGCTGGCGCTGATCGCCTTCGGTGGCGGTCTCTGGTACAGCCAGAACCTGAAGATCGGCGACCTCGACCAGGGCGCGCCGGAACTGCGCCCGGACTCGCGCTACAACAAGGACAACAACTTCATCATCAACAACTACTCCACCAGCTCCGACGTGCTGGTGGTAATGGTCAAGACCCGTGCCGAAGGCTGCTCGCGCTACGAAGCCATGGCGCCCATCGACCAGTTGATGTGGAAGATGCAGAACACCGAAGGCGTGCAATCGGCGATCTCGTTGGTGACCGTGTCCAAGCAGATGATCAAGGGCATGAACGAGGGCAACCTGAAATGGGAAACCCTGTCGCGCAACCCCGACGTGCTGAACAACTCCATCGCCCGCGCCGACGGTCTGTACAACAACAATTGCTCGCTCGCGCCGGTGCTGGTGTTCCTCAACGACCACAAGGCCGAAACCCTCGACCGCGCGGTGCATGCGGTGCAGGACTTCGCCAAGGAAAACAACAAGGACGGCCTGGAATTTATCCTCGCCGCCGGCAACGCCGGGATCGAAGCGGCGACCAACGAGGTGATCAAAGAGTCGGAACTGACCATCCTCATCCTGGTGTACCTGTGCGTGGCGACCATGTGCATGATCACCTTCCGCTCGTGGGCCGCCACCCTGTGCATCGTGCTGCCGCTGGTGCTGACCTCGGTGCTGGGCAACGCGTTGATGGCATTCATGGGCATCGGCGTCAAGGTCGCGACCCTGCCGGTGGTGGCGCTGGGCGTGGGGATTGGCGTGGACTACGGCATTTACATCTACAGCCGTCTGGAAAGCTTCCTGCGCGCCGGCCTGCCACTGCAAGAGGCCTACTACCAGACGCTCAAGTCGACCGGCAAAGCCGTGCTGTTCACCGGCTTGTGCCTGGCCATTGGCGTGTGCACCTGGATCTTCTCGGCCATCAAGTTCCAGGCCGACATGGGCCTGATGCTGACCTTCATGCTGCTGTGGAACATGTTCGGCGCGCTGTGGCTGCTGCCGGCGCTGGCACGGTTCCTGATCAAGCCTGAAAAACTCGCGGGGCAGAAGGGCAACTCGCTGTTTGCACACTAAGCCCGACACCGTCGCGCAGTGCCGCGTGGCAAGGGCGCAATGCCCTTGCCACACGGCCTGTCAGGTTATGAAGTGGCCCAGCGCAATGCACAGGGCCCGGCGTCAGCGCGGTGCCCGTGGCACTGGCGCGATGGCCAGGAACAACTGATCCACGGGCGGCGTAATCAGCACATACAGAATGTGGGTCAACGGTTCGCCGCCGGGTTCCGTGCGGGTATGAAGGTCGGCCTGGACACGCTGCTTGAGCAAGTCCTTCTGCGTGTACTTGCGCTGTTCCGGCAGCTTCAGGTGGGCCCGCGTGTAGTGGGCGGGCAGGGCGTCGGCATGGGCGTAATGAAAGTGCGCATACCACAACACCACCGGCGGTTTCTTGGCCTTGTCGTACACCGCGTACTCGGTGAAGAAGTCGCCGCTGAGGGTCGGGCGTTGCGGGTCGGCCAGGCTGGTCAGGTTGATGTCGATCTGTTTTTGTTCCCACAGGTAATTGAGGCTCTCCTGGGTCGGCCATTGCCGTTTGTACGCCGCACTGCACACGCGCTGCGCCAGCCGGCTGATGTCCCTGGCGTGTGCCCGGTATTCATCGATCAGGCGTTGCACCGCGGTTTTTTGCGTCAGATGGTCGCGTGCCAACTCATCGGCCAAGGCCGTGAGTTTTCCGGCGTGGCCCATGAGCATTTCATTCCAGTCACCCGGGTCGACGTGTTGACGGGTCAACGGCGAGTCGAGTTTTTGCTGCTCGGCCGTGATCAGTTGTTCAATGCCTTTGCGTTGTTCGATCAGCGCCTGGGCCAGGCCTTTGAGGGTGGCCAGTGAGCGAACCTGGGCTGTGCCGGCCGGGGCCGCTGCCGGGTCCTTCGCGGTCGTGGCCCAACCGTCTGCGTGTTGGCTGAACGAGGCAATGGTTTCACCGGTCAAGGCGTCGGTGAGGGTCAGTTGCTCCTGGCTGTTCTGTGCATCGGCAGGCTTGAGCTCACCGATGAGGTAGGCTTTTTTGCGGGTTTTAAATACCCGTTTGGCCGGGTTTTTGGGACGCAGGGTTTTCGACAAGGGCAGCACGACGTCCAGCTCTTCCTGTTTGCGTACCACCGCTTCAAGTTCGCTTTGCGCAAGCGCCTGGGCAAATTCAAGGCCTGTCAGCAGGCGTTCGGCCTCCGGGCGCAGGCGCCCGGGGTTGAGGGCCTTGAGGGCGCGAATCGCATCCTCATGACGGCGGTACCGGTCAAGGACCGTCTCATACACATTACGTTGCTCGGCCAGCGGGTACTCGGCACCGCTGCGCACTTCGACGTGAGACTGCAGGGCTTGGGCCAGGTCGCTTTGTTCGAGTCGGTTGAGGTAAAAGTCCTCCTGGGGTGGCAATCGTCGGTCGGCCGTCGCCACGCTGGCGGCGGCGAGGTAATTGAGCGCATTGAGCCTCAGGTTGTTGGCGAAAAAATTCTGCGGGTATTGGATCTGCGTCAGGCATTCCTGGCGGATCACACGGCCCGCCACCGAGTCCTGTTCCAGTTGTTCGAGCGTATGCTCCATGACCGCCGCGACCTCGGCCATGTGCTCGCGGATATTGGCCGATTCAACCGTGTTGCGGATGTATTCGTCGTAGACGGTGGTGTCTCCCAGCAGGTTATCGACAAACATCCTGCGTGCCATCTGCGCCATGGGCTCGCCCGCGCTGGAAAAACGCATGGCGTTCAACCGGTCCAACAACAACGTCTGGATGGCCGACTGCTGGTTCCATATGGTCCCCAGGATTTTTGCCCGGTCATGCACGTGCACGCCGGCGCCGCCGACCCTTTCCAGCTCCTGGCCCACCTTGACCATTTCCAGGCGTGGGGGCAGGGACTGGGCAAATTGGTCTTCGAGGTTCTGCAGCAGAATCTGAAACTCGGTGCGTCGCTGCTGGTGGTTCAGGGTCTCCTGCTGGTGCCGCGCCGCCAGGGCGGGCCGCTGCTCGGGCGTCGCTTTTTGCAGAAGATTCCAGATCAGTTGCACGGTTTTGCGTTGTTTTTTCAAGGCGGTGGCGGCGGACCACATGCGCTCCATCGATGCCAGGAAGGGCGCCATCAAATGGGTTATTTGCGTATTGAGTGCCTGCCCGCGTGCCAGCAGCGCGTTTTTTCTACGCTGGTTTTCCTCGCGCAAGGCCGCCATCCGCTTGGGGCCACCGCCCACCAGCTTGAGGCCGCGGTCCAGTGTCCAATGGCCTTTTCCATCGGTGCGAAGCTTGATGCCGGGGTGGTCGGTTTTTTCGGGGTGCACGATATACACGTCGCCAAAACCCGGAACGATGCTGGCCCTGAACAGCAAACCACCGACCGAGGCATGCCAGACCCCATTGAGGTTGTACAAACCCAGGTGACGCCCGGCGCTGACCTGCGCAGGTAGGGGCTGTGGCCAGGGCAGGCTGAATGCCCGCAGTTTTTCCAGCAGCGCTGCCGATGCTGCGTCGCTGGCCAGCGAATGATCGAAATCCACCAGCGTGCGGCCACCGCCGGGCGGTTCGGAAGGCAGGCCGACCGTGCCACGTTCAATGATCGCCGGCGGGCTGCTTACCGGGCCGAAAACTGCTCGCCGCAACGCCGGCTGCGTGGGCAAGGCTTCCTCACGTGCAGCGTGCACCGGCGCTGCCGTGGGCGAGCCCTGATGCACCAGCAGCAGGGCGATGTTTTGCAGCAAATCAACCCACGCCAGCGCCCGCGTCTGAGGATCGTCACTTTCCAGCGCCGGCACATCGTGCGTCAGGCCCTGCACCAGTTGCATCAGCCAGCCGATTGCCGCCAGCGGCCCGCGCACGGCCATCAGCAGGGTATTGAAGCCCAGCTGCATACCTTCCAGGATCAACGCCCAGCGGCTCTCGCTATTGGACGTGGACTCGCGCTCAGCCTGCGCCAGTAGTTGCCGAGTCTCGCAGCCGAACAGGTACTCCATGAGGCTGCCATTGTTCAGGGCCTGAAGGATTTCGTCGCTGCTCTGGTCGCCAGCGGCGGCCAACTGCGCAGGTTCAGGCACGCGCGGCAGCGGGTCGAATTCCGAGCCCAGGCCGACCCGCACGTAGTGAGGCTGGGTAAACCCACCGTTGCTGTAGATGGCCCTGGCCGAGTCCGGCAACCAGGTCAAAACGCTGTCCTGCAACGCGCCGGGCCGTACGAGGGCGGCCAGCAGGCTGTCGCGACTGGCAAACTCCAGCAGCGAGTCGCGATAGGCCGGCCGATACAGCAGGTGCGGGCCTCGTTGCGTATCGAGGGGCTCGATGATGAACATGTTTTGCACCACGTCTGCCGTGGCGCCGGGCTTGCGCACCAAGGCCAGCGCCCGCATAACGATGCTCTCGCCGTCGACCTGGCGCCCCGTGGAGGCCGGGTTCAGCACGGCATGCACCCACAGGATGCCGCGCGGTGTCAGGCCAGCTTCGCCTTTGAGCCTGTGCTCCAGCGCTTGGGTTTTCAGCTGCACCGGCCGTTGCTGTTCGAACAGGCGCTGACGTTTTCGAGCGGCCTCGGTATCGCTGAGCAGCGCCTGGCGCAGGTAATGAGGGTAATTTTTGCCGATGTCGACACGCTGGACCAGTTGGCGAAGGCCGTCGGCTGTCAGCCAGGGTTCAATTACCCGGCCGGTGCGGTGGCTGAGTGTCATGCGGCCTTTGGGCGCGCCCGAGAGGTTTTTCAGGGCCAGATCCACCAGGCTCAGGGTCACCGGCTCGACATAACCGCCGGCCAGGGTGCCCACCGCCACGTGAAAGGTCAGTTGCAAATCGTCGGCGTGGTATCCGCTCGATCGAGCGGCATCGTCGCAGGCGCGTTGGCCACCCAGGGCGACGCTGCGATCCAGGCACAGTTGCTGATTCAAATGTTCGGTTGCATAGCTGCGCAGGGTTTCCAGGCTTTCGAAATCCGAATCGCCAAGGGTCAAGCGGCGGATGCCGGCCTGTTCAAGCAGGCACTCACGGTAAGCAAGGCGCTCGGCCGCGCCGGCGTGCTGCAGCCAGGCAGGCAGGGCTGCGCGGATCGAATTCAGGGCCGCCAGCGGTGTGGTGGTCGAGTGGCTGAAGACCTGCGCCGGGTTTGTAGCGCCAGCAAACCGCAGCTCCAGGTCCTGCACGCTGGACCCGGCCGGGAGCTCAATGGCCGCGAGAGCCTCCAGTTGCCCCTCAAGTATGAGCGCGGCTTGCACCTCGAAAATATTGCCGTCGGGCTCGTACTGCTTCCAGGTGATGCGCTGCGCGCGAAAACGCTGCTGCAGGTGCATTCCCCAGGCCTGGCCGAAGGCCTCGAGGTCGGCGTACGCCTCGATCTGCCCCGATACGCGGCACAGCAACACCTGCGTCGGGGCGACCACCAGCACATCGCTGGCTTGCAGGGTGAGTCGGCTGCCTGCCTGCTCCAGAACGGTTTCCAGGGTATAGGCGCGCACGGCCTTCTGCGGCCAGGGGCGCTGGGCGCGCGTACGGCGGTCGGGGTAACGGGCCAGTGTGACGAGCGTATCGAGCTGTCGTGCCAGGCTCCCGGGCTGGCGAATGGCTGAGTCGAGCAGCGCGCCGTGCAGCACGCGGGCCAGCCACTGCCAGCGGCTGACGCCGGCCTCCGTGTCCTGGTTCCAGTAGGCTGCCAGGGCGTCTTGAAAAGCGATGCGCAGAATCGGCGGCAATTCTCTGATAACGGCTTCGATCACTGCCAGATCGTAGTCGTGCCGGCCATTGGCCTCAAAGGTCAGCCGGGTTCCCGTGGCGTCGCCCAGGTAGCAGTCCAGGCCGTAGCGCATGGATACATCGGGAAAGCTGCCATCGGCCAAGTGACTGAGCGCCACCTCCAGCAGCGGGAGCAAGCTGCGTCCGCCGCCGTCACGGGGTATGGCCAGGCGCAGGTCAGCGAGCGCAGAGCGCAGCGGCGGGTATTTTTCCTTCAAGTGGTTGGCCAGCAACTGCGCAGTGACTGAGCGCAGCGTCGGGCGAGTGAGAAACCGGGCTTCAACCGCTTGTCGGGCCGGGTGTGCAGCAGGGACGGTGTTCGGGTCTGTCATGGGTATTCCTTTACAGGGGAGCAAAACGCGCCCCAGCAAAGTAATGCGCTGCGTCGCCCGGAGGCGGTAGCCCGTTATGGCCTTAGGTGCAGGCAGCAAACTGGCCTATCATTAGCGCTTTGAACCTGATGAAAGACTGTGATGACCGATAATTTGCCTGCCGTCCTGAAGACTTCCGACATGCTTGAAATCGATGGCCTGCATGCCTTTGATTTCACCTTTGATGAACAGGCCTTGCTGATCACTGCCATGGACTGTCGTGCTGAAAAACGCTGGCGTTTCAGCCTGGAGCAGGTGCAGGCCGCCACCTTCGATGACACCTTGCAAAGCTGGACCCTTACCGGTGATTCGGGCGAGCACCGCCTGATCTGCATGAGCGCTTTCACCGGCAACAATAACGACGAGGATGAAGCGGATGATGATGCGTAAATTCTGGCCCCTGCTGATGGCGGGCAGTGTCGGTGCCATGTCGGTGCAAGCCGCCCCGGCAGACACCTACGAACTGCTGGTGGGCAGCTACACCGCCGGTACCAGCGAGGGTATCTACCGCCTGCAGTTTGACAGCCGTACCGGTCAATTCAGCGGCAAGCCGGTACTGGCGGCGAAGGCGGCCAACCCGTCGTGGCTGACGATCTCCAAAGACCAGAAGCATTTGTTCGTGGTCAACGAGAACGGCCCGGGCCAGAAAGACCCGGTCGGCCGCGTCAGCAGCTACAGCATTGACCCGCAGAACCATCAATTGACCCTGATCAACCAGGTGCAGAGCCTGGGCAATGAACCCACCCATTCCAGCCTTGCCGCTGATGGGCGTTACCTGTTCGTTGCCAACTATTCGGTACTCGAAGATCCGGGTGGCAGCCTCGCGGTGCTGCCGGTTGACGCCGCTGGCAAGCTGTCGGCGCCGGTGCAACTGAGCGGGCATCCGTCCAGCCGGGTAAACCCGGAGCGCCAGGCCTCCAACCATGTGCATTCGGTGGTGTCATCGCCGGACGGCAACTACGTGTTTGTTCAGGACCTGGGCGCCGACAAGGTGTTTGCCTACCACTACGACCCCAAGGCCAACCCTGAACTGCCGCTGACCCCGGCCACTCCTGCCGCCGTGCCAATGCCGCCGGGCAGCGGCCCGCGTCACTTGCTGTTCAGCGCGGATGGCAAGCACGCCTGGCTGACCACCGAGATGAGCGCTCAGGTCGCCGTGTTCGATTACAACGACGGCAAGCTCAGCCAGACCCAACTGGTCGATTTTGCTGCCGGGCAGCCGGTGGCCGACAAGGCCGGTGCGGCGCTGCACGCCTCCAGCGACGGCAAATTCCTGTACGTGAGCAACCGCGGCACCGCCAACCAGATGCTGGTGTTCAGCATCGACCCGGCCACCGCGCACCTCAAGGAACTGCAGCGCCGCTCCGTGGAAGGTGATCACCCGCGCGAGTTCAGCCTGGACCCGAGCGGCAAGTTTTTGCTGATCGCCAACCAGAAAAGCAACGAAATCGTGGTAGTCGAACGCGACCCCAAGACCGGCCTGCTGGGTAAAACCGTGCAGAAACTGCCGATCGATGCCCCCAGTGACCTGAAGTTTCTGGTGCGTCAATAAGCCACAGGCCCCGCCATGCGGGGCCTGACTCGGTGTATTAATTCTATTAATAGCGGCTACTGTTTCAAAGCATTACCAAGGTTCAGCCCTCGGGCGTAAGTTGGGTTCCAAGGCCTTCCCCGGCCACCTAAACCAACGAACACAAGGGTTACCGACATGAACTTGAACCTCTTCTCCATCATCGCCGCTTCCGCTGTTTCCGCCACCGTGGCATTGCCTGCCGCCGCCAGCGTGGAAGTGTCCGGCAAAAAATCCAACACCACGGCCTACACCCAGAAATACCTGCAACAGAGCGCCAACTTCTACGCCGCACTGGATCACAAGACCCAGCACTGAGCATGAGCTGAGCGACGGTCACATGTGGGAGCTGGCTTGCCTGCGATGAAAGCAACTCGGTGTATCCGTTGGAACGAGTTGTCGGCATCGCAGGCAAGCCTGCTCCCACATTTGATTGTGTTGGGCTCAGGGTTTTGCCATTACCGCGACAAACAGCGGTGATTCCAGAAAACGCTGCAGCCAGGCCTGCAAACGAGGATACGGCGCGCTGGCGAACCACTCGCGGTCCACGTGCGCAAACTGACGCACAAACGGTGCCAGTGCCACATCGGCCAGGCTCAAATGCTCGGCCAGCAAAAACGCCCGATCCGCCAACAAAGCCTCCAGTGCACGCAAAAACACCTCGCCCTCGGCCCGATAATGTTCCATCGGTAGCTCGGGGTAGCGCTCGGCATACTTGTATCGATTCAAGTGATGTTTGAAGGCCTGATCGTTCTCGGCGATCAGTTGCAGCACCCGTGGGTCGCCCTTGAGCAACCAGTCATCAGGGTCGTGCTGCGCCAGGGCCCAGAGCATGATCTCCAGGCTTTCCTCAATAACCCGACCGTCCACACTCAATACCGGCACCGTGCCCTTGGGCGACAGCGCAAGCATGTCGGCCGGCTTGGCTTTCAGGCTCACCTCGACGATCTGCACGGGCACGCCCGCGTAGCGCAACGCCATGCGCGCCCGCATCGCATACGGGCAGCGTCGGAACGAATACAGCAGCGCCTCGCTCACTTGACCTCCAGCGTGCTCAAGCCATTGCCCTGACGCTTGACCTGGATCTGCACCGGAATGCGCTCGTGCATTTCCTGTACGTGGGAAATCACCGCCACCTTGCGGCCCTGGGCCTGCAGACCGTCCAGGGCGTCCATCGCCAATTGCAGCGACTCCGGATCAAGGCTGCCAAAACCTTCGTCGATAAACAGCGACTCGATCTTCAACGTGCTGGACGCCATCGACGCCAGTCCCAACGCCAGCGCCAGCGACACCAGGAAGGTTTCGCCCCCGGACAACGAGTGCACCGAGCGCAGTTCATCGCCCATTTCCGTGTCCATCACCAACAGCCCGAGCATGCTGCCGCCGCGTTTGAGGCGGTAGCGGCGCACCAGTTGGCGCAATTGCACGTTGGCGTGGTGCACGAGCAAGTCCAGGTTGTAGGCCTGGGCGATCTTGCGGAACGTGTCGCCGGTGGCCGAACCGATCAGCGCATTCAGGCGCGCCCAGCGTTGCCATTCTTCATAGGCCTGGGTGATCTGTTCGGCCAGCGCGTGGTTGGCGTCCTGTCGACGCTGGTCTTCGGCCTGGCGCGCGCGCAACTCGGCGCAGTGTTTTTCGCCCTCGGCCAATTGTTGGTTGAGCGTGGCCAGGCTGTCATCGAGTTGATCGGCGTCCAGGTTGCCGTTGTGCAAGGCCTGATGCTCGGCGAGGCGTTGCTCGCGTTCGTGCAGCAGCACCTTGGCTTGTTCGACGGCTTTTTCGCTGTGTTGCACCTGCTGGCGCAGCGCGCTGATCTGGCTGTCATCAAAGGCCAGCAAGCGCGCAAGCCCGACGTCATCCAACTCGGGGTGCAGCGCCCGCCATTCGCCCAGGCGCTCGTCGAGGCTGTGCTGCTCAGCAGTCAGTGCCTGTTGGCGTTCCTGCTGCGCCTTGAGGTCGGCAGCCAGTTGAATAAGCGCATTACGCAGGTCTTGCAGCTGTTGATTGGCGTCGGTTTCGCGCTGACGTGCCTGCGCCACCGCCTGGTCCAGTTGCTGCTGCCACTGTTCAGCGCTGGCGTGATCGCCCAGCAGCGCCGTAAGTTGTTCCTGCGCGGCCTGTCGCTGCGTAGACAACTCGGTGACGTGCTGATGCAAGACGTCCAATTGCTGCTGGCGATGCTGCTGATGGGTCTGTTCTTTCTCGATGGCCTGTTGACGTTCCTGCTGCTCGGCCAATTCATCGCGTTGATGGCCCAGCTGCTCCAGACGCTGGCTGACCTGCTGGTCGAGCTGCATAAAGGTCGCGGCCGGTTCGCGGCGCAAGCCTTCGAGGGTTTCGGCGGGCAGCAGGCTGGCGAAGGCATGCAGCTCTTCGTCGAGGCGTTCGCGGTCGTTGGACAGCTCGCGTTGCTGGTCCACCAGCAACTGTCGGGCTTGCTGGCTCGCATCCTGGGCGGCTTGCAACTGCTGCTGCAAACGCCCGGCATTTTGTTGCAGGTTGAGCAGGGCGCCCTGGCGCTGTTCGTCCTGGGTGATGCTTTGCGTCAGTTGCGCCAATTGCTGGGCCAGCCAAGTGCTGCGCTTGGCGGCGTCCTGATTGAACAATGAGGCCGACAGCGGGTGTGCATCCAGGCTGGGTTTGAGCGCGTGCTGTTGCGTCGCCAGTTGCTCCTGCTGTTGCAGGAACTCCTTTTGTTGCGCGATCAAACCGCCCACTTCGCCGCGCAGCTCGGTGAGTTTTTCCTTGAGCACGTCGACGGCTTTCTGCGCCGTGGCTTCTTCGTTCTCATCATGACGGCCGAGGCTTTGCAGCAAGGCTTCGGGCTGGTGATAGGGATGCTCATGGCTGCCGCACACCGGGCAGGGCTGGTCGTCCTGCAACTGCTCGCGCAATTCCTCGACGCTGGCGCTGCGGGCCAGGCGTTGGCGTTCGAGCAGTTGTTTGGTCACCGTCAAGGTTTGCTCGGCGACGGCCAGCTCGGCCTTGGTTTGCAGACCGCTCTGGTTCAGCTGTTCGCGCTGTTGCTGGGCGTCCGCGAGCTTCTGCGTCAGGCTGGCGGCGTGTTGATCCAGCTGCTGCTGGTTGTCCCACAGGCGTGTCAGGTCTTCAAAGGCGCGTTGCTGCTTGCGGTTGTCCTGCAGCAGGCTCGCCAGTAGCTGGATCTGCTCGGCGACCGCGTGCGGCTCGGCGCCGGCTTCCTGATACAACAGGTCCAGCGCGTCACGTTGCTGAGCGAATTTTTCGGCGGCGGTGGTGGCGCGTTGTTCCAGCTGCGGCAGTTCGCTCTGGCCTTTGTTCAAGCGATTGCCGATCAGCATCAACTGTTGCAGACGGTCGCGGTAAGCGCCCCAGGCATCGCTCAGCGGCGCCAGGGTGGCGCTGCGCTCCAGCTCGGCAGCCAGGCGTTGCAGGCGTTCGGCAACGTGGGTGTGTTTGTCCTGCAACCCCTTCAACAAGGTCTGGCCTTGGGTGCAGGCGACCTCGTGTTGCTGCTGGTCTTCGGTGCGTTTGGCCAGGTCCTTGGTCAGGTGGGCGAGGGTGCTTTGTGCTTCAACGGCCTGGCGCAACAAGGGCACGGCGTCGGCCTGGTGCTTCAGCGCTTCAGCCAGTGCCGCCTGGGCCGCCGCTTGCTGGGCTTGCGCCTGCTCCTGACGCGTGTGCAGCGCGGTTTGCTGCTCGCGGTGCTGCTGAATCTGCGCGGCGAGCGGCGTCAGCAACGTGCCGAGTTCAACCTGTCGAGCAAACTGATGGCGTTGTGGCGCCAAGTGCTCCAGGCGGCTCAAATCCTGGCGCTGCTGGCCCTGGCCATCCCAATCGGCCTGGGCGCGTTGCAGTTGCTCAGTCGCGCTTTGTTGGCGCTCCTGCCATTCGCGCAGCTCCTTGAGCCAGGTGTGCTGCAACTCCAACTGCTTGAGCTGGGCCTGCTGGGTCTTGAGCTGCTGCTGCGCCGTGGCTAACTGTTGATCCAGTTCGGCACGGGCCTCGGCGGCCAATGGCACCACGCCGGTGGCCTGGTCCTGCAGTTGTTTGTGCGCGTCCTTGGCATCCTTGGCCTTGTCGAAGGCGCGGCGGCCAAGCTGGGTGTAGAGCGCGGTGTCGGTGAGCTTTTCCAGCAGTTCGCTGCGCTCATTGTCGTTGGCCTTGAGGAACGCGCTGAATTCACTTTGCGCCAGCAACACCGCGCGGGTGAACTGCTCGAAATTCAGGCCCAGGGCCAGTTCCAGCTGGGTCTTGTATTCGGTCTTCTGGCTGGCCAGCAGTTGGTCGCTGTCCAGGTCGATCAGGCTTTGCCGGCTGTTCTGCAACTTGCCGCTGGCCTTGTCGCGGGCGCGGTTGGCCTCCCAGCGCGCACGGTAGCGACGGCCGTTGACGCCGACAAAGTCCACCTCGGCATAACCACCGCCGGTGCCGCGGCGCAGCAGGGTGCGTGGGTCGCCGATGGAAATGTCGCTGTCGGCATCCGGCATCTTGGCCTGGCCGGTATCACCCAGGCGTGGCACCGCGCCAAACAGCGCCAGGCACAAGGCGTCGAGCAAGGTACTTTTGCCCGCGCCGGTCGGCCCGGTGATGGCAAACAACCCGGCGCTGGCCAGGGGCTCGGCGGTAAAGTCGATTTCAAACGGGCCGGCCAGTGAGGCAAGGTTTTTCAGGCGGATGGCAAGAATCTTCATGGCTGTTCACCCGCCTGTTGCACTTCCTGGAGCAGCACGGCGAAATCCTTCAAGGTCTGTTCATCCACTTCACTGCCGTAGTTGTCCTGCCAGGCGCGGCTGAACAGCTCCTGGGGCGTGAGCTGGTCGAGTTCGACCAGGCGCTCGTCGTCGGTGGCGTCGCTGCCGCGCTTGCCGGCATATTCGGCGGCGATGCGCACCAGGCGCACGGCCTTGCCTTGCAGGGCGGTTTCGATTTGCTGGCGCAGGTCCGGTTGCGGCTCGTCCAGGCGCACCCGCACTTCCAGCCACGGGTGGCGTTGGGTCTCGGCGAGCAGGTCGATGTCGGGCAGATCCGCCAGTTGCTTGAGGATATCCGCCAGCGGCGCAGCGTCCAGGCGTTGCAGGTTGACCGAACGCGGGATCAGGCGCGGCTCGACGCCCACCAGGCGTTGGCCCTGGAAGGTCACGTCGAGAATCTGGTGCTTGTAGCCGATTTCGGAAAACGACAGGGGAATCGGCGAGCCGCTGTAGCGAATGCGTTCTTCGCCGTTCACCTTTTGCGGCTTGTGCAAATGGCCCAGGGCCACATAGCTCACGCTGGCATCGAACAGGCTGGCGGGCAGTGCCTCGGCATTGCCGATGATCAGGCTGCGCTCGGAGTCTTCCGACACCGAACCACCGGCCATATGCGCATGGCTGATGGCAATCAGCGCCTGGCCTTTTTTGCGTTTGGCATTGGCGGCGGCGATCAGCCATTCATGCACCTGGCCGATGCCGCGCAGGTAGTCGTCGCCCAAGTGCGCACCGGTGACTTCCGCCGGGCGCAAAAACGGCAGCGCCAGGCACCAGGCGGCGATCTTGCCTTTGGCGTCAGGCAGCGGGATCAGCAGGCGCTCGGCATCCAGTTGGCCGTCATCCAGCCACAGCACGCGGCCCAGGGCATGCGTGCGCAGGCGGCGCATCAACGGCGCGGGCAATTCGATGCGCGAGCCGGAGTCGTGGTTGCCGGCGATCATCACAATCGTGAGTTTCGGGTTGTGTTCGTGGGCGCTGATGATGAAGTCGTACAGCCGCTCCTGGGCCTTGAGCGGCGGGTTGACCGTGTCGAAGATATCGCCGGCGATCAGCAGCACATCGGGCTGCTCGGCTTTTAATTGGCCCAGCAGCCACTCGAGGAAGCAGGCGTGTTCGAAGTCGCGTTCCTGGCCATGCAGGTTTTGGCCGAGGTGCCAGTCGGAGGTGTGGAACAGACGCAAGGCGAACTCCGGGGAGAAGATGAAAAGGAGGGGAGTTTACCTGTAAAAGCAGGTTCGGTGCCCGCGGCTGGCCCAGATCAACTGTGGGAGCTGGCTTGCCTGCGATGGTATCGTCTCGGTTTGACTGAAAGACCGAGTTGCCTGTATCGCAGGCACGCCAGCGCCCATAGGGGTTATGCGGCGTGCAGACAGTTCAGCGCGCGGTCGGCCAAGGTTTTGGCGTTGTTGATCAGGCGTTCGGTGGCGCTCGCCATGTCGCGTTCATGGCCGAGCAGCGTTTGCGTGGTGCCGGCCGCGGTGGCGGCGGCGCAGCGCAGCAGGTCGCAGATTTGGGCCAGGGCGTCTTCGAAGCTGAGGTCGTGATGCGCGACGAAGGACGGCAGTGAATCGGGTTGCAAGTAGTGGCGCAGGGCACGCTCAAAAATTTCGCGGGGTGGGTCGGGGACGATTTTGTTCATGAATGAAACTCCTGGAAGATTGGGAGCCATTCTTTTGCAGATCTCACTCGACAAAAGGTGGCAGCTATGTGCGGGGTGAGATAACCGGTAGGAGCACCCGGCCAGACCGAAGTCTGCCCGCACACAGCCGCCATAGAGCATATTGCTCGCGGTTGTGACACTTGGCGCCTACACAGGATCTCACCCCTGATCGCTGATATGCAGCGACGGAGCGAAGGCTAGCCAGTGAGGTGGGCAGGCGCAAGGCCGAAGGATTGTCTAGGAAACTTCCCGCGAATTAAAGGGATGTGGATTGCTGGCCTTTAACAATGCGTGTCGATCAGGTGGCAGTGATCTACCGTGGGGGCGGGGGGTTGAGTACATATCCGGTGCTGCGGTTACGGCCACTTAGGGTTCCGCTCTTACAGCGGGTCACTTTTGGCAAACGCCCCAAAAGTAACCAAAAGGTCTTTGCCCCACCACTCGGTGCCTCGCTTAGGCTCGGCATGCCCTCACTCCGGCTTAAATCCGTGGGCCGCCGCGACGGGCCATCCATGGCCCAACGCGGCTAACCCGGCGTCCTGCCGGGTTACCCACGGATTCAAGCCTGCGTTCGGCCAGCGTGGTTGACGGGGCCTGTCAGATCAAAGTCAAAAGCAGAGCACGGCGGCCTGAAAGCCGACCTGAGTGGTAGAAGCAAAAGCAGGGCAACAGCACAGCAACACATCTTTGTCTGATGTACTGAGCTCCAAATGTGGGAGCGGGCTTGCTCGCGAAGGCGGTGTGTCAGTTAGCCCATGTGTAGCTGACACACCGCCTTCGCGAGCAAGCCCGCTCCCACAAGTTGATCAAGTGCAGCCTCCACCACCGCACTGCTTTTGCTTTTCTGTGGGAGCTGGCTTGCCTGCGATGCAGACAACTCGGTCCATCAGGCCCACCGGGTTGATGCCATCGCAGGCAAGCCAGCTCCCACGCATCCAAGATCAGGCCGCCTCGTTTGCGCTTTTGATCTAACCACTCAGGTCGGCTACTAGGCCGCCGTGCTCTGCTTTTGATCTTGATCTGCTTTTGACTTTGACCTTAGGCGCCCCGTTAAACCACGCTGGCCGAACGCAGGCTTGAATCCGTGGGTAACCCGGCAGGACGCCGGGTTAGCCGCGTTGGGCCATGGATGGCCCATCGCGGCGGCCCACGGATTCAAGCCTTCGTTCGGGCACACCGAGCCTAGGCGAGGTGCCGAGTGGTGGGGCAAGAGCCTTTTGGTTACTTTTGGGCTCTTTTCAAAAGTGACCCGCTGTAAGAGCGGAACCGATATCAGCCATCACCCAAATAACGGATATGTACCCAGCGGCGATGGCACCCCCAGGGGTTATGCGGCGTGCACGCACTCCAGCATGCGGGTCGGCCAGGGGGTAGCGGCTGCGCAGCGAAGGAGATCGCAGATCTGATTCAGGGCGTCTTCGAAGTTGAGGTCTTGATGTGGAAACTCCTGAAAATTAAAGGGATAAGGATTGCTGGCCTTAAACCAGATGAAAAAAAACGGGACTCACGCCTGTTGAGTCCCGCTTTAAGTCTTCTGCAGCTATAGAGCGACGAAGGACAACGTTCCGTTCGCCTGGTTGGCCACTAGAGCAACAAACCCGTCAGGTGTTACAGCGACGCCTGCGGGGTTGAAGAAGCCCATGTACGTGCGAACCACGGTTTGCGTCTCTGTGTTGATCACGGTAAACGTGTTATCTGCAGAGGTGACATAGCATTCCGGAACACGGGTGTTCATGGCCACGCCGTACGAATTATAAAAACCGCCCAGCACGCCTTGAATGGCGTTGGTCTGGCTGTTAAAAATCGTGATCCCTCGTGTGCCGGTCACATAAGCACGCTGGAACGGCCGGTCGTTTGGAATGAACGCTATATTTGAGCCGGTCGTGTCCCAGCCCAGGCCTGTAATGCGCGAGAGCACGCCTGCGCTGTCCGCCGGGTTGAATACATCCACTTCTCCAGGCGCCGCGACGTAAAGGAGCGTTCGCAGTGGGTTGTATTCGATCCCATACGGGTTTTTGACTGGCGTTGAGCTCAAGCGAGCCCCGGTTATCGCGTCGAGGACAGTGACAGTGGAGCCAACGCTGTCACTGACGTACAGGCGCGTAGCGCTAGGGTTGATGGCCAATCCCCATATGTAATTGAACCCCGAGAATCTCTGGATGATGCTTGCGCTGTTGATATCGACGACGCACACCGCTCTTTCAGCGGGGCCGCTGTATTGCGCCAGGTCGCCGACATACAGTTTGGTTTCATCAGGACTCAAGAGGATGCGAAACGGCTGGTTGAAACCGCTGATGGTGCGCGTCACTTTGCGCCGGGGAATATCAATCACCGAGACGGTATGGCTACCGAAGTTGGTGAGGTAGGCGGTTTGGCCATCGCGGGTGATCACCATGTAGTGTGGCTGTGAGCCCACCGCAATGCTTTCGATAATCCCCAGTTCCTGCCGAATTTGATAGCTGGTCGGCAGAAAAGCAACCGCCATCGCGGGGTCTGTGCTGCCATTGAGGGTGATCCCGCCTGTGAGGGTGATTCTGCCGGACTTGACCTGTTGCAGCCACGTGCGAAGTACGGGGATGTTTGCCAGCCCGTTGAGCGCTTCATTTGCGGTAATCGGGACTGCTCCGTTCAGCACCACCAGGTCCGCTACGCCTTCACTGCTGGCCGTGATCCAGACCCGTTGCCCCGCCGCGCTCGAAGGCCATTTTTCCATAGACAATAGGCCGTTGCCGGCGAATTTATTGAGGTCCAGGGTGCCGTTATTGGGCGTTCCGTTAATCAATGGCCGCACCAGCGGCGCTACCACTGGCGTGCCCACCACTCGGACTTGGTAGCTGCCCGACCGCACCAGCGGGCTCCCGGCGGCGGTTTGTGTTTCAAACGCCACACGAAACGTGCTACCCGCCAGTTGCCGGATCACGTTGGGGTCGACAGTGATCGTCTCTGTGCGAACGTTCCTGTCGTTCACCGGTGGCAAGGTCACAATATTGATTGACCCGTCCGGCCGGGTGATCGTCAACCTCACCACGACCCGGTTAGGGGGAGCAGGCGCGATGGCAGCGCGCGGCAGCCCGGTGACCACTACGGTGAAGATCGCGTTGCTTTGAGTGTCGAGATCCACCAGGGCGGACTCTATCCCGTTGACGTTAAACAGCGGGTAGGGGAGCAGCCGGGTGTCCAGCTCACTCTCCAGCGTGACGGGCCTTGAATAGATGTATTTCGCCCCGAGCCCACCGGATACGTTTTTCACCACATCGGTGACCTGGAAGGAGACTTCAACGGGGCCGGACTGGCTGATGCGAGCGAAGATATCCGACGGAACATACACGCGAAACGGCCCAGGCCCGGCGGCCTCGGCGGGGCTCAAGGTGTGCGTGACGAACACCCCTCCCACGGAAATATCAATGGTGTCGTTCTTGCGGGCGTTTTCGTATTTGTCAATCAGGCACCACATCCCGGCCGCGGCGACGTCTGGGTCAATCACCGAACCTTCGGGAAGGTTTTCAATGCGCATGTTCAAGCCACTGAGCCACGTATCCCCGAGCACGCGGTCGATGCCGCCGGGCAAGGTGGTCTTGATCAAAACCGTCTGGGGCTCTGAGCGACTTTCCTGCCCGCTGCCGGCCCGCTGTACCCTGGCAAACAGGGAAACTTCGCCATCGCGCAGGGTTGTACCGGTGATATTCAGATCGTAACTGGGGCGGATCGCCCTGACGAAGTCTGCGGCCACTTGCGCGTTGTTTATGTAAATCGAGTGGTTGTCGTTTATGGACAGCGTGTGCCAGGCGTTCGTGGTAATGCGAGTGGTCGGCAGTACTTGGCGTTGCCCCCAGCCTACGACGGCTGTTTCGGGATACAGCGTGTTGGGCAGTGCAGGGTCATCGGGATCACGTAACGGGACGTGCTGGAAGGCTGAATAAGGTAAATCAGTGAGCAAATCATAGGTACCAGGCACGGTAGACATAGCTAACACCTCGCAGGGTTGAGGCGCGCGGTTACCGCGCGACAAGCAAGGTGAATAAAACGCTTCTAGCACTGAGCGAATCTACTGTCAGAATTGACAGTGACGACTAACGGTTGCGGGGGCCGTTGCCTTGCGGGTGCTGGATCGGCCGACCCCGCACGGACTTATTTCGGATACAACGGCGGCAAGCTGGTGGTATCCGTCGCCGGGTCTTGCTCTCGCTCGGCAACCGGGATGGCCTTGACCGCACGCCAAAGGTCTTCACCCAACCAGAAATGGCCACTTTCGCTGTAGAGCGCACCATTCAACCCGTCCAGCGCATCGGACAACGGCACAAACCGCGCCGCCATGTCGGCCAACGTCTCCGGTTGTTGCCGTGCCCAGGCATCCAGCGCCTGGCGCGTGGCCTGCGGGTCGTTGGCCTGGGTTGCGCGCTTGAGGTCGTCGAGCAGTGAGCGCGGGCTCGGGCCCGTCTGAGCGGCCCGTTGCACGGCCGGTTGCCGACGCGCACGCCACCACAGGCCGAAGCCCAGCAGCGTGGTGCAGGCGAAGATCAACGTGCTGAGCTGCCACAGCCACAGGCGGTCATCGTCTGGCGCGGTGATCACGGTCGGCGTGGCGGGGGTGTCGACCACCAGGCTCGGGTTGGTCGCCACCTGCAGCGTGCGGGCAGGCAGGCTGCTGCGCTCAAGGTGGTCTTCGTGGGTGTTCCACCACACCACTTCGATGGCAGGCAATTCGATGGCGCCGGCGCGGGTCGGCACCAGGGCTTCGCGGTCTTCGCGGCTGGCGGTCAGGCCGTGGTCGTTGTTCTGGTTGCCCAGCACCGGCTGGTCGGGGTAGCGGCGCAGGCCATTGATGTCGGTGCTGGGCAGGGCCGGCAGCTGTGCGCTGGACAACCCTTCGGCCTTGACCGTGAGGCTGCGGGTCAGCGAGTCGCCGACTTGCACGTGCTCAGGCTCTGGGTTCCAGGCTTGCGTCAGGCTGAGGCTGCGGGCCGGTATCCACGGCGCGTCGGCCGGGTACAGCGCCGGCTTGGGTTTGACCGTCAGCGCAATTTCGGCTGAGCTGACGTGAATCAGCTTGCCCGGCTTGGTGCCCTGCAGCGTGTTTTCCTGCGGCGGGCGCGATTCCACCAGCGTGGCGCTGAAAGTCTGCGCCGGGATCACCAAGGCGCCGCTGTGCTGCGGGTAGATCGCATAGCGGGTTTCGATCACGCCATGGCGAATGCTGTTGATGACTTTTTCATAGGTGCGCGACTCGCCCAATTGCTCGATGCGCGCATCGGGAATCTGCAACGGCGTGAGGCTGCTGTCGTCGTACAGCGACACCGAGTGGTACACGCGCACGGTCAGCAGCGCCTGGGCCTGGACATACACGCTGCTCTGGTCGAGGTTGGCTTCGATGAATACCGGGGCCAGCTCGGCGCTGGTGTTCTGGCTTGCGGTTTCGACCACTTGCAGGCTGATCGGCTGGGTCTTGAGTTCGCCCACTTGCAGCGGCGGAATCACCACGGTGCCGTTTTCCTTGGGCAGCAGGGTGATGATCCAGCGCGTGGTGGCGTGATTGTCGCCGCCCAGGGTGGTCAGTTGGTTGATCTGGCGAGTGCCGCTGACTTCAAACTGCGCATCCAGCGGCGCCAGGTCCGGCTTGCCGAATTGGGTGACGTCGCTGGACTCGACTGTCAGCTCCACCGTTTCCCCGGAATTGAGGCGGCTGCGGTCGACGCTGGCGACCAGGTTCGCCGCCTGGGCGTGGCCTGCCGTTAACGCGAGCAGGAGCAGAAGGGTGGTGCGGCGGCTCATCGAGTCTTGTCCTGATGTTGTTGCTGTTCGTACCAGAATTTGCGCCGCAGCAGTTCGCCGGGGTTGTCCGGAATTTCCCGCAGCCATTGCTCCAGGGCCTGACGATGCTCGCCGTCGATGCTGGCATCGGCGGGGCGCAGCGGCGGGGTGGTGGTGTGTTCGTCGCCCAGTTCGCTGCCCGGTACGTCGTTGCCGCCAGCTTTGGGCGTGCCACCGGTCTGGGTATCGCCGGTGCCGGCCTCGCCCTGACCTTGGGGCGACTGTTCTCCACCCGTGGCACTTTGCCCGCTCGTGCCCGGTTGCGCAGTTTGGCCGGGTTGGGTGGTTTCGTCATCTTCCTTTTTTGCCGGCTTGGCGGGCTCCGGCTGGGCCTTTTCCTGAATCAGAGTTTCGACCAGCGCTTTGTTTTTCAACGCCGGTTGCAGGTCAGGTTGGGCTTCCAGCGCCTGTTCGTAGGCATCAATCGCGGCTTCCAGTTCGCCGGACTTGGCCAGGGCATTGCCGCGGTTGTAGTGGGAATAGGCGTCATTGCTCAGCGCAAAACGCTTGATCGCCTCGGCGTAATTACCCGCCTCGTACAGGGCAACGCCCTGCCATTGCGGGTTTTCGAAGTGTTCGGCGGCTTCGGCCGGGCGTTTTTTCTTCAGCAGGTATTGGCCCTGTTGGTCGGGACGCAGCCACAGGTCCTGAAAATCGAAGGCATAGCTGGGCTGCGGCGCGCCCATTAACAGCAACGGCAGGCAGAACAGCCAGCCGCGGCGCCCGGCGCAGGCCGCGAGCAACAACAGTGGCAGCAGCAGCCAGTAACCCTGATCGGCCCACGTGTCGAGGTGCAATAACTGGCCGTCGTTGCGCAGGGTCTGCGGGCCGTCGAGCAAGTTGAGTTGGCGCAGGTCCTTGTCGTCCAGGCGCGCGGCGCGGTAGCGACCGCCCATTTCGCTGGCAAACGCCTTGAGGGTTGGGCTGTCGAGGCGCGGCACCAGAATCGCGCCCTGGTCGTCCTTGAGGAACTCGCCGCTCTCCTGGGTCACCGGCGTGCCTTCGCGGCTGCCGATGCCGAGGATCGACAACGTCGGCGCCTGCGCCCCTTGCAGCTGCAGCCGAATGCCCTGGCGTTCCTGCTTGGACAGCGATGAGCCCACCAACAACAGGCGCCCTTGGCCGAGGCCGCCCTGCTTGAGCAAACCCAGGGCTTTCTCCACGGCGAGGTCGGCGCGATGGCCGGGCTCGGGCATGATCGAGGGGCGCAGGGCTTCGAGCAGGTTGCGGCTGGTGCCCAAGTCATCCGACAGCGGCACCAGCGTGTGGGCGCTGCCGGCATACACGACGATGGCGGTCGGTGCATCGGCGCGTGCTTGCAGCAAGTCATAGAGCTTGCGCCGGGCTTGTTCGAGGCGATTGGGCGGGCTGTCGGTGGCGAGCATTTCCGGGGTCAATTCCAGCAACACCACCAGCGGGTCGGCGGGTTTCTGGCTGGACTGTTCAACCCGTTGCCAGCCGGGGCCAAGCAACGCCAACACGGCCAGCAGCCAGGCGATGCCCAGCACCACCCACGGCGATTTGCTCTCGCGGCCATTGCCGCCACTGAGCAGTACCGCATGAAATGCCGGCGGCAAAATTATCTGCCAGCGCCCGGCGCGCTTTTGCCGATGCCACAGCTGCCACAGCAGCCAGCCGAGCAACGGCAACAGCAACACCCACCAAGGGCGGAACCAGTGCGGCCACAGGTCGATCATCGACGCCTCCGCAAACGCAGGCGTTTGAGGCGCTGGCGCCATTCAGGGTGCTGTTGCAGGAAATTGCCCTTGGTCGAGAGTTTATGCAAGGCGCGTTGCAGCGCGTTGTTGGGCCAGCGTTCCTGGATCACCAGCAACATGCTCAGAACCAGCGCAAGGGCCAATGGCGCGCTGTACAGCGCCTGGGCCGGACGCGCCTGGGTCGGTTGCTGGGCAACGGGCTCAAGCTGGTCGAGGGTTTGCTTGATCTTGAGCAACTCGTCGCCGTCGCGGGCGCGGAAATAGCGGCCACCGGTGGCGTCGGCGATGGCCTTCAACGCGGGCTCGTCGAGGTCCAGGCTCGGGTTGACGCCCAGAATGCCCAGGGAACCGGTTTGCGCCGGATCGGCGCCAATGCCGATCGGGTAAATCTTCACGCCTTCTTCAGCGGCCAGGCGCGCGGCGGTCAGCGGGTCGATCTGGCCGGCGTTATTGGCGCCGTCGGTGACCAGAATCAGCACGCGGCTTTGCGCCGGGCGCTGGCGCAGGCGTTTCAGGGCCAGGCCGATTGCGTCGCCGATGGCGGTGTTTTTGCCGGCGATACCGATGCGCGCTTCGTCGAGCCAGGTGCGCACGGTGCGCCGGTCAAAGGTTAGCGGTGCCTGCAGGTAGGCCTGGCTGCCAAACAGGATCAGGCCGACGCGGTCGCCTTCACGGCTTTCAAGGAAGTCGCCGAGCAAGTGTTGCACCAGGCTCAAGCGGCTGACGTCCTCGTCCTGCCAGTGCATGTCGGGGAAGTCCATCGAACCGGACACGTCCACCGCCACCAGCAGGTCGCGGCCGCTGGCGGCAATCGGCAGCGGCTCGCCGAGCCATTCCGGGCGCGCGGCGGCGGTCAACAGCAGCAACCACATCACCACAAACGGCGCCTGCTGGCGCCAGCCGGGCAGGTTGACGCGTGCGCGACGGCGGGCCAGGCCTTCGAGGTCGGCGAGGTAGCTGACTTTTAACGCCGGCTCACCGCTGTCGGCCACCGGCAAGACAAGCCGCATCAACCAGGGCAATGGCAACAGGGCGAAGATCCACGGCCAGGCGAACTCAAACATGTTTGCGAATCCAGGTGTCGACGGCTTGGGTCAGGCCGGCGATGGCCTTGTCGTCGAGTTTGCATTCGGGTTTGTAAGCGCCTTCTACCAGGACCATCCAGCGCGTGAGGCCGGCAGCCGGGCAGCGGTTGTCGAGGAACGCCAGCCATTTGCGGCCATTGAGGGTGTGGCTCTGGCTGTAGGGGTAGTCGTTGCGGCACAGGCGCTTGAGCAGGCCGTTGAGTTGCTGCAGCCAGGCACCGGCGGGCGCGCCGTCGTAGGGTTTGGGCATCAACGCCAGCTCGGCGAGGGCGGCGATGCGCAGTGGGTCCAGCGGTTGTTCGGCGCGGGCCACCGGGCGGCGCTTGGGCAGGAAACGGCGCAGCGACCACAGCCCCCAGCCAAACAGCGGAATCACCAGCAGCAACAGCCACCACCCTGGCGCAGGCGGCCAGAAACCGATTGCCGGCGGGGCGATCAAAGGTTGCAGTTGGTCGAGGCTGCTCATTGCTTTTTAACCGGGCGTTGCGGGTTGAGGTATTCGCGCAGTTGCTCGACCATTTCGCTTTGCGTGCTCAACGGCATCAGCAGGATTCGCAGCTTTTGCGCCAGCAGCTCCCAACGCGCGATGCGGGCTTCGGCCTGGGCTTTGTAGGCCTGGCGCAAGTCGAAGTTCAGCGTGTCGAGTTCCAGTTGTGCGCCCCGCTCGGCAAAACGTAACAGGCCGGCGGCGGGCAGGGCGTGGTCCAGCGGGTCTGAAATCGGCAACAGCAGCAGGTCGCAGTGCCGAGACAGCAGGCTGAGTTGTTGCTCTGCGCCTTCGGTCAGCGCGCGCTCGTCGCAGATCACAATCACCAGGCTGCCTGGGCGCAGCACTTCGCGGCCACGGCGCAGCGCCATGCCCAACGCGTCGGCTTCGGGGCGGCTCTCGGTGTTGAGGCTCTGGTTGACGCGCACCAGGCGGTTGAGCAGTTGCAACAAGCTTTGTTTGCTGCGCCGGGGTTTGATTTCGTAGTGTTCGTTGTCGCCAAACACCAGCCCGCCGACGCGGTCGTTATGGCCCAGCGCTGCCCAGCCAATCAGGCTGGCGGCTTGCGCGGCGAGCACTGACTTGAACATTTGGCCAGAGCCGAAAAACAGCCGGCAACTTTGCTCAACCATGATGAAAATCGGGCGTTCGCGCTCTTCGTGGAACAGTTTGGTGTGCGGCTCCTGGGTGCGCGCCGTGACGCGCCAGTCGATGGTGCGCACGTCGTCGCCGGCCTGGTACACGCGCACCTGGTCGAAGTCGACGCCACGCCCACGCAGCTTGGAATGGTGCAGGCCGATCAGCGGGCTGCGCTGGCTCGGCGTGGAAAACAGCTGCACTTCGCGCACGCGGTGGCGCATCTCAATCAATTCGCTGAGTGTGACGCGGATGCCATCGCCTGCGTTCATGGGGTTCAAGCGACGGCAACGACGTCGAGAATGCGTTGCACCACACGGTCCTGGTCGATGCCGGCCGCTTCCGCTTCGAACGACAGGATGATGCGATGGCGCAGCACGTCGAACAGCACCGCCTGGATGTCTTCCGGGCTCACAAAGTCGCGCCCGGCCAGCCAGGCGTGAGCACGCGCGCAACGGTCGAGGGCGATGGAGCCACGCGGGCTGGCGCCGTAGGCGATCCACTCGGCCATCTCCGGGTCGAACTTGGCCGGGGTGCGGGTGGCCATGACCAGCTGCACCAGGTATTCCTCCACCGCGTCGGCCATGTACAGGCCAAGGATTTCCTTGCGCGCCGCGAAGATCGCCTGCTGGCTGACGCGGCGCTCGGGTTTGGTTTCACCGTTGAGGGCTTCGCCGCGGGCTTGTTGCAGGATGCGCCGTTCGACGGCGGCGTCCGGGAAGCCGATCTTGACGTGCATCAGGAAACGGTCGAGCTGGGCTTCGGGCAGTGGGTAGGTGCCTTCCTGCTCGATGGGGTTTTGCGTGGCCATCACCAGAAACAGCGGCGACAGGTCGTACGTGCTGCGGCCCACGCTGACCTGGCGCTCGGCCATGGCCTCGAGCAATGCCGACTGCACCTTGGCCGGTGCGCGGTTGATTTCGTCCGCCAGCACCAGGTTGTGAAAGATCGGCCCCTGCTGGAACACGAAACTGCCGGTTTCCGGGCGATAGATCTCGGTGCCCGTGATGTCGGCGGGCAGCAGGTCGGGGGTGAACTGGATACGATGGAACTGCGCTTCGATGCCTTCAGCCAACTCTTTGATGGCCTTGGTCTTGGCCAGGCCCGGTGCGCCTTCGACGAGCATGTGGCCGTCGGCCAGCAGGGCGATCAGCAGGCGATCAATGAGTTTTTCCTGGCCGAGAATCTGCGTAGAAAGAAAAGTTCGCAGCGCGAGCAGCGCTTCACGATGTTCCATCGATGACGGTTCCTGGAGAGATGAGGCCGGGCGTTGATAAAAACGCCGGGCCTGGGGCGCTTACTTTAATGCATCGAGGGGGGTGGCGACTAACGGCGTGACGGGTATTTTTGGCAAATCTTGTAGGAAATTTGTATGGGAACGGCGGCAATGTAGGAGGGGGCTTGCCCCCGATAGCGGTGCATCAGTTTATACATCTATAACTGATCGACTGCTATCGGGGGCAAGCCCCCTCCCATATTTGATCGTTGGTGCAGCTTAGATTCGCGTGAACGTACCAGTGCCCTTAAGAATGTTCTGCAAGGTTTCCTCAACTTCAGCCAAATCCGACGCGGCGGTGCTGTGGAGAATTTCCAGATGATCCTTGCCCCCCAGCGCATCGGCATCGCCTGCAGCCAACTCCACCCGCAACGTCGTGTTGCTCAGCGTGACTTTCAGGCCATCGAGGGTCGAAGGCTCGTAATCCCAGGTCAGTTCTACTTCCTCTTCATCCGGGTAACGGGTGAGCATGAACATCTCGCCGTTTTTGCCGTGACAGCAGAGCATGGCCATGTTGTCTTCTTCTTCGTCGCACGGGGTGGCCATCAGTGCGTCAGTGTTCAGTTGCAGCATGGGAAATCCTGTCTGGGGAAGGGCGCAGCGCGCCAATTGTGCCATCGCCGCGAATTTTGTGCTGCATCGTGTGTCAGACCCAGTGCATGACCTGACGGGCAATACCAGTCATTTTCGGTGCTCGAAGGCTTGAAAACAGGCGGTTTTTCTTCGGAAAAATCCGGGTTGCTCAAGTCGCAACCCCAAGCCTGCGTACCGATGACCGAATATGTCGCAGCGTCGCAAGCAGCTGTCTTCCTACACTCGTTAAGCTGCGCAACGGATGTGCCCTGTGCCGGGAGTCTGACCTGCCCGTCGTACCGTCGCCCTGCACGATGTACATCTTATGGAAGTTGTATGTGACCTCATTGTCTTGTCCAGCTTCACCCACCTGTCACTCTGAATTCGTTACTGTAGACCGCGAACAGAGCTGACGGTCTCCCCGCAAGGGGATAACACGCGACGCTTCCATCAATAACAAGCCCAAGCGGAGTACCACAGATGGCGTTCTTCACCGCAGCCAGCAAGGCCGACTTCCAGCATCAACTGCAAGCGGCACTGGCGCAGCACATCAGTGAACAGGCACTGCCACAAGTGGCGCTGTTTGCTGAACAATTTTTCGGCATCATTTCCCTGGACGAACTGACCCAACGTCGCCTTTCCGACCTGGCCGGTTGCACCTTGTCTGCCTGGCGCCTGCTTGAGCGCTTTGATCACACCCAACCACAGGTGCGGGTCTACAACCCCGATTACGAACGTCATGGCTGGCAATCGACGCACACCGCGGTCGAAGTGCTGCACCATGACTTGCCCTTCCTGGTCGACTCGGTGCGTACCGAGCTGAACCGTCGTGGCTACAGCATTCACACCCTGCAAACCACCGTGCTCAGCGTGCGCCGTGGCAACAAGGGCGAGTTGCTGGAAATCCTGCCTAAAGGCACCCAGGGCGAAGGCATTCAGCAAGAATCGCTGATGTACCTGGAAATCGACCGCTGCGCCAATGCCGCCGAACTCAACGTGCTGAGCAAAGAGCTTGAGCAGGTGCTGGGCGAAGTGCGCGTGGCCGTGGCTGATTTCGAACCGATGAAAGCCAAGGTCCAGGACCTGCTGGCCGGTATCGACGCCAGCCAGTTCAGCATCGACGGCGAAGAAAAAGCCGAGATCAAGAACTTCCTCGAATGGCTGGTGGGCAACCACTTCACCTTCCTGGGCTATGAAGAGTTCGTGGTACGTGACGAGGCGGACGGCGGTCATATCGAATATGACGCCAATTCCTTCCTCGGACTGACCAAGCTGCTGCGTGCCGGCCTCACCGCCGAAGACCTGCGCATCGAAGACTACGCCGTGGCCTACCTGCGTGAGCCGACCGTGCTGTCGTTCGCCAAGGCTGCGCACCCAAGCCGCGTGCATCGCCCGGCGTACCCGGACTACGTGTCGATCCGCGAGATCGACGCTGACGGCAAGGTCATCAAGGAACACCGCTTCATGGGCCTCTACACCTCCTCGGTGTACGGCGAAAGCGTGCGAGTGATTCCGTACATCCGTCGCAAGGTCGCGGAAATCGAACGCCGTTCGGGTTTCCAACCCAAGGCTCACCTGGGCAAAGAGCTTGCTCAAGTGGTTGAAGTGCTGCCGCGTGACGACCTGTTCCAGACCCCGGTCGACGAACTGTTCAGCACCGTGATGTCGATCGTGCAGATCCAGGAACGCAACAAGATCCGCGTGTTCCTGCGCAAAGACCCGTACGGTCGTTTCTGCTACTGCCTGGCCTACGTGCCGCGCGACATCTATTCCACCGAAGTGCGCCAAAAGATCCAGCAAGTGCTGATGGATCGCTTGAAAGCCTCGGACTGCGAATTCTGGACCTTCTTCTCCGAGTCCGTGCTGGCACGCGTGCAGCTGATTCTGCGGGTTGACCCCAAGAACCGCCTGGACATGGACCCGCTGCAACTGGAAAAAGAAGTGGTGCAAGCCTGCCGCAGCTGGCAGGACGACTACTCCAGCCTTGTGGTCGAAAGCTTCGGCGAAGCCCAGGGCACCAATGTGCTGGCGGACTTCCCGAAAGGCTTCCCGGCCGGCTACCGCGAGCGTTTTGCCGCGCATTCGGCCGTGGTCGACATGCAGCACCTGAACAGCCTGACCGAAGCCAACCCGCTGGTGATGAGCTTCTACCAGCCGCTGGGCCAGGTCTCCGGCCAGCGCGAGCTGCATTGCAAGCTCTACCACGCTGACACGCCGCTGGCACTGTCCGACGTGCTGCCGATCCTGGAAAACCTTGGCCTGCGCGTGCTGGGTGAATTCCCGTACCGCCTGCGCCATGCCAATGGCCGCGAGTTCTGGATTCACGATTTCGCCTTTATCGCCGCCGAAGGCGTGAACCTCGATATTCAGCAGCTCAACGACACCCTGCAGGACGCGTTTGTGCACATCGTGCACGGCGATGCCGAAAACGATGCGTTCAACCGCCTGGTACTGACTGCCGGCCTGCCATGGCGCGACGTGGCGCTGCTGCGTGCCTATGCGCGTTACTTGAAGCAGATCCGCCTGGGCTTCGACCTGGGTTACATCGCCAGTACCCTGAATAACCACACCGACATCGCCCGCGAGTTGACCCGGTTGTTCAAGACGCGCTTCTACCTGGCGCGCAAGCTCACCGCCGATGACCTGGAAGACAAGCAGCAACGCCTGGAACAAGCGATTCTGACTGCCCTGGACGACGTTCAGGTGCTCAACGAAGACCGCATCCTGCGTCGCTACCTGGACCTGATCAAGGCCACCCTGCGGACCAACTTCTACCAGACCGACGCCAACGGCCAGAACAAGTCGTACTTCAGCTTCAAGTTCGACCCGCGCGCGATTCCTGAGCTGCCCAAGCCGGTGCCGAAGTTTGAAATCTTCGTGTACTCGCCGCGTGTTGAAGGCGTGCACCTGCGCTTTGGCAACGTGGCACGTGGCGGCCTGCGCTGGTCCGACCGTGAAGAAGACTTCCGTACCGAAGTGCTCGGCCTGGTAAAAGCCCAGCAAGTGAAAAACTCGGTGATCGTGCCCGTGGGCGCGAAGGGCGGCTTCCTGCCGCGTCGCCTGCCATTGGGCGGCACCCGCGACGAAATCGCGGCCGAGGGCATCGCCTGCTACCGCATCTTCATCTCGGGCCTGTTGGACATCACCGACAACCTGAAAGACGGCGCCCTGGTGCCGCCGGCCAACGTCGTGCGTCATGACGACGATGACCCGTACCTGGTCGTGGCAGCGGACAAGGGCACTGCGACCTTCTCCGACATCGCCAACGGCATCGCCATCGACTACGGCTTCTGGCTGGGCGACGCGTTCGCTTCCGGTGGTTCGGCCGGTTACGACCACAAGAAAATGGGCATCACCGCCAAGGGCGCGTGGGTGGGTGTGCAGCGTCACTTCCGTGAGCGCGGCATCAACGTGCAGGAAGACAGCATCACGGTGGTCGGCGTCGGCGACATGGCCGGTGACGTGTTCGGTAACGGCTTGCTCATGTCCGACAAGCTGCAACTGGTCGCGGCCTTCAACCACCTGCACATCTTCATCGATCCAAACCCGAACCCGGCGACCAGCTTCGTCGAGCGCAAGCGTTTGTTCGAGCTGCCGCGTTCGGCCTGGACCGACTACGACACCAGCATCATGTCCGAAGGCGGCGGTATCTTCTCACGCAGCGCGAAAAGCATTGCCATCTCGCCACAGATGAAAGAACGCTTCGACATCCAGGCCGACAAGCTGACCCCGACCGAGCTGCTGAACGCCTTGCTCAAGGCGCCGGTAGACCTGTTGTGGAACGGCGGCATCGGCACTTACGTCAAGGCCAGCACCGAAAGCCATGCCGACGTGGGCGACAAGGCCAACGACGCTTTGCGTGTCAACGGCAACGAGCTGCGCTGCAAAGTAGTGGGCGAGGGCGGTAACCTCGGCATGACCCAACTGGGCCGTGTGGAATTCGGTCTCAATGGCGGCGGTTCCAACACCGACTTCATCGACAACGCCGGTGGCGTGGACTGCTCCGACCACGAAGTGAACATCAAGATCCTGCTCAACGAAGTGGTGCAGGCCGGTGACATGACCGACAAGCAGCGCAACCAGCTGCTGGCGAGCATGACCGACGAAGTCGGCAACCTGGTGTTGGGCAACAACTACAAGCAGACCCAGGCCCTGTCCCTGGCTGCGCGGCGTGCCTACGAGCGTGCTGCCGAGTACAAGCGTCTGATGAGCGACCTGGAAGGCCGTGGCAAGCTGGACCGCGCCATCGAGTACCTGCCGACCGAGGAGCAGCTCACCGAGCGCGCCTCCAACGGCAAGGGCCTGACCCGTCCGGAGCTGTCGGTGTTGATCTCCTACAGCAAGATCGACCTCAAGGAAGCCCTGCTCAAGTCGCTGGTGCCGGATGACGACTACCTGACCCGAGACATGGAGACCGCGTTCCCGCCGAGCCTGGTCGCCAAGTTCGGCGAAGCCATGCGTCGCCACCGCCTCAAGCGCGAGATCGTCAGCACCCAGATCGCCAATGACCTGGTCAACCACATGGGCATCACCTTCGTGCAGCGGCTCAAAGAGTCGACCGGCATGAGCCCGGCGAACGTGGCCGGTGCCTACGTGATCGTGCGTGACATCTTCCATCTCCCGCACTGGTTCCGTCAGATCGAAGCCCTGGACCACCAGGTTTCCGCTGACGTGCAACTGGAGTTGATGGACGAGCTGATGCGTCTGGGCCGCCGTGCCACGCGCTGGTTCCTGCGCAGCCGTCGCAACGAGCAGGATGCTGGCCGTGACACCGCGCACTTCGGTCCGCACCTGGCAGCGCTGGGCCTCAAGCTCGACGAACTGCTGGAAGGCCCGACCCGTGAAGGCTGGCAGAACCGCTACCAGGCCTACACCGAAGCGGGTGTGCCAGAGTTGTTGGCGCGCATGGTTGCAGGCACGACTCACCTGTACACCCTGCTGCCAATCATCGAAGCCGCCGACGTGACCGGGCATGACGCCGCCGAAGTGGCCAAGGCCTACTTCGCCGTCGGCAGCGCCCTGGACTTGCCATGGTACCTGCAGCAGATCAGCGATCTGCCGGTGGCCAACAACTGGCAGGCCGCGGCCCGCGAAGCCTTCCGCGATGACGTGGACTGGCAGCAACGCGCGATCACCATCGCTGTTCTGCAAATGGCCGACGCGCCACACGACATGGAAGCCCGTGTGGCCCTGTGGCTTGAGCAGCATCAGGACATGGCTGATCGCTGGCGCGCCATGATGGTGGAAATTCGTGCTGCGGTCGGCACGGACTACGCCATGTATGCAGTCGCCAACCGTGAACTGCTGGACCTGGCGTTGAGCGGTCAGTCGGTGCTGCAACCGGCTTGATCCTGCGGTAAAACAAAAGCCCCCGTCTCGCAAGAGACGGGGGCTTTTTGTTTCGCCACGCCTTACCAGACACCCTGGGTCACGTGTGGGAGCTGGCTTGCCTGCGATGGCGGTCTTTGAGTGAAAGCTGTGCGAACTGACCCACCGCTATCGCAGGCAAGCCAGCTCCCACAATTGGATCTTTGTACGATCGATCTAACGTAGTAATGCTTAAAGGTGGCCGGTAGGCTAATTCTGCTCGTTGGACCTGGCGTGGTTAAATGCGGGCTGTGCTCAACACAATCAGATCAAGTGAGGGTGTATGCGACTTTGTATTTTCTCGGGTTCAAGCCCGGGCCGATTGCCGGTGTATGCGCAAATGGCGGCTCAGTTGGGTGAGGCGCTGGCCAAGGCGGGTATCGGGGTGGTCTACGGTGGCGCCTCGGTCGGCTTGATGGGGGCGGTGGCTGACGCCGCGCTGGCCAATGGCGGTGAAGTGATCGGGGTCATGCCAGCGTTTCTGGCCGAGAAGGAACTGGCGCACACCGGCCTCAAAGACTTGCGGATCGTCAGCTCCATGCACGAGCGCAAAGCGCTGATGGCCGAGCTTTCCGACGGCTTTATCGCGTTGCCCGGCGGCATCGGTACGTTTGAAGAGTTGTTTGAGGTCTGGACCTGGGCGCAACTTGGCCAGCACGCAAAACCGTGCGCTCTGCTGAACATCAACGGCTTTTACGACGGCCTGGCCACGTTTCTCGACTCGGTTGTCAGTGAGGCGTTTCTAAAACCCGTGCACCGCAACATGCTGATCGTGGAACCGAACGTGGAGCGTTTGCTGGCCGCCGTGTTGAGTTACCAGGCGCCCAAGGTGCCCAAGTGGATCACGCGAGAAGACACCTGATGCCGCAGGCAACCGACGCGGTGGCGAGCGTCAGTCGAGTGTGAGCAATTTTGCCTCCAGATGATCCAGGTGCTGGGTCATCAGGCCGATTGCGCGGTTCACATCGCGTTGTTCCAGCGCATCCACAATCGCCACATGCTCCTGCCACGCGCAGTACGTGCAGGCGTGTGCCTCGTATTGGGCAATGATCAATGAGGTCAACGGCACCAAGCTATTGAGGAACTGCGCCAGGGGCGCGTTGTGCGCCATCGCGGCCAATTGCAGGTGGAATTCCCCGGACAGTCGAATCGCCGTTGCGCGCTGGTCGCGGTCGATGCAATCACGTTCACGGGCGATCAACTCACGTAACTGCCGAATATGCGCGGGCGTGGCCTGGGCGCAGGCCAGCTGCACCACGGTCACTTCCGTCATTCGCCGCGCTTCCAGAATCTGCCGCGTCTGCTGGGCGTCCGGCGCGGCCACTTGGGCGCGCTGGTTGGGTCGCAGGATGATCACTTGCTGATGGGACAGCTTGGCCAGTACGCGCCGAATCACGCTGCGGCTCACACCAAAGGTTTCGCCCAGGCCTTCTTCGGTAAACCGGCTGGCGGGGGCGATGCGCTGTTCGAGGATGGCATCAAACAAGCGCGGGTAGATGTCGTCCACCGAGGGCTTTTTACCGGCCACAAGGCGCAGGGCCGGGAGAATGGGATCGCGTTGCAGCGCGTGGGCGGTCATGGCCGGTCTCCAAAAAATCAGCTGCCCAGATGGTCGTCCGGGATGTTCAAGCGAATGCCCATGCGCAGGCCTTCCTGGAGGATGTGCCGACGCATCTCGGCACTGGCCAGTGCACTGTTCTTGTTGCGGATGGCGCGCACCACGGCTTCGTTTTCCTGCAGGCGTTCGGCCAAATGTTCAGGCGAGTTGCGCAGCACCTGGGCACTTTGCTTGAGGGCGTTGCTGGTCTGTTGCACCACGTTTTGAAAGATCGGGTTGGAGGTGAGGGCGAACAGTTCTTCGTGAAAGCCGATGTAGGCATTCATGCCCGCTTCGGCATCGCCGGCATCCAGGGCTTCACGCATGTCCATCAAGGTGAGCCGCAGTTGCCCGACTTCTTTGCTGCTGATGGACTGGGCGACCAGGCCGACGATGAAGGGCTCGAGGGTGTAGCGCAGTTGCAGGATGTCTTCGAGGCTGGCGTCGGCCACGGCGTCGCTGGCGTGCGGCTCGCTGACGCTGGTTTCCAATACCACCACGCCCTTGCCGGGCATCGAGCGCACCAGGCCAAGGGTTTCCAGCACGATTACCGCTTCGCGCAGGCTCGGGCGGCTGATGCCCATCTGCTCGGCCAGTTCACGCTGGCCGGGCAGCATTTCGCCACGCCGCCACTGGCCACGCTTGAGTGCTGCGCGCAGTTTTTCTACGACTGAATTGACGACGGTTGAGGTGCTGATCACGTCTACGTCTCCTTGATGGTGCGAATACAATGGCCAAACTGGCGACGGTCAAAAGGTGGGAGCGGGCTTGCTCGCGAATGCGCGATGTCAGTCACCCCATGTGCAAGCTGAACCTGCACCTTCGCGAGCCAGCCCGCTCCCACAGCTGACCTGTGTCGCTCATAGAATGGGTCAGAACTCCTGATGCGCCGGCAGCACCGGCTTCTTGGCCTGGAAGGCATAGCCTTGCTGGCCGTTGAGCACCTTGTTGGCGCGTTGGATATCGATGTCTTTTTCCCAGCGAGCAATGGCCACCGTGGCGACGCAGTTGCCGATCAGGTTAGTCAATGCGCGCCCAATACCCATGAACCAGTCGACCGCCAACACCAGCACCAGCCCTACGACGGGAATCGCCGGGATAGCGGTGAGTGTCGCCGCCAGAATCACCAGTGCCGAGCCGGGAATCCCATGGGCGCCCTTGGAGGTAATCAACGACACCAGCAGGATGGTCAGCAAGTCGGTCATCGACAGCGGCGTGCCGGTGGCATTGGCAATAAACACGATGGCCAGGGTCAGGTAAATCGAAAAGCCGTCGAGGTTGAACGAGTAGCCCGTCGGAATCACCAGGCCTACGGTCGAGCTGCCAATGCCCAGGTGCTCGAGTTTGCGCATGATCTGTGGCAGTACCGCATCGGAGGAGGCGGTGCCCATCACGATCAGCAGTTCTTCGCGCAGGTACTTGAGCAGCGGCAGCATGCGCAGGCCGGACACGCGCATCACCAGGCCAAGCACCACCGCGACAAAGACAAAGCAGGTCAGGTAGAACAAACCCACCAGGCTGCCCAGGTGTTGCAGCGAATCCAGGCCATAGGTGCTGGTGGTAAACGCAATGGCGCCGAACACGCCGATCGGCGCCAGGCGCACGATCATGCCCATGATGCGGAATATCACGTGGCTCAGCTCGTTGATCAACCGCGAAATGCCCGAGGCGGCTTCGCCCACCAGGTTCAGCGCGCTGCCGAACAGCACCGAGAACAGCAACACTTGCAGCACGTTGTTGTCGGCGAAGGCGCCGATCACCGAGTTGGGGATCAGGTCCATCAGGAACTGGCTGGTGCCGCGGATGTGTTGGCCTTTGTCGGCCAGTTCATTCAACCCGGCGGACGAAAGCTGTTCCAGATGAATATTCGCGCCTTGGCCGATACCGGTGCTGAACGCCATGATCAGGCCGATCACCAGTGCGACGGTGGTCAGCACTTCAAAGTAGATCACTGACTTGAGGCCGATGCGCCCGACTTTCTTCAAGTCGCCGGCGCCGGAAATACCGCTGACCACCACGCAGAATACGATCAGGCCAATCAGCATTTTGATCAGCTTGATAAAGCCGTCACCCAGGGGTTTGAGTTGCGAGGAGAATTCGGGAAGGGCCAGGCCGCAGATAATGCCCAGCATCAGGCCTATCACGACTTGCAGGAAAATCGAACGCGAGCACCATCTGAGCATGGGAGGGATCTCTATTCGGTGCCCTGGTGGTTCCAGGGCTTAATTGTTGTGGTCTTACCGGTAAGTCCAGTGCGTGGCCAGTCTACGCCGGGCTTTTTTGAAATCACAAGTAAATAATCGGCGGTTGACAGGTCCCGGTCTGACCAGTTGGTCGGCAAGCGTGGCGCTTGAGCGGTTGGCGGGCTGGAAAAAAATTCGCTTATCATCCGCGGCTTGAATCGCGAGGTGATTGATGGATGCATCAGGACTGACCACGGACGCCACAGGGCAGACCCACTGCACCTGGCGCACGGCGGCGCCGGAGTACCCGCGCTATCACGACCACGAGTGGGGCGTGCCGGTGGCGGATGATATTCAACTGTACGAGAAGATTTGCCTGGAAGGCTTTCAGGCCGGCATGGCGTGGATCACCATCCTGCGCAAGCGCGAGCAGTTTCGGGCTGCCTTCGAGGGCTTTGATTTTAGCCGCGTCGCTCAGTATGGCGAGGCGGATATCGCCCGCCTGATGAATGACCCCGGCATCGTGCGCAATCGGGCCAAGATCGTCTCCACCATCAACAACGCGCGCAGGGCGTGCGAACTGGTGGAGGAAACCGGCTCGCTGGCCCATTGGATATGGGCGTTCGAGCCAGCCGAGGCGGAGCGCCCGGCCGTGGTGGACATGGCTTACTGGACCGGCAACCCAACGTCACCGGCTTCGGTGCGCTTATCCAAAGCCTTGAAAAAACGCGGCTGGACCTTTGTCGGCCCGACCACGATGTATGCGTTGATGCAGGCGATGGGCATGGTCAATGATCACTTGGAAGGCTGTGCCTGCCGAGCGCAGATCGAAGACCTTCGCCGACAATTCAAACGCCCCTGAATCCTCGGATCAAACACCTTTCAAACTGTGGGAGCTGGCTTGCCTGCGATGGCGGTGAGTCAGCCAACACATCTGTTTCTGATGTACCGCTATCGCAGGCAAGCCAGCTCCCACAATTCAGTTTTGTGGTGTGGCTGGTTACTGTGGCAGCGGCGTCAGCACCTCGGCCTTGTCATCCAGCACCATCACCACCAGCAGCTTGGCCGGCTGGGTCTGGCTGGCATTGCTTGATTCAAAGTGCCGCGAGCCGGCCGCTTCATAGAACGACTCACCGACCTTGTAGGTAATCGCCTTTTCATCGTTGACCCGCGAGGTGATCTCACCCTCCAGCACATACGCCACGGCAGTGCCGGTGTGGCTGTGCGGCACGGTGGCCTGGCCGGGGGCGTAATCGACGGTGAGCATGATGGTTTTCTTGCCGGGCACATTGGTCAAGGCGTGTTCCTGCAGCACCTTGATGGATTCCTGGTTGTAAACCGGCTCGTGGGCGAGGGCGCTGAGCGAGGCGAGCATCAGGGTGGCAGCGAGCAGTCGTTTCATGATGAGGTTTCCGAGAAGTTCGAGACATCTTCACCCTACGCCGCCGAGCGCACCGGACCAATGACCAATGCGCGGGAAAACCCGCTAGCCAATCTGCTGCAGAATATCGCGCAGCCGGTCCAGCGCCGGGTCGATGTCGAGCAGCTCGATGGCGCCGAAGCCGATGATCAAACCTTGGCGCACGGGGGTGTCATGGAAGAACACATCCACCGGGTACACGCCCACTTCCACGCGCCGCGCCAGTTCCATCAGCAACGGGATATTCACCGGCACCTTGCACAGCGCCGCCATGTGAAACCCCGCCACGCTGGGCACCGCTTCAAACCAGGGGGCCAAGTCACCTGCCAGGCGCTGCAGGATGCGTTCGCGGCGCCCGGCGTACACCGTGTGGCAGCGGCGAATGTGCTTGAGCAAGTAGCCTTCGCTGATGAACTTGGCCAGTGCCCATTGCGGCAGGGTGGAACTGTGCTGATCGGTCAGTTGCTTGGCCTTGAGCACCGCGCCGTAAATGGCCGGCGGCAGCACCGCATAGCCCAGGCGTAACTCCGGCAGCAGGGTTTTCGAGAAGGTCCCGACGTACGTGACCACGCCACGGCTGTCCATGCTTTGCAGGGAATCGGTGGGGCGGCCTTCGTAGCGAAATTCGCTGTCGTAGTCATCCTCAATGATGATCGCGCCCAGCTCGAACGCGCGCGTCAGCAAAGCTTCGCGGCGCGCCAGGCTCATGGGCATGCCCAGGGGAAACTGGTGGGACGGGGTCACGTAGATCAGCCGTGTGCCGTCCGGGATCAGGTCGACCTGAATGCCTTGCGCGTCGACCGGCACGCCGGCAACCTGGGCGCCCATGGCCATGAACAGCTGGCGCGCAGGGCTGTAGCCGGGGTCTTCCATGGCGACCGTGGTGCCCGGTTCGAGCACCACGCGGGCGATCAGGTCCAGTGCCTGCTGCGCGCCATTGGTCACCACGATGTCGTCGGCGCGGCATTTCACCCCGCGTGAAAATGCGACGTGCCCGGCGATGGCCTCGCGCAGCGCGGGCAAACCTTCGGGTTGACTGTAAAAGCCGCTGTCCCGGGCGATACGCCGCAACGCATCCTGGGTACAGCGCCGCCATTCATCCTGGGGGAACTGATTGCGGGTGGTGGCGCCTCCGATAAATTCATAGCGCAGCGTGCTGTCGCGCGTGGGATGGCGCATGGGCGAGGGCAGCGCCGCCCATTTGCCCAGGTTGGCGGCACAGGCCAGGTCGGCGGCGGTTTGCACGCGCTCAGTCTGCACTGGATGGGCATTGACGAAAGTACCGCGGCCGGTCTTGCCCACCAGCAGGCCTTCGTACGTCAGGGTGGCATAGGTGTCAGACACGGTCTTGCGCGACACGCCGATTTGCTCGGCCAACAAGCGGCTGGGCGGCAGTTGCGCGCCGACAGCCAGGCGTCCGGACGCAATGGCTTCACGCAACTGCCGGTACAGCTGTTCGGCCAGGTCTTTGCGGCCGTTGATCACCACGTGCAGTTCCATGTTTCATCCCAAGGCAGTCACTCTGGGCCAAGACTACTCGCTCGCGCAGCGCGCTCAAAATGGTCTGCGCATAAACCGCTCGATTGGCTATAGGGCTTATGGGGCGCGGGCTCTAGGCTAGCGCACACTGACTTGCCCGCCCGAGAGCCGCCCATGGAACGCCGTCTGGATTACTACACCGCCTCACCGCAAGCGCTTAAAGGCATGTTGATGCTGGAGGCGGCGACCTTTGAGCTGTCCATCGAAAAGCCGCTGCTGGAGTTGATCAAGGTCCGCGTCTCGCAGCTCAACCACTGCGGGTTTTGCACCGACATGCATTCGATGGCAGCGCGCCAGCGTGGCGAGAGCGAGCGACGCCTGTTTGCACTGTGCGTATGGCGTGATTCGCCGTTTTTCAGCGCGCGGGAGAAGGCCGCGTTGGCCTGGAGCGAGTCGGTGGCGACACTGCCGACATCAAGTGTCTCGGATGAACTCTACACGGCAGTGCGCGTGGAGTTCAGCGAACAGGAATTGGTGGACCTGACCATGGCGGTGTCCAGCATCAGTGGCTGGAACCGCCTGGCGGTGAGCTTTCGCCAGCAACCGCCGAATGCATGATCAGGACAGGAAGCCGCCGTCCACATTCAGCGACACGCCGGTGGTGTAGCTGGAGGCGTCGCTGGCCAGAAACAGCACCGCGCCGGCCATTTCGCTCGGGTCGGCCACGCGCTTGAGCGGGATCTGCGCCAGCGCCATTTTCAGGATCGAGTCGTTCTTCACCAGCGCCGAGGCGAACTTGGTGTCGGTCAGGCCCGGCAGCAGGGCGTTGCAACGAATGCCGAACGCTGCGCATTCCTTGGCGAATACCTTGGTCATGTTGATCACGGCGGCCTTGGTCACCGAGTAGATGCCCTGGAACACGCCAGGGGAAATGCCGTTGATCGACGCCACGTTGATGATGCTGCCGCCACCGTTGTCGCGCATCAGCTTGCCGGCTTCCACCGACATGAAGAAGTAGCCGCGAATGTTCACGTCCACAGTCTTCTGGAAGGCGCCGAGGTCGGTGTCCAGCACGTTGCAGAACTGCGGGTTGGTGGCGGCGTTGTTGACGAGGATATCCAGGCGGCCGAACTGTTCACGGATACCGGCAAACACTTGGGTGATCTGCTCCATTTCACCGATGTGGCAGGCCACGGCCGTGGCCTTGCCGCCGGCGGCGATGATTGCATCCGCCACGTGCTGGCAGCCTTCCAGCTTGCGGCTGGAGACGATCACATGGGCGCCTTGCTGGGCCAGCAGCTTGGCGATGGCTTCACCGATACCGCGGCTGGCGCCGGACACAAAAGCAATCTTGCCGTCGAGGTCGAACAGGTGGGTCTTGGACATGAAGGGTTCCTTGTTCTTGCAGTCAGAGGGCTGATTTGGCGATGACGTTCAGGCTCATTTGCTCCAGCAGCTTGTTCATGTGGATGAACTGCGCAAAGCGTTTGTCCTGGGTCTGGCCGTGGAAGAAGCGGTAGTAGATCTGTTGCACGATGCCGGCCAGGCGGAACAGGCCATAGGTGTAGTAGAAGTCGAAATTGTCGATCTGAATGCCCGAGCGCTCGGCGTAATAATCGACGAACTGGCGGCGGGTCAGCATGCCGGGGGCGTTGCTTGGCTGGCGACGCATCAGTTGCACCGGTGCCGGGTCGGCGGCTTCGATCCAGTAGGCGAGGGTGTTGCCCAAGTCCATCAGCGGGTCGCCCAACGTAGTGAGTTCCCAGTCCAGCACACCAATGATCTGCATCGGGTTTTGCGGGTCGAGGATCACGTTGTCGAAGCGGTAGTCGTTGTGCACGATGCTGGAGGTTGGATGGTCGGCCGGCATCTTGTCGTTGAGCCAGGCGCGCACTTTCTCCCAGCTTGGGGCATCTGGGGTCAGGGCTTTCTCGTAGCGATCACTCCAGCCGCGAATCTGACGCGCTACATACCCTTCGGGCTTGCCCAGGTCGGCCAGGCCGCAGGCGGCGTAATCCACCTTGTGCAGTTCGACGAACTTGTCGATAAAGCTTTTGCACAGCGCCTCGGTCTTGGTAGCGTCCAGGCCCAGTTCGGCGGGCAAGTCGGAGCGCAGGATGATGCCGTTGACGCGCTCCATCACGTAGAACTCCGCGCCGATCACCGACTCATCGGTGCAATGCACGTAGGCCTTGGGGCAATACGGGAAGCCATCTTTCAACTGGTTGAGAATGCGGTATTCGCGGCCCATGTCGTGGGCGGACTTGGCCTTGTGGCCAAAGGGCGGGCGGCGTAGCACGAATTCCCGGTCCGGGTACTCCAGCAAGTAAGTCAGGTTGGACGCGCCACCGGGGAACTGGCTGATCTTGACCGCGCCGTGCAGGCCCGCAATATGCGCCTTGAGGTAGGGATCGATGAGGCTGGCATCAAGTTCTTCGCCTGGGCGAATCTGGGTCGATTGGTCGTTAAGCGCCATGCTTATCCCTTCTGCTTATTCTAAAGGCCTTGGACTATTGGCTAATCTAATGCGCACCGCCGTCCAGCGACAAGGTCGGGGCGGCTTAATAGGTTAGCGTGTTGGATGATGATCAGCGGGCCTGATGCGCTCAAATCACCAGCATCGCCCGGCCAGCGGGGTTGCAGGACAGGTTGGCACCGATTTCGACTTTTGCCAGGTCAATGCCCAGGCCGGCGAGCAGGTTATTGACGATGGGGTCGAGAAGCGGGCCGAGTACCCCGCCAATCACGCCCCCAAGCATTGACAGCAAGCCATTGAGCAGGCCCGTGACCAGGCCCAGCACGGCGCCCAACAGGCTGGCGATTTTCGGTGGATGGTTGATCAGTTGGATGCCGGTGAGCGTTTCTTTGAGGCTGCTGACGACGTTCGAGGCAGCGAATTGATAATACGTCGGGGGCAGATTGACCGCCGGCGGGTTGGTGTAGGTGTGCGCGCGTTCGGTCCGGGCCACATCGCTGTCGACGCGCACGCCCAGCCCGCCTGCCGCGAAGGCTTGCCGGTCGCCACAGACGCCGGTGCCGCGCTTGCAGGTCTTGGTACCGATATCCACCAGCGGGTACTCGTCGACGTGCAGCGTTTGGGTGGATGAAAACAGGTTTTTCGGATCAACCTGGCCAATCATCACGTGCAGGGCCGAGGTTTCGCCGAGCACCGACAATGATTTTTTGCCACTGTCGCACCTGTAATCCGTGACCTTGGCGCTGCCACCGGCGGCCTCCAGGGCAATGTCGAGTGTGTCGCCGATCTCAAGGCTGGTGACCAGGCAACAATTGGGGTCAAGCAGCCCCAACAAGCCGCTCAGTACCTCATTCAACGCCTGCACCACGCCCCCCAGCGCGTTATTGACCAGCGTGACGATCGGCAGCCTGACCGAAATCAATGTGCGCACTTGCGCGGTTCGCACATAAATAGGCTGTGTGGCGATGTTCTTCGGGTCGCCGATGCTTGAGAGTTGCCCAGGCTCGATCACTTTGGTCGAGACAGTGACGCCCAGCAGCCCCAGCACATCCACCGGCAGCTCAACGGCAACGGCGCTGGCCTTGTTCGACAACTGCACAAAGCCCTGGATCAGGTTGAACAGTTGCAGGTTCACATCCAGCGCACTTTTGTCCGTGCCGTTCTGGATATTGATCAGGTCGCCCAAGTGCAGGATTTGCGTACCCGGCGCAATCAGCTTGATGGCTTCGAGGCTGTTGATGACGAGGGTGACCGCATCTCCACCGAGCTTGAGCACGTCGATGGCGGCCTGGATCAGTTGGCCGACGGTGGCGTCGGTCTTGAGCAACTGATCGTAATTGCCGGCGCTGACGTTCAGGCGGATGGCCAAGGCATCCAGGTACTTGAGCAGACTGATATTGGTGTTGATCAAACCGTTCCAGCCCACCGCGTCGAGCTGCAATTTGCCGCCCAGCAAGCCGCCGATCAAGGCGTTGAGGGCCACGGATTTGGTGCTGTCGACGGTCAACAAGGTGCTGCGCACGGTGAGTGACGCCACTGTCGGAGCTGGCGCGGCAGCGACCGCCGTGGCGCTCAAGAGCGTCATCATGGTGAGGGGTTGAGCCGAGAACAGCGTGAGTAAGCCATGGGCGAGGCTGGTGTGCACACGGTGGGTGGCGATGACCCGGATAGCATCGGTTTTGGCCGGGTCGGCGCTGAAGGTGCGCATGAAGTCAGCGCCCGTGGCCAGGGTGCCGCAGGCAACTGCCAGGGTGCGATTGTCGTCAATGTTGAAGTGGTTGCGCGCGGCGCTTTGAGTCGCAAACAGGGCCGCATTGTTACTGGGCGCCGCGCACGTGCCGCTGCGGCTGACCGCTTCGAGCGCTGCTGTGTCGACTACACGCTGTAACTTGCGCTTCTCCAGGTACAAGCGACCGCTGTTGACCACCAGCAATAGAAACAACAGCGCAACCCCAAGGGTCACCGCGCCGATCAAACCGATGGCGCCGCGCTGGCGGGCCGGGCCGAGTCCGTGGCCAAACATTCTGCGATCCTTCGCCGGTCATGCACCGACGTCCTGAGCATCCCCGCAAAGCAGTGTAGTCAGGTTTCACATCGGCGCTGGCTATTCGCTACTAGTTGCGCGGCGGCAGCGTCACCGGGGTAAGCACCGGGCGGCCGGCAAAGTACTCCACCAGGTTATCGGCCACGCGCTGCACCGTATCGTGGGCGGCTTCGGGAGACAGGCCGGCCACGTGGGAGGTGAGTACGGTATTGCTCAGGCGCTTGAGGGCGTCCGGCACTTTGGGTTCGTCGTCGAACACATCCAGTGCTGCGCCGCCGATTCGCCGTTGCTCGAGGGCCGCCACCAGGTCCGCCGTGACTACCACGCTGCCGCGCCCGATGTTCACCAGGTAGCCGTTCGGCCCCAGCGCATCCAGGGCGTGGCGATCAATCAGGTGACGGGTGCTTGCACCGCCGGGGGTGGCCAGGATCAGGAAGTCCGAGGTGCGCGCCAGTTCCACGGCGGTGGCGCAATAGGTGTAGTCCACGTCATCACGGGGCTGGCGGTTGTGATAGCTCACCTCCATGCCGAAGCCGAGTGCCGCGCGCTTGGCGATTTCCATGCCCACTGCGCCGAGCCCGAGGATGCCCAATTGCTTGCCGCCCAGGGACGGGCGCATCACCTTCGGCCATTCGCCGCGACGCACTGCCGCGTCGGTCTGGGGGACGCCGCGCACCAGCGACAGCAGCAATGCCATGGCGTGGTCGGCCACCGACGGCGCATTCACCCCGGCGCCGTTAGTGACGACGATCCCGCGGTTGCTGGCCGCCTGCAGGTCCACATGCTCGTAACCGGCACCGATCACGCAGATGACCTCGAGCAAGGGCAATGCGGCGATTTCCTCGGCATACAGCCCCAGCGGGCCACGGGTCAGAACGGCCTTGATCTGCCCGCCATGCGCCTTGATCGCCTGGGCGCGTTCGGCCGGCGTCGGCGCCAGAATCACGTGAAAGTCGTTGCTCTCGATGATTTGCAGGTATTCGTTGATGGTTTCAACCAGGACCAGAACAGTGGTGGACATCGGAAGGCTCTTCCTGAAGGGTTTGAGAGGTGAGTATGCGGGATTTGTAAGACAGAACGTTTTGTTCGGCCAGAAAAATCCCACATAGACGCCGTTAGAACGCGATGCTGTGCGCTTCCACCCGTTTCACAAACGCCCCGGCCAGGGTCGCATTGTGATGCGCGATGATCGCCTCGGCCGACAACGCCGGGGTGTCCATGCAGGTGTGGCTGTCTTCCGGCAAGATCACCGAAAACCCGAGTTCCACGGCGACTCGGCAGGTGGTGTCGATGCAGAACTGGGTTTTCATCCCCACGATCACCAGTTCATTTACCTGCGCCGCCGCCAGTTGCCGGGCGAGGTCAGTGCCCAAAAAGCAGCTGGGGCGGGTTTTATTGAACAGATGGTCGCGGGCTTCGTCGACAGCCAGGCCGGGCCACAGCTGCCAGGGCGGGCTGCCGGCTTCAATCGGCGAGCCCGCCGGGCCGGTGTGGCGGGCGACGAAGATCGGCGCGTTGACTGCGCGGGCGCGCTGAATCAGCTGGTTGATGTTCTCCAGTACCCGTTCGCGCTGGAACGGTTTGTCCGGGCCATCGTATAAGCCGGTTTGCATATCGATGATCAGCAGGGCGTTTGCCATGGTCTTGCTCCTTGCAGTGGCCAGAGGGCGGGGCAATAAAAAGGCCCCGTCCATTGCTGGCGGGGCCTTGGGTTGAATCCGGGTGTTTTAGTTCAAGCACCCACAGCAACCGCACGACCCGCCATAAGCGGTCGTGGTGGTGGTGCAGGTGAGGTGCAGCTCAATAGGCTTCATGGCCCGATCATGCTGGGACGGGCGCAGGGCTGTCAACGGACGCGGTCGATTTCGCCTCGGGTAGCAGCGTATTTCGTGCTGCCTCCAGGAATTCGTCTGACAAGCTACTGCCGCGTGTCGCACGAGCGAGCGTGACGGCGCCGATCATCATCGCGTAGTTGGCCAGCATGGCCTGGCGGTCTTGGGCCTGAAACTGCGCAAAGATCTCCAGCGACCGTTCAACACCGGCAATGAAGGTGCGCTGTAGTTGCGTGTTGGCGGGCTCATGGCACATGTCCGGGGTAAAGGCCGATATCGGGCAGCCATCACCGGGATTGTCGCGGTGGGTGGCCGAAAAATAGTGGCGCAAGATGGCCTCGCATGCCGATTGCGGGTCTTCACTGCGCTCGACCTTGTCCTGCCAGCCCTGGTTCGAATGCTCAAAGGCCTTCTGGCAGGCTTCGTTGGCCAAGGCTTCCTTGGACGCGAAATGCCCGTAGAAACCACCGTGGGTCAGCCCGGCGGCGGCCATCACGTCCGCCAGGCTGATGCCGTGCAGGCCGCGCTCGCGAAACAGGTGCGTGGCGGCCTCCACGATGATTTCACGGTTGAGTTCGGCTTGTTTGCGGGACACGCGAGGCATGACAGGGCTCTCAGAATAAAGGCGGGCGTTGCCTGAAAAGTACAGCAAAGCCCGCGATTCTAAAATAGATTTGTTTGGGCATGTATTATCTCGACGGCGCTGCAGCCCTCTGGAACCGCTGCTTGCAGCGACCCCGACTGATCTGCCAAAGGCCACCGTTCCTCAGCTAAGTCTTTGCTTATTCAGGAGAATCCCGGACAATCGCGCGCTTGTTATGGTCGGTGCGCTGCCTGTCAGGTTTTTCTGACTCGTCCCGGCTGTGGAAATGCGGAGATCCGACCGGATGAATGATCAGGCCAATAGCGTCGACGAACGCTATGCAACGACACCTGCAACCCTCACGCGCTGGAGCCGCCAGGACACCACCTGGATGCTTGGCCTGTTCGGCACCGCCATCGGCGCCGGTACTTTGTTTTTGCCTATCAACGCGGGCCTCGGGGGCTTCTGGCCGCTGGTGATCCTGGCATTGCTGGCATTCCCGATGACGTTCTTTGCCCACCGTGGCCTGACCCGTTTCGTCCTGTCCGGCCGTGAAGGTTCGGACATTACCGACGTGGTCGAAGAGCATTTCGGTCTCAAGGCCGGCGCACTGATCACCTTGCTGTACTTCTTCGCGATCTTCCCGATCCTGCTGATCTACAGCGTGGCCCTGACCAACACTGTCAGCAGCTTCATGGAACACCAGCTGCACATCATGCCGCCGCCGCGCGCGATCCTGGCGTTTGTGCTGATCCTTGGCCTGTTGGCCGTGGTGCGGTGCGGCGAGCAAGTGATCGTCAAGGCCATGAGCCTGATGGTGTATCCGTTTATCGTCGCGTTGCTGTTTCTGGCCGTGTACCTGATCCCGCACTGGACCGGCGGCATTCTCAGCACCGCCAGTGAAGTACCGGCGCCGTCGGCGTTACTCAACACACTGTGGCTGGCGATTCCGGTGATGGTGTTCTCGTTCAACCATTCGCCGATCATCTCGGCCTTTGCGGTGGACCAGAAGCGCCAGTACGGTGCCAACGCGGATGAGCGCAGCTCGCAGATCCTGTGCCGCGCACACCTGTTGATGGTGGTGATGGTGCTGTTCTTCGTGTTCAGCTGTGTACTGACCCTGACGCCGGCGCAACTGGCCGAAGCGAAAGCACAGAACCTGTCGATCCTGTCGTACCTGGCCAACCACTTCGACAACCCGACCATCGCCTTCGCCGCGCCGTTGATTGCGTTCGTGGCGATTGCCAAGTCGTTCCTGGGCCACTACATCGGCGCCAGTGAAGGCCTCAAGGGCCTGGTGCTCAAGACCGGTCGCCGCCCGGCGGCCAAGTCCCTGGACCGCATGACCGCCGCCTTCATGCTGGTGGTGTGCTGGATCGTCGCCACGCTGAACCCGAGCATCCTCGGCATGATCGAGACGCTGGGCGGGCCGATCATTGCGTCGATCCTGTTCCTGATGCCGATGTATGCGATCCGCAAAGTGCCCGCCATGGCCAAGTACCGCGGGCAGGCGTCCAATGTGTTTGTCACTGCTGTTGGTCTGGTCGCGATTACCGCGCTGGTCTACTCGCTGCTGTCCTGACACCGAGCTGCGCTGCCCAAGGCCGATTCGCGCACTCCGCGAATCGGTCTTTTTTTGGCCTTGGAAAACCTGTCGAGTCTCGACCCCGGGCAGGCAATGAGGGCTAAGCTGTCGGCATAGTCATTTCCTGTGGAGAGATTCATGGCACGGCCGCGCCCGCAACTGATTACCTGCAAACTGGAAAAACTGCATCCGACGCAATTGACCGTCGGCATGGCTGAAGTCGCTACCAAGCGCGAAGCCTGGACCAGGCTCAAGCGCAAGGAACGTGCCGCCGCGCTCGACAAGCACTGGTTTCCTTGCGTGCTGGGGCCGGACGAGCGTTATTACATCACCGATCATCACCATTTCGGCCTCGCCCTGCTGCTGGAAGAGGTCAAGAGTGTTTCGTTGCTGATGCTCAAGGACTTGTCGTTTGTGGAGCGCAGCACTTTCTGGAATGTCATGGCGTTCAATCAGTGGGTGCATCCCTACGACGCGCGTGGCTTGCGTCGAACCTACGAAGCCATTCCGCGCAAGATTACCGACCTGCAGGACGATCCCTACCGCAGCCTGGCGGGCCTGTTGCGCATGGCGGGTGGCTACGCCAAGGACGCGACGCCGTTCAGCGAGTTTCTGTGGGCCGACTTCTTTCGCAGCCGCATCGGCAGCGACGTGGTCAGCCAGCCGAACGCCAAGCTGTTGAGCAAGGCCATGGGCCTGGCGCGCAGCCAGGAAGCACGTTATTTGCCGGGATGGGTCGGGCCGATTGAAAACTGAAACAGCTGACCCCGTTGCCACGCCACCCAATCGCACCCAGGACCTGCTCGCCGGGTTATCCATTGCCGGTTTGCTGCTGCCGGAGGCCGTGGCCTATTCCAGTATCGCCGCGCTGCCGCCCCAGGCAGGGGTGATTGCGCTGTTTGCCGGGCTGGTGTGCTACGGCCTGTTCGGCACCAGCCGGTTTGCGATTGTCTCGGCCACATCGTCCTCGGCAGCCGTACTCGCGGCCGCCACCGCCAGTCTGGCGGGTGGTGATCCGGCGCTGAGGCTGGCCCTGGCATTCGGGCTGGTGTTGATCACTGGCGTGCTGTTCCTGTTGGCCGGGCTGTTCAAGCTCGGTGGCGTGACTTCGTTTATCGCTAAGCCGGTGTTGCGCGGGTTTGCCTTCGGCCTGGCGCTGACCATCATTCTCAAGCAGTTGGCCAGCGTCGTCGGCGTGCACCTGACCGATAACAACCTGATCCGCTTCCTGCCGCAACTGATAGAGCAACTGCCTGGATGGAACTGGCCGGCAGCGATGGTCGCGGCGGTTGCGTTGATGGTGTTGTGGTTGTGCGCGCGTATTCCGCGTCTGCCGGGTGGGCTGCTGGTGGTGATTCTGGGAATCGTCGCCGGGCAGTACCTGGATTTGCAGGCCCATGGCGTGGCGCTGATCGGCCTGATCGACCTGCGTCTTGAGTTGGGGCATTTGCCGGTGCTGCCGTTTGCCGACTGGCTGCGCCTGGGGGAGTTGGCGTTTGCTTTGGTGATGATCCTGTATGCGGAGTCCTACGGCTCTATCAGCTCGTTCGCGCTTAAACACGGCGATCGCGTGTCATCCAACCGCGACTTGCTCGCGCTGGGTGCGGCCAACCTGATCTCTGGGTTGTTTCACGGCATGCCGGCCGGTGCCGGCTATTCCGCGACTTCGGCCAATGAGGCCGCCAGTGCCGGTTCACGCCTGGCCGGAATCGTCGCCGCGCTGGTGGTGCTGGTGATTGTGTTGACGGTGCTGCCTTATGTCGCGCTGACCCCGGAGCCGGTGCTTGCCGCCATCGTCATCTACGCGCTGGGCCGTGGTTTGAGCCTGCAGCCGCTGGGGCGTTATTTCCTCTGGCGGCGCGATCGTCTGCTGGTGATCTGTGCCGTGGCGGCGGTGCTGGTGTTGGGCGTGCTGGATGGCTTGCTGGTGTCGGTAGCGATCAGCGTGGTGCTGATGCTGCGGCAGATGTCGGCGGCTGATATCCAGGTGCTGGGGCGCTTGGGTGACAGTCATGACTTTGTCGATCGTGAGCACCACGCCGATGCCGTGCAAGTGCCAGGTCTGCTGATCGTACGGCCCAGCGAGGCGCTGTTTTTCGCGAATGCCGAGCGCATCCTGGGTGCGGCATTGCGCCTGATGCGCCAGTCGCCGGTGGAGGCGGTGGTGCTGAGCCTGGAAGAATCTCCGGATTTGGATGGCACCAGTATCGAAGCGCTGGCGGCGTTTTTCGCGCAGGTGCGCGGGGAGGGCAAGCGTTTGGTGCTGGCGCGCGTGCGGCATGAGGCGTTGCAAGTGCTGCAAGCCTTGCCGGAGGCGCTTGCGCCACAGGTGTTGCTCAGTGGCTTGAGCGTTGATGGCGCTGTGCAATTGGCGCTGCGGCACCCGTCCTGAGTGTGCAAAGCGTCAAGTGTGGGAGCCGGCAAGCCAGCTCCCACAGGTGTTTTGTGAAGGCTGTATGCCCGGCATAAAAAACGCCGCGTACCTTGCGATACGCGGCGCTGATTTACCCGGTGTAGCTACATCAACACACCTTAGGCTTGAATCACCGGGATGTTGGCGCTTGCTGCGATTTTGCGGAACTCGGCGATCTGGTCGAAGTTCAGGTAGCGGTAGACGTCACTGGCCATGGTGTCCAGTTTGGCCGCGTAGCCCATGTACTCTTCGACGGTCGGCAGGCGACCCAGCGTGGAAGCCACTGCCGCCAGCTCAGCCGAGGCCAGGTAGACGTTGGCACCATCACCCAGACGGTTCGGGAAGTTACGGGTCGAGGTCGACACAACGGTCGAATTCGGTTCTACGCGTGCCTGGTTACCCATGCACAGCGAGCAGCCCGGCATTTCCATGCGCGCGCCAGCCTTGCCGTAGATGCCGTAGTAGCCTTCTTCGGTCAGTTGGTGAGCGTCCATCTTGGTCGGCGGCGACAGCCACAGACGGGTTGGCAGCTGACCCTTGACCTGTTCCAGCAACTTACCGGCAGCGCGGAAGTGACCGATGTTGGTCATGCACGAACCGATGAACACTTCGTCGATCTTCTCGCCGGCAACGCTGGACAACAGACGGGCATCGTCCGGGTCGTTAGGTGCGCAGAGGATCGGCTCGTTGATTTCAGCCAGGTCGATTTCGATGATTTCGGCGTATTCCGCGTCGGCATCGGCTTCCATCAACTCAGGGTTGGCAACCCAGGCTTCCATCGCTTGAGCACGACGTTCCAGGGTACGTGCATCGCCGTAGCCTTCGCCGATCATCCAGCGCAGCAGGGTGATGTTGGAGTTCAGGTACTCGGTGACCGAGTCTTTCGACAGCTTGATGGTGCAACCGGCAGCCGAACGTTCGGCCGAGGCGTCGGACAGCTCGAAAGCCTGTTCCAGCGTCAGGTCGTTCAGGCCTTCGATCTCCAGGATGCGACCGGAGAAGGCGTTCTTCTTGCCTTTCTTCTCTACGGTCAGCAGGCCAGCCTGGATCGCGTAGTAAGGAATGGCGTGAACCAGGTCACGCAGGGTGATGCCCGGTTGCATTTTGCCTTTAAAGCGCACCAGGATCGATTCCGGCATGTCCAGTGGCATGACGCCAGTGGCTGCGGCGAACGCGACCAGACCGGAACCGGCCGGGAACGAGATGCCCATCGGGAAACGGGTGTGGGAGTCGCCACCGGTGCCGACGGTGTCCGGCAGCAGCATGCGGTTCAGCCAGCTGTGGATGATGCCGTCGCCTGGACGCAGCGATACACCGCCACGGGTCATGATGAAGTCAGGCAGGGTGTGGTGGGTGGTCACGTCGATCGGCTTAGGGTAAGCCGCGGTGTGGCAGAACGACTGCATCACCAAATCGGTCGAGAAGCCCAGGCACGCCAGGTCTTTGAGTTCGTCACGGGTCATCGGACCGGTGGTGTCCTGGGAGCCCACGGTGGTCATCTTCGGTTCGCAGTAGGTGCCAGGACGAACGCCTTTGCCTTCTGCCAGACCGCAGGCGCGACCCACCATTTTTTGCGCCAGGGTGAAGCCCTTGTCACTTTCAGCCGGTGCTTCCGGCAGCTTGAACAGCGTCGAAGGCGGCAGGCCGAGCTCGGCACGTGCCTTCTCGGTCAGGCCACGGCCGATGATCAACGGGATACGGCCGCCAGCGCGAACTTCGTCCAACAGCACCGGGGTCTTCATTTCGAAGGTGGTCAGGACTTCATCGGTGCCGTGTTTGCAGACTTTGCCAGCATGCGGGTACAGGTCGATCACGTCGCCCATGTTCATGTTGGTGACGTCGAATTCGATTGGCAGTGCGCCGGCATCTTCCATGGTGTTGTAGAAGATGGGTGCGATCTTGCTGCCGAAGCAGAAGCCGCCAGCGCGCTTGTTCGGCACGTAGGGAACGTCGTCGCCGAAGAACCACAGTACGGAGTTGGTCGCCGATTTACGCGACGAACCGGTACCGACCACGTCACCGACGTAGGCGATCGGGAAGCCTTGGCCACGCATCTCTTCGATCTGCTTCATCGGGCCGGTCTTGCCTTGCTCGTCCGGCACGATGCCTTCGCGAGCCATTTTCAGCATGGCCAGGGCGTGCAGCGGGATGTCAGGGCGGGACCAGGCGTCCGGGGCAGGGGACAGGTCGTCGGTGTTGGTTTCGCCGGTGACCTTGAACACGCGCAGGCTGATCTTGTCGGCCAGGGTAGGGCGGTTCTTGAACCACTCGCCATCAGCCCAGGATTGCAGCACGGCTTTGGCGTGCTCGTTGCCGTTCTTGGCTTTTTCAGCCACGTCGTGGAACGCATCGAACATCAGCAGGGTGTGCTTGAGTTGGGCGGCAGCGACAGGCGCCAACTCGGCGTCGTCCAGCAGCTCGACCAACGTCACGATGTTGTAGCCGCCTTGCATGGTGCCAAGCAGTTCAACAGCGCGTTTTTTGTCGATCAGGGGGGAAGTGGCTTCGCCCTTGGCCAGGGCAGACAGGAAACCGGCCTTGACGTAGGCAGCTTCGTCAACGCCTGGTGGAATGCGGTTGGTGATCAGGTCAACGAGGAATTCTTCTTCGCCAGCCGGGGGATTTTTCAGCAGCTCGACCAGGCCTGCGGTTTGTTCGGCGTTAAGCGGCTGGGGAACGATACCCAGTGCTGCACGCTCTTCGATATGTTTGCGGTAGGCTTCAAGCACAGTTATTACCCTCATCAGTGGTCCCACGGGACGCTCATCCAGAAATGAACGGCACGCATGCGCTCGGGGGCTTTTTGGGCCGCAAAGCCAGCGCTGCCGGCATTCCTCACAGAAGCTGCTTTCAAAGTTTTACGCCTGCAGAACGGAGCTGATGAGGGTTGGCGCTGGCAATTACCTACCGGGTAATAACCATCGCCAACACCGTTCTGAAGGAACGACTGTGCTCGTGACGCTTTGAAAACAGCTTCCAGCGGATTATTGGCGCCTTACAAGGCCGGATGATTCTACGGCAAAAAAAATCTAAAGGTAAGTTGCCTAACCAAGTTTGCTGGGTGATCAACCTTAGACAAAGGGCTAACATGCGGCATTGTTTCGCGGATTTGTGTGTCGTTGCCTATGCCCAACCAAACCATCAAGACCCCCTGCGTCGGCCTGTGCTCCACGGTTTACGGCGATCTCGTGTGCCGTGGCTGCAAGCGCTTCCACCACGAAGTGATCCTGTGGAATGGCTATAACGAGGAAGAAAAGCGCGCGGTATGGCTGCGGCTCGAGCAACTGCTGGTGCAGGTGATGGCCGGTAAACTCGAAGTGTTCGACCCCAAGAGGCTGCGCGGTCAGTTGGAGCAGCGCAAGATTCGCTTTGTGCCGCACCAGTCCGAGTATTGCTGGGCCTACCAATTGATCGCCCGGGGCGCACGGGTGATTTCCAACCTGGAAGCCTATGGCATGGTGCTGCTGCCAGAGTTTCGCGACTGGGCGCTGCCGGAGCTGCGCGATGCGATTGATCGGGAGTTTTTTATCCTCTCGGAGGCGCACTACCAGCGCTACATCGCCCCGGGGTTCCTCAACGATGCATTTGCTGGCTGACACCGCACAGCAAAAATGTGGGAGCGGGCTTGCTCGCGAAGAGGGAGTGTCAGCCAATCAATTAATTGACTGATCCGCCGCTTTCGCGAGCAAGCCCGCTCCCACAAGGGATTTTCAGTGGGTCACGCCTTGGTCGCCAGCGCTTCCAGATGATCCATCAGTTCCTGCGGCTTGAGCACCAGCACATCGCTCTGCACCTCGTCGAGCACCACCTCCGCCGTATTCCCGATCAATGCTCCGGAAATGCCGGTGCGCGCCACGGTGCCGATAATCGTCACCGCCGCCTGCCACTTATGCGCCGCATGGGGAATCAATACATCTGCCGGGCCTTCTTCGATGTGCAAATGGGTGTCGTCGATATCGAACTCGGCCTGGAACGTCTTGCACTGCTCGCGATAGCGCGCCTCGATGGTTTCCTTGAGCTGAAACGTCGGGTCACTGGCCGACAACATGGGCGAGGGATGGGCGCTGATCACGTGCAATTGCGCCTTGGCCAGGCTCGCAATTTCGAAGCCGTGATCAATGATGGTGTTGTGCAGCGCCTGATGTTCACTGTCGTTGTTGCCCACATCGATTGCCGCCAGCACCACCTTGTCGGCCCAGGGCGTCGAGGTTTTCACCAGCAGCACAGGCGTTGGGCAATAACGCAGCAGCTTCCAGTCGGCCGGCGTCAACAAGGCCTTTTTCAGGGGGCTATCGGCGAAATGCTGCTTGATCACCAACCCACAGCCCTCGGCTTGCTGCACATCAATGATGGTTTCATGCAGGCTCTCATTCCACGCCTGCTCGGTGGTCACGCTGTAGCCGTCTTCATGCAGGCCGGACTTGAGCAGGCTCAGCAGCGCCGAATGCTCGTGTTTTTTGTCGCAGACCAGCAAATGCAGGTGAGCGCCGGTGACCCCGGCGATCAGCTTGGCGCGCTTGAGCGCCAGGCTTTCCGAGTGCTCGGGCTCGATGACCACCAGGATGCTGCGGATAGCTTGCATGAACGGATCTCCAGAGACGCAATAAAAGGGGCCTTGCACAACTATAGTTGCTGCCCGCCAGACGTCATGTTGATGCACATCAAAGCCAGTGGCTGGTGGTCTGCGGCGGGGTCGGTATAATCGGCGCCCTTTTGTGATCTATTTGCCCGTGAGCCCGATGAACCTGCCCGAAATCCACGAATTCCTCGGCTGCCGCACCCCCGACGCCTGGGTCCAGGCTGCCTTGGCCGATCAGGCAACCCTGCTGATCGACCACAAGAACTGCGAATTCAAAGCCGCCAGCACCGCCTTGAGCCTGATTGCCAAGTACCACGCGCATGTTGACCTGATCAACATGATGTCGCGCCTGGCGCGCGAAGAGTTGGTGCACCACGAGCAAGTCATGCGCCTGATCAAAAAGCGCAAAGTCGAGCTGCGCCAACTGCACGCTGGCCGTTATGCCTCGGGTTTGCGCAAAGTGGTGCGCAGCCATGAGCCGGTCAAACTGGTGGACACCCTGGTGGTCGGCGCCTTCATTGAAGCGCGCAGTTGCGAGCGTTTCGAAGCGCTGGTGCCGCATTTGGACGAAGAACTCGGCAAGTTCTATTTCGGTCTGCTCAAAAGCGAGGCGCGGCACTTCCAGGGTTACTTGAAACTGGCCTACCAGTACGGCGACGCCAAAGACATCGCCCAGGTGATCGAGCGGGTCAGGGCGACCGAGCAGGAACTGATCGAATCACCCGACATCGAGTTCCGCTTTCACAGTGGCGTGCCAGCCTGAGGCGACGGCCACGCCCAGCAGTGCGGTGATCCCGGTCAGCAGCAGGATCACCGTTTGTGTGCCCAGCGGCGCCGCCAGCACGCCAATCAGCAAACCCGCCAATGGCTGCGACAGGTTGTTGAGCAGCGTGATCACGCCCACGGTTTTGCCAAAATCCTGTACCGGAATCACGCGCTGACGGGTGCTGCGCAGGTACACGTTAAACATCTTGTCGAAGCCGGTGATCAGCAGGAACCCGAGGGTATAGGCCCACACGCCGGGGCTGATGGCCGTGATCAGCGCGCCCACGCCGATCATCGAATACGACAGGCCGCCCAGTACCTTCAACGGCAAGGTTGCGCGCGCCAGGTAAAACAGAATCCCGATCGTCACCACGGCGCCCGCGGCTTGCAGCAGGGCGTAGGTGTCCTTGCCGGCGCCATAGTGGCCGGTGACCATCGCCGCCGACGTGGCCAGCGTCACACCAATAATCAGATTCACGCCCACCGCCAGGGTGATGATCCGTTTCAATTCGGCGAGCGTGCGGATATGCCCGAAGGCAATGCGCAGCGGTTGCAGCCAGATGTCCCGGTGCTGCTCAAAGGTTGGCAGGCTCACCGCGCTGGTGCGCTGCCACAGCAGCATGGCCAGGTCCGCCAGCACAAACAGCCCGGCAACCCCCAGCACCACCCAATGCCAGGCCCAGACTTCAAGCATCAGCGCCGCCAGCAGCGGGCCGAGCACCAGGCCACTCTGGTCGGCGATTTGTGAATAGGAAAGGGTCTTGGCGTAGGTGTACTGCTTGAAAATATGCGGCATCAACACTTCGCGCGCCATGATGCCCTGGGTGGTCAGCACGCCGCACAGCGCCGAGAGCATGACGATCCAGTAAATGCCGTCGAACACGCCGTACAAGGCCACGGCCACCACGCAGGCCAGCGCCCGGTAAATCTGGCTGATATGCAGGATGCGCACCGGCGAGAGTTTGTCGCACACCGCGCCGCACACCGGGAAGGCCAGGTAACGCGGCAGTGACTCGACAAAAAACGCCAGGCCCGCCCAGGACACACTCCGAGTGGTCTGGAACACGATCAGAGGCACGATAAACAGCAGAATCTGGTCCGCCAGCCGCGACAGAAACAGCGAAACAAAGAACGCCAGGTAATCCTTGCGCATACAACTCCCTGTTAATGGCGTTAAAGATTGCAGGCTATTTGTTAAAAACTCTTAAAAGCATGAAGCTTGGTCGGTCACTGATGGCCAGCGGCTTCTGTTGAGCAGCTTGCCACCTATAATGCCTGCACTTCAATCCGCGCAGCCACACTGAGAATTTATGGAAAACCTGGGTCTGGGCAAGGTCCTGCTCGTTGAGGACGATGAAAAGCTGGCAGGGCTGATCGCGCACTTTCTGTCGCAACACGGTTTCGAGGTGCGGGTGGTGCACCGCGGTGACGAAGCCCTGGCCGCATTTCTCGACTTCAAGCCGAAAATCGTCGTGCTCGACCTGATGCTGCCCGGCCAGAGCGGCCTGCACGTGTGTCGCGGGATTCGTAACCTGTCCGACACGCCCATCGTGATCCTGACCGCCAAGGAAGACGACCTGGACCATATCCTCGGCCTTGAGTCCGGCGCCGACGACTACGTCATCAAACCCATAAAACCTCCGGTGCTGCTGGCGCGATTGCGTGCGCTGCAACGTCGCCAGGTGCCCGAACCCACCGTGCGCGGCTCGCTGGAGTTTGGCCGGCTGGCGATTGACCGCAGTTGCCGGGTGGTCAGCCTGGGCGGTGACAAGATCGACCTCACCACCATGGAATTTGAACTGCTCTGGCTGCTGGCCAGCAGCGCGGGCAAGATCCTCTCGCGCGATGACATTCTCAACCGCATGCGCGGCATTGCCTTCGATGGCCTGAACCGCAGCGTCGACGTGTACATCAGCAAACTGCGCAGCAAACTCAATGACAACCCGCGTGAGCCGGTGTGCATCAAGACCATCTGGGGCAAGGGCTATCTGTTCAATCCATTTGCGTGGGAGGTTTAGATGCTGCGGCTGTTTCTGCGCCTGTACGTGATCCTGGCGCTGGGGTTGGCGGGCGCGATCTGGCTGGTCAACTACACCTTCGACGAGTTACTGCCCGAGGCCAACGAAACCTATAACCGTGAGGCGCTGCGCGGTCCGGCCTATGGCCTGGTGGAGCAGTTGCGACCCTTGCACGGCGAGGCCCGGCAGGCGCGCCTGGACGAACTGCAGCCCCATTATGGTTTGCGCCTCAAGCTGGTGCAGAGTGACACCCAGGCGCTGACCGAGCGCGAACAGCAGTTGCTGGCCGACGGCTTGCTGGTGGTGCGCGGGGATTTCATGGAATTCCTGACCAATATCGACGGCGGGCCGCAACTGCTGGAGATCAAACTGCCGGAAGAGCCCAAGTGGCTGTACCTGTGGGCCTATGGTTTTCTCGGCTTGTGTCTGGCCATCGTCCTGTATTTCTGGGTACGCCCGCACTGGCGCGACCTGGAGCATATCCGGTTGGCCGCGCAACGCTTTGGCGACAACGACCTGGCGTCGCGCATCCTGCTGCCGCGCCGTTCCACCGTGCGCGAGCTGGCGGGGCACTTCAACCAGATGGCCGAGCGCATCGAAAGCCTGATCGCCAACCAGCGCGAACTGACCAACGCCGTTTCCCACGAACTGCGCACACCGATTGCGCGCTTGTCGTTCGAGCTTGATCAACTCAGGCAGCAGGCCGACCCGCGACAGAGCCGTGAGTTGATCGCCGACATGTACGCCGACCTGGGCGAACTGGAGGAAATGGTTTCCGAACTGTTGACCTACGCCAGCCTGGAACGTGGCGCCACCCAGGTCACCCGCGAAAACATCGAGGCCCACAGTTGGCTCGACAGCGTGATCGGCAGCGTGGCCCTGGAGGCTGAGGCGGCGGGTGTGCAGCTGTCATTGCGTACCTGTGAGGTCGACTTTATCCAAATCGAACCACGCTTTATGGCGCGTGCCGTGATCAATCTGCTGCGCAACGCCATTCGCTACGCCGAGCGCCGTGTTGAAGTGTCGTTGATCAGCTTTGGCAGCGGTTACGAAGTGCGCGTCAATGACGACGGCCCTGGTGTGCCGATGGACGGGAGGGCAAAGATCTTCGAACCCTTCCTGCGCCTCGACGCCAGCCGCGACCGCCGCACCGGCGGTTTCGGCCTGGGCCTGGCATTGGTAAAACGGGTCAGCCAGTGGCATGGCGGACAAGTGGAAGTGCTGGATTCGGAGTGGGGCGGTGCGTCGTTTCGAATGACCTGGGCGTATGCCGAGTAAGACTTGGCGTGGAATCAGCGATGCACAGGTGGGAGCTGGCTTGCTGGCGGAGGCGGTGGTTCAGCAGCTCATGTGTCGCTGACACACCGCTTTCGCGAGCAAGCCCGCTCCCACAAGTTGACCGCGTTCAACTGCCAGCACCGCACTGCTTGGCTTTTCTGTGGGAGCTGGCTTGCCTGTGATGCAGGCACCTCGGTCTGTCAGGTACACCAGGTTGATGCTATCGCAGGCAAGCCAGCTCTCACCTTTGACCGAGTACAAACGAGCAGCACCCATCTACCGGATGCACTGCGATCCAACTGTGGGAGCGGGCTTGCTCGCGAAGGCGGTGGTTCAGTCAGCTCATGTGTCGCTGACACACCGCCTTCGCGAGCAAGCCCGCTCCCACAAGTTGACCGCGTTCAGCTGCCAGCACCGCACTGCTTGGCTTTTCTGTGGGCGCTGGCTTGCCTGTGATGCAGGCACCTCGGTGTGTCAGGTACACCGGGTTGATGCTATCGCAGGCAAGCCAGCTCCCACCTTTGATCGAGTACAAACGACACCCATCTACCTGATGCACTGCGATCCAACTGTGGGAGCGGGCTTGCTCGCGAAGGCGGTGGTTCAGTCAGCTCATGTGTCACTCACACACCGCTTCGCGAGCAAGCCCGCTCCCACAAGTTGACCGCGTTCAGCTGCCAGCACCGCAGTGCCTTGCTTTTCTGTGGGAGCTGGCTTGCCTGCGATGCAGGCACCTCGGTGTATCAGTGACACACAGTTGATGCCATCGCAGGCAAGCCAGCTCCCACCTTTGATTGAGTTCAGCCTTCAAGGTCAGGTCGGCTGTCAGGCCGCCTCGGCTGTGCTTTTGCTTCTACCACTCAGGTCGGCTACTAGGCCGCCGTGCTTTGCTTTTGATTTTGATCTCAGGCGCCCCGTTAAACCACGCTGGCCGAACGCAGGCTTGAA